>NZ_JAHKRK010000001.1 GCF_019396355.1 Pseudonocardia nigra
CCCGGGACGCCGCCTGCGCAGCCGCCGACGGCGGGCCGCCGGCGCGGCGGCGACGGCCGCCGCCGTGGCCGCCTCGGCGGGCCCCCGCGGTGGGGCCCCGTCGATCGTGACGGTGGGTTCGGTCATGCGACGATCGCCTCCTCCGGCAGGCGGTACGTGACGGTGACGTCTGCGGCGGTCACCAGCCGCCGGTCGTGGCCGACCTCGCGCTCCTCCCCCACCAGCCGCAGTGGCAGGGCGGCGTGGACGTCGGCGCTGGAGCGGGCCACCCGCAGCTCGACGTCCCCGGGTTCGACGATCCGGCGCCCGTGCAACCCGGTGAAGGCGGCGAGGTCGGCCGGGACCGTGAAGACGACCCGCGCGCTCTCGCCCGGCTCGAGTGCCACCCGCGCGTAGCCGACGAGCCGCACGACCGGCCGGGTCACCTGGGCGACCGGATCGTGCAGGTACAGCTGCACGACGTCGGCACCGTCGATCTCGCCGGTGTTGTGCACCGTCACCTCGACGGTGGTCTCGCCGTCGACGGGCCAGGCCGCACCGTCCACCACGCGCGCGTCCTCCCAGGCGAACGTCGCGTAGCCCAGGCCGTGCCCGAACGGGAACGCGGGCGTCGGGTCCAGGTTGGAGACCCCGGACCGCTGCCCGAGCGGGGCGGCCAGGTAGGTGGCCGGCTGGGCGCCCGGGTCGCGCGGCACGCTCACCGGGAGCCGGCCCGACGGCGAGACGGCCCCGGTCAGCACCTCCGCGACGGCCTGCCCGCCGCGCTGCCCGGGGAAGAACGCCTGGACGATCGCCGCGGCGCCGTCGACGAACTCCCCCAGCGCATACGGGCGGCCGGTGAGGAGCAGGACGACGACGGGCGTGCCGGTCGCCAGGACGGCCCGCAGCAGGTCGGGCTGGACGCCGGGCAGCATGAGGTCCGGGGCGTCACAGCCCTCCCCGGAGGTGCCGCGCCCGAACAGGCCGGCCCGGTCGCCGACGGCGACCACGCACACGTCCGCATGGCGCGCGGCGGCGACGGCGGCGGCAATGCCCGCGGTGTCCGGGTCGGTGACGTCGCAGCCGTGGGCGTGCACGACCCGCCCGTGCGCCTCCCGGAGCGCCTCGAGAACGGACGGGATGTCGACGCCCAGCCCGGTGCCGGGGTGGTGGACGCCCACGTGCGCCGGGAAGGAGTAGCAGCCGAGCATGGCCAGGGGCTCGTCGGCGAGCGGCCCCACCACCGCGACCCGCGCTCCCGGCGCCAGCGGAAGCACGTCGCGCGGGTTGCTCAGCAGGACGACCGACTCCCGCGCCAGGCGGAGCGCGACGTCACGGCCGGCCGGGCCGTCGAGCACCAGGCCCGCGACGTCCGCAGGCTGCGGGTCCCAGTCCTCGTCCAGCAGGCCGAGCTCCGCCTTCTGCGCGAGCACGCGCCGCGCGGCGCGGTCGACCAGCGCCTCGTCGACCTTCCCGGTCCGGACCGCCGCCAGCAGCGGCGCGCCGAACGCGTCGACGGTGGGCAGCTCCACGTCGACGCCTGCCGCGAGCGCGAGCGCGGCGGCGTGAGCCGGTCCGCCCGCGACCCGGTGCAGCGTCTCGAGGAACCGCACCCCGAAGTAGTCTGCGACGACCGTGCCCGTGAACCCCCACTCGTCCCGCAGCAGCTCGGTGAGCAGCCACGGGTCGGCGGCCGACGGCACGCCGTCGATCTCGGTGTAGGAGTGCATCACCGAGCGGGCCCCGCCGAGTCGCAGCGCGGCCTCGAACGGCGGGAGGACGACATCGGCGAGCTCGCGGCGGCCCATCGAGACCGGGGCGAGGTTGCGCGCGGCCCGCGAGGCCGAATAGCCGGCGAAGTGCTTGAGGGTGGCCACGACCCCGGCGCCCTCGAGGCCGCGCACGTAGGCGGCGCCGACGGTCGACACCAGGTAGGGGTCCTCGGAGATCGTCTCCTCGGTGCGGCCCCACCGGTGGTCCCGGGCCACGTCGAGCACCGGGGCCAGGCCCTGGTGGACGCCCGCCGCGCGCATGGAGGCGCCGATGCACGCCGCCATCTCCTCCACCAGCTCCGGGTCGAACGATGCGCCCCACGACAGCGGTACGGGATAGGCGGTGGCCTGCCATGCGGTGAAACCGGCCAGGCACTCCTCGTGGACGAGCGCCGGGATGCCGAACCGGCTCGCGGCGACGATCTGGGCCTGCGAGCGCGCGAGCGACCGCGCCGCCGTCACCGGCTCGACCGGCGCGGTGCCGAAGGGCCGCGTGAGCTGGCCGAGGCCGTGGCGGATGACGTCGTGGAAGACGAGGGGCTCGCCCGTCATCTCGGCCTGGCGCGGCGCGACCTCGCCGCCCGCGGCGTCCGCGCCGACCCACACGCCCACGAGCTGGGCGAGCTTCTCCTCGAGGGTCATGCGGCCCAGCAGGTCCTCGGCCCGGTCCTCCGGCGTCCGACGCGCGTCCCGCCAGGCCGGCACGCAGGTGCCTGCCGCGTCGGGCTCGCCGTTCGTGGTCATGGGACTTCCTCGTCTCCGGTCGCGACGGGCGCATGCCCTCGGAATGCCCTGCTGCCCGTCGCGCTGCTCGAAAATTTCGGCTCAGTCGCCGATAGTGGGCACACAAGGAAAGTAGGACCTAGGTCACCGGACCGTCAACCCTCACCAGGGACGACCGCGGCGGCGTCCGAAACTCGTGCGGCGAGCCACTGCCGAGCTGCCGAGTTCTGCTACCGTCGCTCCGATAGTTGCGACGGCGGTCCGCGCCGCGACCACCACCCCGGGGGACCTCACCGATGCCGAACTCTCGTCCCAGAAGTCGGGCGGGCACGCCGAACGGGACGGCGACGATCTCCTCGATCGCCGCCGAGATCGGAGTGTCCGTCCCGACCGTCTCGAAGGTGCTCAACGGCCGCGCCGACGTCGCGCCCGAGACCCGGGCGCGGATCGAGGAGGCGCTGACCCGCCACCAGTACAAGCGGCGCAACCGGGGCCCCGCCACGATCGGCCCGCCGCTGATCGACCTCGCCTTCCACGAGCTCGACTCCGCGTGGTCCATCGAGATCATCCGCGGGGTCGAGACCGCCGCGGCGGGCGACGGAGTCGGCGTCGTCCTCTCCGAGCTCGGGGGCAAGCACCGGCCGCAGCAGGACTGGCTCGACGCCGTGCTCGCCCGCAGGCCGATCGGGGTCATCCTCGTGCTGTCGAGCCTCGGGCAGGAACAGCAGGACCAGCTGGAGAGCCGGTCCATCCCCTTCGTCGTCGTCGACACCGCCGGTGACCTCCCGGCCGGGGTCCCCACGGTCGGATCGAACAACTGGGCGGGCGGGCTCGCCGCCACCCGCCACCTGATCGGCCTGGGCCACCGGCGCCTCGCCGTCATCTCCGGCCCCTCGGACGTGTTGTGCTCCCGCGCGCGCATCGACGGGTTCCGCAGCGCGCACGACGAGGCCGGCATGGCCGTCGACGCGTCCCTCATCCGCCACGGCGACTTCTACGTCGACGGCGGCTACCAGCACGGCAGGAAGCTGCTGGCCCGGCCCGACCGGCCCACCGCCGTCTTCGCCGGCTCCGACATGCAGGCGCTGGGCGTGCTGCGGGCGGCTCGCGAGCTGGGCCTGGAGGTGCCGCGGGACCTGTCGATCGTCGGCTACGACGACCTCCCGCTGAGCGGGTGGATCGGGCCGGCGCTCACCACCGTCCACCAGCCGCTGCAGGACATGGCCACCACGGCCACGCGCATGCTCCTCGACCTGGCGCACGGCGACACCCCCGCGCTGCGCCGCGTGGAGCTCGCCACCGAGCTGGTCGTGCGCGAGAGCACCGCGCCGCCGCCCGGCACCTGAGATCCGGCCCGAGACGACGCCCGAAGAACGCCCGAAAGACGACGAGGACGCCCGCATGGCGCAGTTCGACCTCCCCCTGGACCGGCTCGAGACCTACCTGCCCGACGTCCGGGAGCCCGCCGACTTGGACGCGAGCTGGGCGGGCACCCTCGAGGCGGCGCGCGCCCTCCCCCCGGTCGTCGACCTCCGCCCGGTCGACACCGGGCTCACGCTGGTCGACACCTGGGACGTCACCTTCGCGGGGTTCGACGGCCAGCCGGTCAAGGCGTGGTTCTCCCGCCCCGCGGGCCGCGACGACGCGCTCCCGGCGGTCGTCGAGTACCTCGGCTACGGGCGCGGCCGCGGCCTGCCCCACGAGCGCCTCGCCTGGACCAACGCCGGGTACGCGCACCTGCTCATGGACAGCCGCGGCCAGGGCGGGCAGTACGGCTCCGGGGGCGACACCCCCGACCCGGTGGGCTCCGGCCCGTCCGCCCCGGGGTTCCTCACCCGCGGTGTCCTCGACCCGGCGCAGCACTACTACCGCCGCCTCGTCACCGACGCGGTGCGCGCCGTCGATGCCGCGCGAGCACTGCCGGGTGTCGACGCCCACCGGGTCGCCGCGGCCGGCAACAGCCAGGGCGGCGGCCTCGCGATCGCCGTCGCCGGCCTCGTCCCGGACCTCACCACGGTGCTGGCGAGCGTGCCGTTCCTCTGCCACGTCGAACGCGCGCTGGAGATCACCGAGCAGCACCCGTGGGGCGAGCTCGTCCAGTACCTGTCGGTGCACCGCGGCGCGGTGGACGCGGTGCTGCACACGCTCTCCTACGTCGACGGGGTCAACTTCGCGCGCCGCGCCACCGCGCCGGCGCTGTTCGCCGTCGGGCTGCGCGACATGATCTGCCCGCCGTCCACGGTGTTCGCGGCCTACAACCACTACGGCGCCGCACCGCGGGACCGGCGGATCGCGGTGTACCCCTTCAACGGGCACGAGGGCGGCGACGCCGTGCACGCGCGGCGCCAGCTCGACTGGCTGCGCGCGGTGCTGCCGCCGACCGCCGATCAGCCGGCCCGATCGGCCGATGCGGCCGATGCGGCCGGCCGGCCCAACGGCAGCAGCGCCAGGAACGAGCCCAGTCCGAACACTCCCGCCACCACGATGGCCCACGTGTACCCGCCGGTGGCATCGACGAGGAACCCCGCCAACGGCGGCCCGAACAGCGCGCCGGCCCCGCCCGCGGTGTAGACGAGCCCGACCAGTCCGCCGAGGCCGCGCAGCCCGAACACCTCGGCGATCACGGTCGGCTGCAGCGCGATCCAACCGCCGTAGCCGATCCCGAGCACGACGGTGAACACCAGCAGCATCGGCCACGAGCGGGCCGGCAGCCACACGGCGAACGACAGGGCGAGCACCGCGAAGCACAGCTGGTAGGTGCGGATCCTTCCGAGGCGGTCGGCGAGCGGGCCGATCGCGAGCCTGCCGGCGACGCTCGCCATCCCGATCGCCCCGACGAGCCCGGCCGCGGCGACGGGTTCGACCCCGACCGCCACGGCGTACCCGGGCAGGAACACGAACGGCACGAACAGCGCCAGCGAGGCGAGCAGCGTGGACGCGTACATCGACCGGAACGGGACGGTCCGCACGAGGGTGCGCACCGGCAGCGGAGCGTCCCCGGTGGCCTCCGGCGGGCGCTGCACCACGAGCGCGCAGAGCACCAGCAGCGCGGCGCCGGCGATCCCGAGCACGACGTGGGCCTGCCGCCACCCGCCTGCCTCGATCAGCACGGCCGCGACCGGGGCGCCGACGAGGGTCCCGACACCGATGCCGGCGACCGCCACCGCCAGCGCGGTCGCCCGGCGCCGCGTGAACCAGCCACCCACGGCGGCCACCATCGGCACGTAGCCGCACGCGACCGCGATGCCGACACCGAGCCCGTAGGACAGGTAGCCCATCCACAGCTCGGTCACGACCGAGGTGACCAGGAGCCCGACGAGCAGCGCGGCGGCCCCGACCAGCAGCACCGGGCGCGGGCCGAACCGGTCGGCCGCGCGCCCGCTCACCGAGCCGAGGACGAACCAGCAGCACGCGGTGATCGAGAAGACCACCGACGTCGCGCCATTGCCCGCGCCGAACTCGGCGGCCATCGGGGTGAAGAATGCGCCGAAGCCGTAGGCGATCCCGAACACGACCGCCATCGACACGAACGCCGCGGCGACGCTGAGCCAGCCGCGTGCGGAGTCGAGTGCGGGATGCGCCGTCCCCGGCCTCGTCGCCATGGCCGGAGCGTACGTCCCGGGACCCGGCACTTGTCGGATGCAGGATGCATTCCCTAGCGTCGGTGGTGCCGATCACACCTCCCGACGACGAGAGGACGCTCCATGGCACTCGACGAGGCGACCACCGCGTTCCTGACCCAGATGGCGGAGAGCGGCCGGCCGCCGCTGCACGAGTTGACCCCCATGGAGGCCCGCGGCCTCGGCGAGGCGCTGCGGGAGATGTACGGCTCCGGCCCCGAGGTCGGCGGCGTCACCGAGGACACGGTGCCGGTGGACGGCGGGCAGATCCCGGTCCGGATCCTCACACCGCACGGCCCGCCCCGGGCAGTGATCGTCTACTACCACGGCGGCGGCTGGGTCATCGGCGCCCTCGACGAGTACGACACGCTCGCGCGGCAGATGGTGGAACGCACCGGTGCCGCGGTGGTGCTGGTCGACTACCGGCTCGCCCCCGAGCACCGCTACCCCACCGCACCGAACGACGCCTGGGCCGCCCTGCGGTGGGTCGACGAGCGGATCGAGCGGATCGCGGGCGCCCGGGTGCCGCTGATCGTCGCGGGCGACAGCGCCGGCGGGAACCTCTCCGCGGTCGTCGCGCAGCGCGCGAAGGCCGAGGGCGGCCCTGCCATCGCCCTGCAGGTGCTCGTGTACCCGGTCACCGACGCCGACCTCGACAACGCCAGCTACGTCGATCCGGCCAACCAACTGCTGCTCAGCCGCGACTCCATGATCTGGTTCTGGGACCACTACGCGCCCGAGCCCGGCGACCGGAAGAACCCCGACGCCTCCCCGCTGCAGGCCCCCGACCTGTCCGGGCTGCCGCCCGCCGTCGTGCTCACCGCCGAGCACGACGTCCTGCGCGACGAGGGCGAGGCCTACGCCGACCGGCTGGAGGAGGCCGGCGTCCCGGTGCGTCGCCGCCGGTTCACGGGGCAGATGCACGGCTTCTTCCAGATGGTGAACCTGCTGCCCGGTGCGGCCGCGGGGCTCGCCCATGTCTCCGACGAGATCGACCGGCACCTGGCCGCCGAGCAGACCCCGGCCCGATGACAGGCGTCCGGAGCGTGGACGCGGTCGTCGTCGGGGCCGGCCTGTCCGGGCTCTACCAGCTGCACCGCCTGCGCGGGCTCGGCCTGACCACCCGCGTGCTCGAGGCCGCCGACGGCGTGGGGGGCACGTGGTACTGGAACCGCTACCCCGGCGCGCGCTGCGACGTCGAGAGCATGTCCTACTCGTACTCGTTCTCCCCGGAGCTCGAGCAGGAGTGGACGTGGTCGGAGAAGTACGCGACGCAGCCGGAGATCCTGCGCTACGTGGAGCACGTGGCCGACCGCTTCGACCTGCGCCGCGACATCACCTTCGGCACGCGCGTGACGAGCGCGGTCTACGACGAGCGCTCGCGGCGCTGGCAGGTCGACACCGACACGGGTGAGTCGGTCGACACCCAGTACCTGATCATGGCGACCGGGTGCCTCTCGGTGTCGAAGGCTCCCGAGATCCCCGGCGCCGACCGCTTCGCCGGGTCGATCCACCACACCGGCCACTGGCCGCACGAGGGCGTCGACTTCACCGGCCTGCGGGTCGGCGTGATCGGCACCGGCTCGTCCGGCATCCAGTCCATCCCGATCATCGCGGCGCAGGCGGCGGACCTGACCGTCTTCCAGCGCACGCCCAACTTCTCGATGCCGGCGGGCAACCGGCCGCTGACCGACGCGGAGGTCGCCGAGCGGAAGGCCGACTACCGGGCCTGGCGGGCGGCGCAGCGCACCTCGCACTCCGGCATCCCGCGGCCGCTCGCCACCCGGTCGGCGCTGGAGGTGTCCGACGCCGAGCGCACGGCGGCCTACCAGGCGGGCTGGGAACGCGGCGACCTGGTCAGCATCATCGGCGCCTACACCGACACCCTGCTCGACAAGGCGTCCAACGACCTGGCCGCCGAGTTCGTCCGCGGCAAGATCCGCGCCGCAGTGCGCGACCCGGAGCTCGCCGAGACGCTCTCGCCGCGCAGTTTCCCCTACGGCACGAAGCGGCCGTGCCTCGACAGCGGCTACTACGAGACGTTCAACGAGCCGCACGTGCACCTGGTGGACCTGCACCGGACCCCGCTGGCCGAGATCACCGAGCGCGGTGTGCGCACGTCCGACCGAGAGTACGCGTTCGACACGATCGTGTTCGCCACCGGGTTCGACGCGATGACCGGCGCGCTCACCGCCGTCGACATCCGCGGCCGCGGGGGCGTCTCGCTCCGGGAGAAGTGGGGCGAGGGGCCGCGGACGTACCTCGGGCTCGCGGTCGCCGGGTTCCCGAACCTGTTCACGATCACCGGCCCGTCCAGCCCCTCGGTGCTGTCGAACATGATCGTCTCCATCGAGCAGCACGTCGACTGGGTCACCGACTGCATCGCGCACCTGCGCGAGCAGGGGCTCACCGAGGTCGAGGCGACCGTCGAGGCCGAGGACGAGTGGGTCGCCCACGTCGAGGAGGCGGGCAACGCGACCCTCTACCCCACCGCCGACTCCTGGTACATGGGCGCCAACGTGCCGGGCAAGCCGCGGGTGTTCCTCGCCTACGTCGGAGGGGTCGGGGTGTACCGCGAGCGGTGCGACGCGGTGGCCGCCGACGGCTACGCGGGGTTCCGTCTGGCACGATGACCGCCCGGCCCGGACCCACGGAGCGTGCCATGTCGTTCGCCGTCCCCCTGACGCGGCGGGAGGCCGTGCTGCGGCAGCTGCGGGAGGAGATCGTCAGCGCCGCGCTGCCGGCCGGCACCGTGATCAAGGACGCCGAGGTGGCCGCGCGCCTCGGGGTGAGCATCACCCCGGTGCGCGAGGCCATCGCCCAGCTCGCCGCCGAGGGCCTGATCGACATCGCGCCCAACCGCACCCGGCACGTCACCGGGCTGACGCAGAAGAGCGCGCTCGAGCTGGTCGACGTGATGATGGTGCTGGCCTGCGCAGGCGTCGAATGGGGCGTGCACAACCTCACCGCCACCCACCTGGAGCGGATGCGGGCCCGGCTCGACGACTTCGTCGACGCCCTGCGCCGGGACGACGTCACCGCGGCCGGCGCGGCGGGCGCCGACTTCAGCACCATCATGATCATGGCGAGCGGCAACCGGGAGCTGCAGACCCACGTCGACCTCGTCGTCGCCCGCACGCTGCGCCTGCTCGCCCACACCGCGCGGGGGGACGCATGGCAGGTCTGGGTGGACGGCTACACCGAGACGCTCGCCCTGCTGGAGCGGGGCGAGTGCGACGCCGCCGTGGCCCGCTACCGGCAGATCTACCGCGACTACCGGGCGCGGGTGGAGGCACTGCTCTACGAGAGCTGAGCCGCGTCCCCGGTCCTGGCGTCGTACTCCGCCCGGAGCACGCGCTTGAGCAGCTTCCCCGACTCGGTGCGCGGCAGCTCCTCGCGCACCTCCCAGCTGCGGGGGCGCTTGTAGCCCGCCAGCCGTTCGGCGAGGTACGCCTCGAGCGCGGCGATCTCGAGCCGCCGCCCGGCCCGGGGCACGATCGCCGCGTGCACCGTCTGGCCCCACTCCGCCGACGGCACGCCGAACACCGCGGCGTCGAGCACGTCCGGGTGGCCGTGCAGCACCGCCTCCACCTCGGCCGGGTACACGTTCATGCCCCCGGTGATCACCAGGTCGCCGCTGCGGTCGCAGATGTACAGGTAGCCCTCCTCGTCGAGGTAGGCGACATCGCCCACGGACTTCCAGCCCTCGGCGTCACCCTCCGGCCCGCGCCCGTGGTAGCCGGAGAACGTCGACGCCGACCGCACGTACAGCTGTCCCGGCTCGCCCGCCGCGGCCTGCTCACCGTCCGGGCCGACGATCCGCAGTTCCACGCCGGGCACCGGCCGGCCGCACGACCCGGGTTTGCGCAGCTGGTCCTCCGGCTCGAGCACGGCGTCGACGCCCAACTCCGTTGAGCCGTAGACCTCGAACAGGAACCCCTCGCCGAGCGTCTCCGCCATCTCCTGCTTGAGCGCGTACGGGACCGGCGCCGCGTTGGCGACGAGTGAGCGCATCGACGACAGGTCCGCCCGCGCCAGTACCTCCGGCGGCAGTGCGACGATCCGTTTGAGCGGCGTCGGCGCCGTGAACGTGTTCGTGACGCGGTAGGTGCGGACGAGCTCGAGCCAGCGGGCGGCGTCGAACTTGCGCATCAGCACGATCGTGGCGCCGAGCAGATGGTTCAGGCTCGCCCAGGCCAGTGGGCCGGAGTGGTACAGCGGACCCGTCGTCAGGTGCACCTCGTCCCCCGGGCGCAGCCGCAGCAGCTGTACGAGGGTCGCGGTCATCGTCGGGTCGGTGCGGTCGCGCAGCGCGCCCTTGGGCCGGCCGGTGGTGCCCGACGTGTAGATCATCGCCGCGCCCGTCGAGGCGCCACCCGGCAGCGGGTCCGGTGCCCCGGAGGCGAGCACGTCGTCCCAGGCCAGGGCGCCCGCGGTCGGCGCTCCGCCGTACACGACGACGTGCCGGACGGCCGGCAGCGGCGCATCGGCGATCTTCGGCGCCTGCTCGGCGCCGATGACCACGACGCTCGCGCCGCTGTCGTCGATCATGTAGCGCATCTCCTCGCCGGTGAACCGGTAGGAGAGCGGCACGGCGACGAGACCCGCTTTCCGGGCCGCGTGCAGGATCGTGAGGACGGGAAGGCTGTTGGGACCGCACCAGACGATCCGGTCGCCCGGCGCGAGCCCGAGGGCGAGCAGGCCGCGGGCGAGGCGGTTGGCGGCGTCCTCGAGCTCGGCGAACGTGGTGCGCGTGCCGGTGTCGGGATCGATCACCGCGGGCTTCTGCCCGGCGGTGGCGGCGAGAGCGGTCAGCGGGTCGACGTCGGTGTCCGGTGCGGTGGCCACCACCCCACCCTGGCCGGGCGGGCTGCGATGCGGAAGCCCTGATCGCGACTCTTGGCACCGGGTGCGGCGTTCCGGCCCGGAGCGTCGGTGCCCCGTGCCACACTCGGCGCCATGACGGCCCTCCCCCAGCCGGAACCGCGGGCGCTACCGCTTCCGATGACGGTCGCCGAGTTCGTGGCACTGCCGGAGACCGATCACGGCCGACGCTACGAGCTGCAGGAAGGGTCGATCGTGATGGCGCCGAGCCCGGTCCCCGAGCACCAGCTCTGCCAGCATGCACTGCAGCTGCAACTGCACGACCAGGTGCCGCCGCACCTGCGGATCGTGCCGGCCGTCGACATCGACCTCGAGCTCGCCGCCCCTTCTGCGCCCGGCTGGGTGCGGATTCCCGACCTCGCGATCGTGACCCTCGCCGGGCTCGAACGGCGGCGGGCGGACGGAGGACTCCTTCGCGCGGGCGAGGTCGTCCTCGTCGTCGAGATCCTCTCCCCCGGCTCGGTGCGCACCGACCGCCTGATCAAGCACGACGAGTACGCCGACGCCGGCATCCCGCACTACTGGATGATCGAGTTCGAGGAGCGGGTGTCGCTCACCGCCTGCCACCGCGCCGGCGAGTTCGGCTACGCCGACGCCGCCCCCGTCACGGGCACGTTCACCGCCGAGGAGCCGTTCCCGGTGCGGTTGGAGCTCGATCGACTCGGGTGATCGCCGTACGGTGACCCGATGCGCAACCCCCGCTCGTGAAGGCCGCGGTCCGGCGGCTGCCGGGCGTGCAGGCGTTCCGGCGCCGGTTCATCTACCACTACGGCGAGCTGCTCACCGCGATGATCCGCCACCCCGACACCGTCAGGCGGATGGGCCGGGCCCGCTCGGAGCGGTTCATGCGCTCCCAGCTCACCGACCCGGAGGTGCGCGCGAGGGCGTGGCCGGACTACGCATTCGGCTGCAAGCGGGTGCTGTTCAGCTCCGACTACCTGCCCGCGCTGCAGCGGCCGAACGTCGACCTCGTCACCGAGAAGATCACCGGCCTCACCGCCACCGGCATCGAGACCGCCGACGGCGCCCACCACGAGGTCGACACGATCATCTGGGCCACCGGCTTCGCGACGACACGGTTCATATTCCCGATGGACGTGGTGGGCGCGGGTGGGCGGTCGCTCGCCGAGACGTGGGCGGACGAGCCGCGGGCCCACCTCGGGATCACCGTCCCGGGCTTCCCGTCGCTGTTCGTCATGTACGGGTCCGTTCCCGGGCACGGCCTGGACGCGCTGCGACTCCTGGTACCGCGACGCGTCCGGCCGGGTCGTCACGAACTGGCCGGGGTACATGCGCGAGTACGAGGCCCGCACCGCGCGGCTGCAGCCGGAGGAGTTCACGCTGATCCGACGACGACGCATCCGGGCATCCGGCTGTGGGCTCGCCGCGCCCTCACCGGCCCTCGGCCCGCAGCCGGGCGAGGAAGTCCACGTGGAGCTGGTCGAACTCGTCGACCTTCTCCCACTGCGGCCAGTGCCCGGCGTCGTCGATCACCGTGAGCTGCGCGCCCGGGATCCAGTCGCCGAGGACCTTGCCCTCGTCGATGGTTCCCGTGGGGTCGTGGGAGGTCCACATGACGAGCGTCGGACACTGGATCCGGCCGAGCCAGGACGGGTCCCAGTGGTAGGGCCTGCGCACCTCGGGGTCCTGCAGCGCGACGGTGTTCTCCATCGTCCGCACGTAGCCGGGCTGCGTGTAGATCGTGCGGCGGACGTCGACGATCTCGTCGGTGACCAGGGACGTGTCGTGGAACAGCCACTCGACGCGGGCCCGGACGCTCTCCGGACGGGCGGCCGCGTCGACGCCGGCCTTGACGCTGGACTCCCGCAGCGTGGTCATCACCTCGGGCCTCGCGGCGATGTTGCCGGGCGTGTTGAGGATCGCCCCGCGCACGCGGGCGGGGTGATGCGCCGCCGCCCATGCCGTCACCCAGCCACCCAGTGACTCCCCGGAGACGATGGGCAGCTCCAGACGGATCACCTTCTCCCGCCTCCAGGTAGCGGGTTCGCGTTCCGGCGGCGGCGGCGAAGCCGTAGCGCAGCGGGGTGCGCGAGAGCTCCTGCCAGATCGAGGGCACGGGCGACGGGGCCGGCGAGAGGGTCACAGTGATCTCCGATCGTGCGGCGGGGGTCAGCGGGTGCGGGCGGTCGTCACGCCGAAGCCGGCGATCCACTCGGGGATCGGCCGGTAGAACGAGGTGGTGACCGTGTAGGGGCCTGCGATGGACAGGGCGGCGTACGCCGTGATCCAGGTGCGGGACTCGTGGCTCGAGTGCCCGGCCTGCGCGGTGAAGTCCTCGACCGTCCAGGAGTCGGTGTCCGCGATCCGGCCGGCGGCGAGCAGGTGCATGAGGCGTTCGTCCCAGGCGGGGTTGAGCGGGGCGATGGTCGCGGTGCCCGCGGCGAAGTCGCGGCCGGTGGCGTAGACCCTCCTCCCGCGCCCGCCGCTGCTCCGGGGTGGGATGGCGCCCGGCGATCAGTCGCTCGGCGACCTCGGGCGGGGCCCCGTCGAGGCGCGGGACCGGCGGGTCGTGCGAGAGCCCGCCGGAGCCGACGACGAGCACGCGGCGGTCCAGCGTGGACACCGCGCGACCGATCGCCTCGCCGAGCCGCCGGCAGCGCGACACCGGACCCAACGGCTCGGCCACCGAGTTGACGAAGACGGGCACGACCGGAACGGCGTCGACGGCGCCGAACAGGATCTCCAACGGCTGGGCGAACCCGTGGTCGACGTACATGCGCTCGGAGTGGGCGAGGTCGATCTCCTCGGCCAGCGCTGCCCGGACGACGGTGGACGCCGCGTCGCGGTCCACCCGCAGCTCGCCCGAGGAGGTGCCGTAGTCACCGACCGAACGGGCCGCGGTGCCGACGCAGAACGGCGGCATCATGTCATAGAAGAACCCGTTGTAGTGGTCGGGCGCGACGAGCACGACCAGGTCCGGACCGAACCGGTCGATCTCCGCCCGCGCGGCGTCGAACGCGTCCTCGACGGCGGCGGCGACCTCGGGCGACGGGTCGTTGACCCCCATCAGGGGCGAGTGGGAGAGCGTGCACAGCGCCAGTGCCATGACGGCTCCTTTCCGGGTTCGTGAGCGGGTGTGGCCACGGACGCAAGCGACGCTAGGAGCGGATCGCAGTGGCGTCTAAGCTTCTTCTCCGTCGCCATCGATAGCCGGCGAGCTATCGGTTCCTCGCCGTCGAGAGGGTCGGCCATGAAGCTCGACAACCGCATCTCGCTGCAGAAGCTCGAGGTCCTGTGCCTGGTGGTGGAGCTCGGCGGGGTGCACCGGGCGGCCGAGCGACTCTTCGTCGCGCAGCCGGTGGTCAGCGCGCACCTGCGTCCCTGCAGGAGCGCGTCGGGGCACAGCTGTTCGTGAAGGACGGGCGGCGGCTCAAGCTCACCGAGGCAGGGGAGGCCGTGTACGAGTGGGCCAAGGAGGTGCTCGGTCGTCGCGAGGTCCTCGCCCGCGAGATCGAGGACCTGGCCGACGGCGCCTCCGGGACCGCGGTGGTCGCCGCCAGCATGTCCGTGGGCAACTACTTCCTGCCACCGCCGGTCATCGCCTTCGCCCGGTCCCATCCGCGAGCGCGGGTGACGCTGCTGGTCTCCGATCCCGAGGCCGCCCTGCGCCGGACCGAGGCGGGGGAATGCGACTTCTGCGTGGTGATGCTGACCGACATGCCGGTGGACCCGGACGTCTTCGTCGCCGAGCCGCTCGGGCGCGACGACCTCGTCGTCATCACCGCCCCCGACAGCGACGTCCCGGACGTGATCCCACCCGGGCGGCTCGAGGAGCTGCCGGCCGTCTGCCCGCCTCCGGGCCTCGCGATCCGGCGGCTCCAGGAAGCCGCACTCCGCGGGATCGGGGTGCACTACCGGCCCGTCGCGATCGAACTGGGCAGTGCCGAAGGCATCAAGCAGGCCGTGGCGGCCGGACTCGGGGTGGCACTGCTGTCCCGCACCTCGGTCCGGGCCGATCTGGCCTGCGGCGCGCTGCGCGAGGTCCGCGTCGAGGGCGCGGTGATGTCCGAACAGCTGCAGATGATCCGGCGGGCGAGCAAGAGGCTCTCGCCCCTGCAATCGGCGCTGGCCGACGAGATCCGTTCCGCGGTCGGCACGATCATGGTGGACCATCCGATAGTCGTGTGACTATCGAAGGACGTCCATCTTCGGCTTAGACCCCCTGTCGAGCCGCACCTACCGTCCCTGCCATGGTGCAGATCACGTCCGACGCCACCGAGGTCGCCGGCGACGTCACCCACGAGTTTCCGGTGGTCGTCGTCGGCGGCGGGCCGGTGGGCCTCACGCTCGCCCTCGACCTCGGGTGGCGCGGGGTTCCGGTGCTGGTGCTCGAGCAGGCGCTCGACACCACCACCAACCCGCGGTGCAACACCATCAACGCCCGGTCGATGGAGTACTTCCGCCGGCTCGGTCTCGCCGACCGGATCCGGCGGGCCGGCCTGCCGCTCGACCACCCGACGGACGTCGTGCACACCACCGCGCTGCATGGGCACGAGCTCGCCCGGTTCGAGTTCGCCTCGTCCGGCGAGGTCCTCCGCGGCGAGGCCCCCGAGCTGGCCGAGTGGCCGACCCCCGAGCTGCAGCACCGGATCTCCCAGATCTTCCTCGAGCCGATCCTGGAGCAGGAGCTGCGCCGGTACGCGAGCGTGCGGCTCTGGCGCGGCTGGCGGGTCGACGGCCTGGTGCAGGACGAGCAGGGCGTCACGGTCACCGCCCGGGACACCGAGGGGCGCGCCCGCCGCATCCGCACCGAGCACATCGTGGGCTGTGACGGCGGCGCCAGCACGGTGCGCAAGGCCGTCGGGGTGTCATTGCACGGCGATGCGGAGGTCGGGGACCGGCGGTTGTCGGTCTACTTCCGCTCAGAGGAGCTGCAGCCGCCGGCCGGGACCCGGCCGGGGTGGATGTACTGGTGGTACGGCCCGCACTACCGGGGTTCGCTGATCCAGCTCGACGGGCGCTCGCTGTACCTCTGTCACGGGCGCATCCCGCGGGACGAGGACCTGGCCGCCGCGGACCCGGACGAGATCCTGCGCGCGGCGATCGGGTACGACGTCCGGCACGAGAAGATCGACGTGGTGCGCTGGACCCCGCGCCGCCTGGTCGCCGACCGGTTCCGCGTCGGCCGGGTCCTGCTCGCCGGCGACGCCGCGCACATCTGGCTCCCGCTCGGCGGCTTCGGGATGAACACCGGGATCGCCGACGCGATAGCCCTGTCCTGGCGGCTCGCGGCGATGCACGCGGGCTGGGGCGGCGACCGCCTGCTCGACGACTACGCCCTCGAACGCCGGTCCGTCGGCGTCGCGACCTCCCAGGCCGCGCGGGACATCGACGGCTACCTGCATGAGCTCGCGCGGGACCCCGAGCTCCACCGCGACTCCCCCGCCGGCGCCGAGCTTCGCTCGCGGACCGGCAGGCTGATCGAGGAGCAGGACCGCAAGCAGTGGTTCAGCCAGGGGGTCCAGTTCGGCGCCCGCTACGTGGGTTCCCCGGGACTCACCGACAGCGGCGACGGCGACGCCGCGATCGACCGGATCGACGAGTACGTGCCCTCCGTGGGTCCCGGTTCCCGGTTGCCCCACGTCTGGCGCCCGGGCGGCCGATCGGTCTTCGACGAGCTCGGGCAGGGGTTCACGCTCCTGCGCATCGGAACCGACGCACCACCCGCCACCGAGCTCCAGGAGGCCGCCGCCGAGCTCGCTGACCGTCCTGCGGCTGCCCGAGGCGACCGCCGCCGAGGTCTACCGGCGGCGCCTGGTCCTGGTGCGTCCCGACTGGTACGTCACCTGGAGCGGTGACCGTGCACCGGACGACGCCCACCGGCTCCTCGGGGGCCTGACCGGCACCGCCGTGCCCGCACCTGCGGCCGCTGCCCGCTGAGCCCGCCGCTCAGCACCCATCTCCCTTGCCCAACCCGACGACATCGAGGTCGCCTTGACAACCACGAAGACCAGCCGACACCGCCTGACCGCGGCCATCGTGCTCGCCGGTGCCGTCCTGCTCGGCACCGCCGGCTGCGGCTCCGCCACCGGCGACGAGGCGACCAGCAGGGCGGAGGCGTCATCACCATCGGCGAGCAGGGCACCGCGGCCGGGGCCTCCCGCCTGTGGCCGCGACTCGCCGACGACCTGGGCTACCTCCGCGAGGAGGGCGTGACCGTGGACGAGTACGTCTCCGCGACCAAGGGCGCGGACGCCATCAACGGCATGGTGTCCGGCGAGATCCAGGTCAGCCTGATCGGGCCCGAGGGTCTCGTCGCCAAGTCCAAGGGCGTCGACGTCGTCGGGATCGGGGCCTACTTCGACCGGTCCGTCTGGGGCGTCGTCTCCTCGCCGGACGTCACCGACTGGTCCCAGCTCAAGGGAAAGACGATCGCGCTCGGGTCGCTGTCCGACATCACCCGCGTCGTGTTCGACCAGCTGGCCGCCGCCGACTGGGTGCGCGACCCGGCCAACCGGGAGGACGCCGTCGCCCGGGTCAGCAGGCTGATGGAGGAACCGGACACCGACGCCGTGCGCCAGATGCTCGAGTTCTACTTCCCCCCGGACGGTTCCGCGACGAGCTACCTGCCCGCCGGGTTCCGGCACGAGCCGCAGACGTTCACGCGGACCGTGCAGGAGTACCAGGAGCTCGGGCAGCTGACGTCGCCGGTCTCCGAGGCCGACTACATGGACTACTCCTACGCGGAGAAGGCGGTGGCGGACCGTGACTGATCCACACCCGACGGGCACCCTCCCGACGCGCAACGCGACCACCCCGGCCGACCGGACGACGACAGGTGGGATCCGCCGCGTCCCCCACGGCCTGATCTCGATCCTCGGCGGGCTGGCGCTCTGGGAGCTGGGGGTGCTCGTCTTCGAGCCCGACCCCCTGGTCATCGTGGCGCCGAGCACGATCGTCGGCACGCTCGCCACGCTGCTGACCTCGCCGGCGTTCTGGCCGCACCTGATCGTCAGCATGGAGGGCTTCGTCCTCGGCTACGCCCTCTCCGCGCTCATCGCGGTCCCGCTCGGCCTCGTGATCGGCTCCAGCCGGGCCCTGTACCGCTACACCGACCCCTGGATCAGCGCGCTCTACGCCGCCCCGATCATCGGCCTCGCCCCACTGTTCATCATCATCTTCGGCTTCGGCCTCCAGGCCAAGGTGGCGGTGGTCGTCGCGCTGGCCGTCTTCCCGATGCTGATCAACACCGTCGCCGGGGCCCGCGGTCTCCTCCGACCACCGCGAGCTCGCCATCGTCTACCGGGCCAACCGCAGGGAGACGTCTTGGCGGATCTTCCTGCCCGGCTCGATGCCGTTCATCCTCACCGGCCTGCGGCTGGCCGTCGGCCGCGGACTGATCGCCGTCGTGGTCGCCGACCTGTTCGGCACGAGCGTCGGCCTCGGACTGCTCCTGCAGCAGTCCGCCCAGTCCTTCGACACCCCACAGATCTTCGCCATCACCCGCCCTGCTCGCCGCGCTGGGCATCGGCCTCACCGGGCTGCTCCAGCACTTCGAGCGCCGCGCCTACCACGGGCGGAAACCATGAGCGCGAACGGAGACGACATGACCCGGACCATCGGCCTCGACGCCCCTCCCGCGCTGAGCATCGACTCCGTCGGCAAGGTCTTCCCGACCGCCGCGGGCCGGTCACTCCCGGTCCTCGACGACGTGTCGCTGCAGATCGCGCCCGGTGAGTTCGTCGCGATCGTCGGCCCGTCGGGCTGCGGCAAGACGACGCTGCTGCGCATCATGCAGGGCCTCGAGCAGCCGAGCAGCGGCTCGGTCCGCGTCGGCGGGTCCACGCCGGCCGACGCCCGGATGAGCTTCGTGTTCCAGCGGTCGGCCCTGCTGCCCTGGTACACGGTGCGCCGCAACGTCGAGTTCGGCCTGACCCTCGCCGCCGGGCGGGAGATCCAGCCGGACCGGCGCGCCCGCCGGGACACGGTCGACGAACTGCTCGACATGGTCGGGCTCAGCGCGTTCGCCGACTACTACCCGGACGCGATCTCGGGAGGCATGCAGCAGCGGGCCAACCTCCCGGGCACTCGCCGTGCGCCCCGACGTCCTCCTGCTCGACGAGCCCTTCAGCGCACTCGACGCGCTCACCCGCGAGAAGCTGCAGGCCGACGTGGCCGAGGTGCTGACGAAGGTCGGGACCTCCGCCGTGCTGGTCACCCACGACATCCGCGAGGCGGTCTTCCTGGCCGACCGGGTGGTCGTCATGGGCGCGAACCCCGGGCGGGTCCGCGAGATCGTCGGCATCCCCTACGACCGCCCCCGCCCACCCGAGTTCGGCCACAGCCCGGAGAGCGCCGAGCTCGAACAGCACCTCTGGCGATCGCTGCACCGATGAACCGCGGCCGAGTGGGACCTTCGCGGGCCGATGCCCGAGGAGGTCCCACTCGGCCGTGCGGCCCCTACGCTCTTGCCAGGTCGAGCGTGATGTCGACGATCATGTCCTCCTGGCCGCCCACCAGCCCGCGGCGGCCGACCTCGACGAGGATGTCGCGGGTGTCGAGCCCGTGCTCGGCGGCCGCGCGCTCGGCGTGGCGCAGGAAGCTGGAGTACACCCCCGCGTAGCCGAGGGTGAGGGTCTCCCGGTCGACGCGGACCGGGCGGTCCTGCAGCGGGCGCACGATGTCGTCGGCGGCGTCCTGCAGCGCGAACAGGTCGCAGCCGTGCGTCCAGCCCTGCAGGTCCGCGGCGGCGACGAACGCCTCGATCGGGCAGTTCCCGGCGCCCGCGCCCTGCCCCGCGAGGGACGCGTCGACCCGGGTGACGCCCTCCTCGACGGCGACGACGGAGTTGGCCACGGCGAGCGAGAGGTTCTCGTGGGCGTGGATGCCGATCTGCGTGCCCGGGTCGAGCACGTCCCGGTAGGCGCGCACCCGGTCGCGCACGTCGTTCATCGTGAGGCGCCCGCCGGAGTCGGTGACGTACACGCAGTGCGCCCCGGCGTCCTCCATCAGCGTGGCCTGCTTCGCCAGGTCCGCCGCCGGCGCCATGTGCGACATCATGAGGAACCCGGCCACGTCCATGCCCAGTTCGCGGGCGGTCGCGATGTGCTGGGCGGCGATGTCGGCCTCGGTGGCGTGGGTGGCGACCCGCACCGAGCGCACCCCGAGGTCGTAGGCCTTGCGCAGTTCGGCGAGCGTGCCGATGCCGGGCAGCAGCAGCGTCGTGAGCCGCGCGTGCTGCACGACCTCGGCCGCCGCGCTGATCCACTCCCAGTCGGTGTTGCTGCCCGGCCCGTAGGTCAGGCTCGCCCCGGCGAGGCCGTCGCCGTGGGCGACCTCGATCGCGTCGACGCCGGCCGCGTCCACCGCCGCGGCGACGGCGCGGACCTGGTCGGGGGTCATCCGGTGCCGGACGGCGTGCATCCCGTCCCGCAGGGTGACGTCCTGGATGTACAGCTGGGGGGTGCTCACAGCGTCGCCTCCGCGGGTCGGGCGGCGCGCGCGGCGAGCAGCTCACCGGTGCGCAGCGCGGCCGAGGTCATGATGTCGAGGTTCCCGGCGTACGCCGGCAGGTAGTGGGCGGCGCCCTCGACCTCGAGGAACACCGACACCTTCCACGCCGGCCGCGGCGCACCGGCCCCGATCAGCGTGTCCAACGGCTCGTCGGCGGCGACCGGGGTGACCTGCACGGCCTGCTTGAGCCGGTAGCCCGGCACGTACCGGGCCACCTCCGCGCACATCGCCTCCACGCTCGCCCGGATCGCGTCCGGCTCACCGCCGTCCGTGAGGCACAGCACCGTGTCACGCATGATCATCGGGGGTTCGGCCGGGTTCAGGACGATGATCGCCTTGCCGCGGTCGGCGCCGCCCACCACCTCGATCGCCTTCGCCGTCGTCTCGGTGAACTCGTCGATGTTGGCCCGGGTGCCGGGGCCCGCCGACCGGGACGCGATCGACGCGACGATCTCGGCGTAGCGCACCCGCGCGACCCGGGACACGGCCGCGACCACGGGGATGATGGCCTGCCCGCCGCAGGTCACCATGTTGACGTTGTGCGCGTCCGCGTGCTCGTCGAGGTTGACCGCGGGCACCACGAACGGGCCGATCGCCGCGGGGGTGAGGTCCACGAGGATCTTCCCGTGCGGCTCCAGCAGCGCCGCGTTCGCGAGGTGCGCCTTGGCCGAGGTCGCGTCGAAGACCACGCCGATCTCGGCGAACTCCGGCATCGCGATCAGCCCGTCGACCCCCTCCGCCGTCGTGGGGATGCCGAGGCGGCGCGCCCGGGCCAGCCCGTCGGAGTCCGGGTCGATGCCGACCATCGCGCCCATCTCGAGCGTCTCCGACAGCCGGATCACCTTGAGCATCAGGTCCGAGCCGATGTTGCCCGACCCGACGATCGCGACCTTCGTGCGACTCATGCCCTCTCCCCCGTTCCGGCGGTGAAGGTCGTCCGGACCGTGCCGAGGCCGGACAGCTCCACGGTGAACGCCGCGCCCGGCGCGACCGGCACCATCGGGCCGAGCGCACCGGAGAGCACGACATCGGCCGCGCGCAGCGGCTCGCCCAGCTCCACGGCCGTGCGCGCCAGCCAGACCAGCGCGTTGATCGGGTCACCGAGGCAGGCGGCGCCGGAGCCGGTGCTGACCGCGCCCCCGTCGGTACCGGTCATGGTCATCTCGACGGTGCGCAGATCCCGCTCCCCGAGCGGCCCGGCGCTGTCGCCGAGGACGTAGAGCCCGCTCGAGGCGTTGTCGGCGACCGTGTCGACGAACGTGATGTCCCAGCCCGCGATGCGGCTGTCGACGATCTCCAGCGCGGGCACGACCTTCGCGACCGCGGCCCGGGCCGCGGCCGGGTCGATGTCGTCGCCGTCGAGGTCGGCGGCGAGGACGAACGCGACCTCGGCCTCGATGCGCGGTTGCAGCAGGCGGGTGTGGTCGATCGGGCGGTCCTGCGGGCAGGCCATGTCGTCGAACAGGACGCCGAAGTCGGGCTGGTCGACCCCGAGCTGGGCCTGCACCGCGGGCGCGGTGAGCCCGATCTTGCGGCCGACGGCGCGCCGGCCCTCGTCGAGCCGGGCCCGGGTGAGCAGGTTCTGCACCGCGTACCCGGTGGCGACCGACGTGTCGGGCAGCAGGTCACGGACCGGCGCACAGGGCGTGCGCGTGCGCAGCGCCTGCAACAACCGGTCGGCCGCCGCGCGAACCTCCGCGGAGGCGATCGTGCTGGCTGGTGTCATGCCTGGACTGTCGCACCGGACCGGCGTCAGGATGGAGCCGTGCATTCCGTACAACGGAACGGTCCGCCGCTCTCCATGCTCGGGCGGGCGTTCACCCTGCTCACCGCGTTCCACCCGGGCGACGGCGAGCTGACCCTGGCCGAGCTCTCCCGCCGCACCGGGATCGCGAAACCCACCGCGCACCGGCTCCTCGGCGAGCTCGCCGCCTGGGGCGCCGTCGAGCGCACCGACCACGGCGTGCGCCTGGGCCTGCGGCTGTTCGAGCTCGGGCAACTCGTGCCCCGCCAGCGCGACCTGCTGGAGGTCGCCGCCCCGTTCCTCGCCGACCTGTTCGAGGCCACCCACGAGACCGTCCACCTCGCCGTCCCCGACGGCACCGACGTCGTCTACGTCCAGAAGATCACCGGCGCCGGCGGCCCCGACATCCCGTCCCGCCTGGGCGGCCGGATGCCCGCCTACTGCACCGGCGTCGGCAAGACGCTGCTCGCGTTCGGCCCGCAGGAGCGCCTGGCGGCCGTCCTCGCCGCCGGGCTGCCCCGCCGCACCCCGCGGACGGTGATCGCCCCCGGCCTGCTGCGCTCGGAGCTGGAGTCGATCCGCCGCCGGGGCATCGCCGAGGAACACGAGGAGTCCGCCCCCGGCGTCGCCTGTGTGGCGGCCCCGGTACTCGACGCCGACGGCGAGGCGGTCGCCGCGCTGTCGATCACGGGCTGGGTGAGCCGGATCAACGTCGCACGGCTGGCCCCGGCGGTCCGGACGGCGGCGCTGGGCCTGTCCCGCGCGCTCCGCTGAGCTCCGGTCGCACCGCACACACCGTCCGTAGGCGGCACATACCGCCGGCGCTGTGTGCGGACGCCACCCGCCGTGTGCGGTCGTTCCCGGTCAGCGCGCGAAGGCCAGCACCGCGGGGGCGTCCCGGCCGGGCCAGGTGCCGGTGAGCACCGGGCCGGCCGCGGGCGGCGTTGCGCCGACCACGCGGCACACCACCAGCCCATCGCCGATCACGGTGGCCACGGCGTCGTCGACCGGCGCGGACACGCCGGGCCCCCAGGTCACGCTCGGCCGCCCGCCGTTGCCGGCCACCCGGACCGGGGACTCCCGTCGCGCCGGCCCGTCCGCGCGTTCCACCCACTCCTCCGCCTGGGCGACCTCGGACGCCATGACCGCCAGCAGCGCGGCGACGTAGACCGGGTCGGCGCAGCCGTCGTAGATCCAGCGCGTGCCCAGGACGGAGTGCTGCATCGTCGTGATCAGCGCGGCGTCCGCCCCGGCCAGCGGCGCGCCGCGGTAGGTGAGGGGCACCTGGAGCACGCGGTCGCCCGCCTGGAGCAAATGCGTCTCGATGCCCACCTCGCCGGCCGGGTCGTCGAACCGGTAGGCCCCGATCATGCGAAAGGCGCCCGCACCCCACGGTCGCGCCGGTACCCACCGCTCGAGCAGCTCCTGCTTGGTGGGCGAGAGCTCGGCCATGTAGATCTTTGCCACGCGCCCGACCCTACGGCGCCCGGCCCGTCGTCGCGCGCAGGACCAGCGACGACGGCAGCAGATGCCGCCGGTCCCGGTCCCCGTCGTGGTCCTCGACGAACTCCAGCAGCAGGTCGACGGCGAGCCGGCCGGCCTCCGCGGTGCGCCCGTGCACCGTCGTGAGCGGCGGGTAGGTCCGCACAGCGAGGATGTCGTCGCAGCCGACGATGGAGACCTCGCCGGGGACGGCCACCCCGCGCTCGGCCATCCCGGCGAGCGCCCCCTGGGCGAGGGCGTCGTCGAAGGCGATCGCTGCGGTGGCGCCCGCGGCGAGGATCTCCGCCGCGGCGGCGCGACCCTCGTCGTGGTCCGGGCGGTGCGGCCGCAGCACGGTGGTGGTGACCCCGAGCGCGGCGCACCGCTCCTGAACCGCGCGGCGGCGCTGCTCGTCCGACCAGGACGACGCCGGGCCGCTGACGTAGGCGAGGTGACGGTGGCCGAGCGCCGCCAGGTGGTCGACGGCCTCCCGCATTCCGGGCGCGGAGTCGACGAGGATCCGCGGGACACCGGCGACGTCGCGGTTGACCAGGACCAGCGGGCCGCGCTCCGCGCGTTCCCGCACCGCCTGCTCGGGCAGGCGGGAGGAGACCAGGACGACCCCGTCGGTGCGCTGCTCGAGCTTGACCAGCAGGTCGAGCTCCTTCGCGGGGTCCTCGTCGGTGTCGCCGAGCACCGTGCTGAACCCACCGGCGAAGGCGTGCGCCTGCGCGGCACGGATCACCGGCGGGAAGAACGGGTTCGCGATGTCCGGGACGACCACGGCGATCATGCCCAGCCGGCCCGTGCTGAGTGCCCGCGCCGCGTGGTGCGGGACGTACCCGAGGCGCGTCGCGATCTCGGTGACGTGCGCGACCGTGCTCTCTTTCAGCAGGTGGGGCCGGGAGAACACCCGCGAGACGGTGGACGTCGAGACCCCGGCGGCCGCCGCGACGACCTTGATCGTTGGCGCCTTCTGGCGCCCCTCCCGGCGTGCCATGCGCGCACTCTACGGCGCCCGTCCGGCGTTGCCGCCCGGTAACGGATCCCCGCTCACCACTTGACGTGCAACCGGTTGCACGCAAGCATCCTCGGCCATCGGGTGCCGGTGCGGCACCGCCGCGCAGGAGCGGAGGAACCATGGGATTTCTCGACTGGTTGGTGGTCGGCGGCTACTTCGTCGTGATGGTGGGCATCGGGTTGTGGGCCAAGGCCCGCATCCACGACTCCCGCGACTTCTTCACCGCGGGTGGACGCATGCCGTGGTGGCTCTCCGGCATCTCGCACCACATGTCCGGCTACAGCTCCGCGGTGTTCGTCGGGTACGCCGCGATCGCCTACACCGAGGGGTTCGTCCTCTACGTGTGGTGGGCGCTCGGCATCACCTTCGCCATGGTGGTCGGCTCGTTCCTGTTCGTGCCGCGCTGGCCGCGGTTGCGGCAGCGGCTGGGGATCATCTCGCCGCTGGAGTACCTGCGGATCCGCTACAACGTGCCCACCCAGCAGCTGCTGGCGTGGAGCGGCACCGCGCTGAAGGTCTTCGACGTCGGCGCCAAGTGGACGGCCACCGCGCTGCTGCTCAACGTGTTCGCCGGCGTGCCGCTCGCCGCGGGCGTCCTGCTCACCGGCGGCGTCACGCTGATCTACTCCACGATCGGCGGCCTCTGGGCCGACGCGCTGACCGACATGGGCCAGTTCCTCATCCAGTTCGTCGCCGGCATCGTCATGTTCCTCGCCGTGCTCGCCGCGCTCGACGGCCTCCCGACGATCTGGACGATGTGGGACCGGCTGCCCGAGGGCAACGCCGAGCCGTTCAACGGCCAGTACACCGTGCTGTTCGTGATGGTCTACCTGCTGATCAACACGCTGTCCTACAACGGCGGGACGTGGAACCTCGCGCAGCGGTTCATCGCCTCCCCCACCGGCAGCACCGCCCGGCGGGCCGCGCTGTTCTCCGCCGGGCTCTACCTGGTCTGGCCGCTGGTGATGTTCTTCCCGATGTGGGCCGCGCCGCTGCTGCTGCCCGGGCTGGAGGAACCCGAGCAGTCCTACGCCCTGCTCACCCAGCAGCTGCTGCCCGCCGGCCTCGTCGGCCTGGTACTGGCCGGACTGTTCTCGCACACGATGGCCATGACGGGTTCGGACGCCAACGCGATCTCGTCGGTGGTGACGCGCGACATCCTGCCGACGATCTGGAAACGCGGCCGCACGATCGACACGAGGACCGAGCTCCTGATCGGCCGGATCAGCGTCTTCTCGTTCATCGCGCTCAGCATGATGATCGCCCTGACCGCCGACAGCTTCGGCGGCGTCCTCGGCCTGATCATCCTGTGGTTCGGCGGCCTGGTCGGCCCGATCGCGATCCCGATGCTGCTGGGCATGCTGCCGGCGTTCAAGCGGTGCGGGCCCGTCGCGGCGATCACCTCCTGGGCTGTGGGCCTGCTGGTCTTCGCGCTGACCCGGTACGTGTTCGACGACGCGATCGGAGCGCTCGCCCCGGACCAGGCCACCGCTGTCTCGGTCGGCGGCCCGGTCGTCTGCTCGATCATCACGTTCGTGCTCATCGGGCTCGTCGCCCCGTGGCGCAACGCGGAGTCCGACGAGCTGGTCGACGCGATCTCCCGCGACAGCGAGGCACCCGTGGCCGGCGGCGAGCCCGTCCGGTGACCGCCCTCGACACCTACCGCCGCCACCTCGTGGACGACGTGCTCGCGTGGTGGGCGGCGAACGGCCCGGACGAGGAGCACGGCGGCGTGCTCACCTGCTGGGACAACGCCGGCACCCGGCTGGTGGCGACCGACAAGTACACCTGGTCGCAGGGCCGGTGGGCGTGGCTGACCGCCCGCGTCGCGCTGGCCGCCCAGCGCGGCGTGCTCGACCCTGGCGACCGGTGGGACGCCGCCTGGTACGCCGAGCAGGCCACCCGCACCGCCCGGTTCGTCCGAGACCACGCGCTCCTGCCCGACGGCACCACCGCGTTCGTCACGACCCGGGCGGGTGAGCCGGGGGCGCACACGAGCGTTTTCGCCGACCTGTTCGCCGCGCTCGGGTTCGCCGGGGTGGCGCAGCTGTCCCCGGACGGGGACTGGGGCGGGTACGCCGACGACATCCTCCTGCGCTCGGCCTCGGCGATCGACGCCGGCCGGTTCCGCTCCGATCCCTATCCGGTGCCCGCCGGGCACCGCTCGTTCGGGCTGCCGATGATCCTCGTCGGCGTCGGCGAGCAGGTCCACCGGGCGACGGGGTCGCAGGCGGCCGCGGCGGTCGTGCGCGACGCCGCCCGGCAGATCGAGGAGTGCCACCTCGATACCGACGGCGACGGGGACGACATCGCCGAGATGCCGGCCACCGACGAGTCGCGGCGCGGCGGCCTGCTGGCCCGGCACCGCACGCCCGGGCACGTGCTGGAGGCGGCGTGGTTCCTCCACCACGCCCGGGACCTGCTGGCCGGGTCCGCGCTCGCCGAGCCGGACCGGCTCGCCCGGATCGCGGTCCGGGCGCTGGACCTCGGCTGGGACGACGTCCACGGCGGGCTGCTGCGTTACGTCGATAGGGCGGGCGGCGCACCCACCGGAGCCCGCACCGATGACCCGTACGAGGCACTCGTCGTCGACACTTGGGACACCAAGCTGTGGTGGCCGCACGCCGAGGCGCTGTACGCGACGGCGCTGCTCGCGCCGGACCGACACGCTGGGCTGCACGACTACGTGGTGGCGACGTTCCCGGAGGGGCCGGGGCGGGAGTGGACGCAGATCCGCACCCGCGACGGCGCGCCGCTGGAGAAGATCGTGGCGCTGCCGGTGAAGGATCCGTTCCACATCGCGCGGGCGCTGCTCATGCTGGTCGAGCTGGAAGGTGAAGGGTGAGACAGGAAGTCCCGGGCATGCCGAGGGTGCGTACCCACGCGGACCGTGCGGCGATGGGAGCGGCGGCCGCCGCCGACGTCGCCGCAGACCTCCGCGCCCGCCTCGCCGGGCAGGACGGCGTGCGGATGGTCTTCGCGGCGGCGCCGAGCCAGACCGAGATGCTCGACCACCTGGTCGCCGCCCCGGGGATCGACTGGTCCCGGGTGACCGCCTTCCACATGGACGAGTACCTGGGCCTGCCCGCGGAGGCCCCGGCGCGGTTCGCGAACTGGCTCGACCGGGCGGTCTTCACTCGGCTCCCGTTCGCCGAGGTGCACCGCATCGACCCCGGTGACGACCCCGACGCGACCGTGGCGGCCTACACCAAGCTGCTCGCTGAGGCCCCGATCGACGTCGTGTGCCTCGGCATCGGGCAGAACGGCCACCTCGCCTTCAACGACCCGCCAGTCGCCGACCTCGACGACCCGGTCGCCGTGAAGGTGGTGGAGCTGGACCGCACCTGCCGGGAGCAGCAGGTCGACGACGGGGCGTTCGCGAGCGTCGACGACGTGCCGACCCACGCGATCACGCTCACGATCCCGCGGCTGCTCGACGCCAGCCGGCTGTTCTGCGTGGTGCCTGGTGCGACCAAGCGGCACGCCGTGGCCCGCGCCCTGCACGCGCCGGTCTCCGCGGCCGACCCGGCGACCGCTCTGCGCACCCACGCCGACGTCACCCTCTACCTCGACGTGGAGGCCGCTCCCCGTGCCTGATCCGACGTTCCGCAGCTACCTCGACACGGTCCACGGGCACCTCGAGCGGATCCTCACCGAGGAGGCGGGCGCGATCCGCGCGGCAGCCGAGCTGCTCGCCGACCAGATCGCGGCCGACCGGCTCGTGCACGTGTTCGGCCCCGGCGGACACTCCAACCTCGCGGCGCAGGAGGTGTTCTTCCGCGCGGGCGGGCTCATGCACATCTCGGCGATCCTCGACGAGGGCACGCTGCTGTCCAACGGCGCACTGCGGTCGATGGCGATCGAGCGCACCCCCGGCTACGGGCGCGTGGTGATCAGCGACCGCGGCCTGGGCGACGGCGACCTGCTCGTGCTCGTCAACGCCTACGGGATCAACGCGGCGCTCATCGACGCCGCGCTCACCGCCCGCGAGCGCGGCGTGCGGCTGATCGGGATCAGCTCGCGCGAGCACGCCGAGCGGACCGCGGCCCACCACCCGGCACGCCACCCGACGAAGGCGAACCTGCACGACCTGGTGGACGTCGCGATCGACAGCAAGGTGCCGATCGGCGACGCGGTCATGGACGTGCCCGGGTCGGCCGAGCCCGTCGCCGCGGTATCGACGTTCACCAATGCCTACGTGCTCAACTGTCTCACGCTCGCCACCGTCGAGGCGCTCGCCGCCCGCGGGATCGAGCCGCCGGTGTGGCGCAGCGGCAACGCGCCGGGCGGCGACGAGGCGAACGGCCGGTTCCTCGACCGGTTCCGGGGGCGGGTGCGGTCCCTCTGATGAACGCTGTGAACCTCTGGGGCCGGGACCCGGCCACCGGGCGCGTCCTCGACGTCGTGACCGACGGCCCGGTGGTCGCGCACGTGCAGCACGTCGCCGACCCGGCGGACGACGTCCCGTGGCTGCTGCCGGGGCTGGTCGACCTGCAGGTCAACGGCTACGGCGGGCACGACGTCAACGGGCCCGACGTGACCCCCGATGCCGTGGTCGCGCTCGTCCGCGCCCTCGCCCGCGCGGGTACGACCACCGTGGTCCCGACCGTGATCACGGCGGCGGAGGAGGACATCGTCCGGTCGCTGCGCGCGATCGCCGAAGCGCGTGCCCGCGACAAGGCCACCCGCCGGGCGGTCCCGTGCGTGCACGTGGAGGGCCCGCACATCTCGCCCGAGGACGGCCCGCGCGGTGTGCATCCCGCCGCGCAGGTCCGACCGCCGGACCCGGCCGAGTTCGACCGCTGGCAGCGGGCGGCCGACGGGCTCGTCGGCATCGTGACGCTCTCCCCGCACCACCCGGAGGCGGTCGCCTACACCGAGCACCTGACGCGGGCGGGCGCGGTCGTCGCGATCGGCCACACGCACGCCACGCCCGAGCAGGTGCGGGCGGTCGTCGACGCCGGGGCGCTCCTCTCGACCCACCTCGGCAACGGGGCGCACGCGATGCTCCCCCGCCACCCGAACCACCTGTGGGCCCAGCTCGCCGACGATCGCCTCACGGCCGGGTTCATCGCCGACGGCCACCACCTGCCCGCCGACACCCTGACGGCGATGCTGCGCGCGAAGGGCCTCGACCGGGCGGTGCTGGTGTCCGACTCCGTCGCGCTGGCCGGGATGCCGCCGGGCGAGTACACGACCCCGGTGGGCGGCTCCGTCGTGCTGTCCGCGGACGGGAGGCTGTCCGAGGCCGGCACTCCCTATCTCGCGGGCGCGGCGCGGTCGCTGGCCGACGGCGTCGCACAGGTCGCGCGCCTCACGGGGATCCCGTTCGCCGCCGCGGTCCGGCTCGCGACCGCCAACCCCGGCCGCTTCGTCGGCGGTCGCGGCCGGTTGACCCCCGGCGCCCAGGCCGACCTGCTGCTCGCCGACCACTCCCCCGGCGACACAGCGCTGCGGATCCGCCGGGTGGTCGCCGGGGGCGAGGTCGTGGCGTGAGGGCCGGCGTCGCCGTCCGGGACGTGACGCCGCGGCCCGGGGCGGCGATGTCCGGGTTCGTGGCCCGCGAGGCGCGCGCGAGCGGGGTGCACGACCCCCTGCTGGTGCACGCGCTGGTGGTCGAGGACACGGCGCTGGTGACGGTGGACGCCGTCGGGCTGCACGAGGACGACTGCGCGGAGATCCGCAGGCGGTGCGGCCTGCCCGCGGAGCGCGTCGTCGTCCACGCGACGCACACCCACGGCGGCCCGGCGAGCATGCGGGGCCGCCTCGGCGGGCCGGTCGACGCGACGTGGCTCGACGGAGTGATCGCGACCTGCGTCGACGCGGTGGACGCCGCGCGGGCCGCGCGCGAGCCGGTCGAGGTGCTGGCCGGGTACGGCGCGGACCCCGGCGTGGCCCGCAACCGGCGCCGGCCCGGTGGACCCGTGGATGACGCGCTCCCGGTGGTGCACCTGCGCCGCCCGGACGGCTCGCTGCTCGCGGCCGTCGTGTCCTACGCGTGCCACCCGGTGGTCCTCGGCGCGGACAACACGCTGCTCACCGCCGACTACCCCGGGGTCGTCCGCCGGATCCTGGGCGAGCGGCTCGGCGGCCCGGTGCTGTTCGTGACCGGCTGCGCGGGCGACGCCAACACCGGCCACAGCGCGCACGCGTCGATCTCGACGGCCACGGCCGCCGATCGCACCTTCGCCGAGTGCGAACGGGTCGGCGTCCACATCGCCGAGGCCGCGCTGGCCGCGGCCCCACGGCCCGGCCCGGCGGCGGTGGCCGCGGCCCGCCGGGAGGTGGCGCTCGACCTCGACGTCCCCGACCCCGCAGCGCTCGCCGCCGACGTCGCGGCGTGGGAGGCGGAAGCGGCCGAGGCCGACCCCGCCCGGGCAGCGCTCATGCGCTGCTGGGCCGACTGGGGGCGCCGGATACTCGCCCGCGAGAGCAACCCGGCGCCGTGGCCCGCCCCGGTGAACGTCCTGCGGTGGGGCCCCGCGCTGGTCGTCGCGCTACCCGGCGAACCGTTCGCCGCGACCGCGCGACGGATCCGGGAACACGCGGCGGGCACGGGCGCGACCGTCCTGGTGGCGGGGTACAGCAACGGCTGTCCCGGATACCTTCCGCCGGCGGACGAGTACGCCTGCGGCGGCTACGAGGTGGACGAGGCCCACCGCTACTACGGCACGCCCGGCCGGTTCGCCCGCGGCTCGGCCGAACGGCTCGTCGACCAGGCCGAACGGGCCCTCATGGGGACGAGGAGTGGGTCCGACGGCTCCGCGGACCGGTCCGACCCAGAATGCTCGGAACGCAGCTGATCGGATGGCCGACCGGGAGGTGGCTACGTAAGCGTCGCCCGGCACTCGAACAGCCGGCCACGCGCGCTGCCTCCAACCTCGACGACGTCGAGGACGCCTTCGAGCACACCGAAGACGGAGTTCAGCCACGCGTACCGCTCGTCGCCCGTCTGAAAGCGGCAGGACGTGACGAAAACCCGCGCGCCGTCGTCGCGACGCAAGGTGGCAACGCCGTCCAGCTCGACCCAGGCACGCGCACCGTCCCGCGTCCTCAGCAGACCGCGCAGGGTCGGCTGGTTGACGTTGTCCGGGCGGCGGCGAGCGAGGTTCGTCAGATGCAGGGTCCCATCGAGTCGCTCCCCGGTCACCGAGCCCTCCATGGTGCCGTAGATCTGGCCTCCGCTCCCGGAATCCAGGTTGTCCAACGACGTGTACGTCAGCTCGACAGCGCCAAGCTCTGCCAGGTCCATCGCTCCTCCCCCGCCCCACCCTGAACGCACCCTGCTCGGCGAGAGAGAGGGTGGCACACACCGACCACGTTCGCACCATCCGCGGGGACAGCACCATCCCGCAACGCGGAGAGCGTCAGATCGGCCGGGACGTGCACGCGGCCACGAGTGCGGGGAGCACCTCGTCGAGTGGTTCGCGGAGCACGGCGGTGGCGTGCCCGTCGTAGGGGGTGGGCTCGGCGTTGCAGACGACCAGATCCGCACCGGCGCTGAGGGCGAGGTCGGCGAACCCTGCGGCCGGGTGGACGGTCAGCGAGGTGCCTGCGGCGAGGAAGAGGTCACAGTCCAGCGCTGCGCGCCGGCTCTGCCGCACGATCTCCTCGTCCAGGGCCTGACCGAAGGACACGGTGCTGGATTTCAGGATCCCGCCGCAGTCCAGGCACGGAGGATCCTCCTCGCCCGCCGCGACCCGGGCGAGGGCGTCGTGCATCGTGCCCCGCGTGCCGCAGTCCAGGCACACCGTGCCGAACATCGAGCCGTGCAACTCGAGGACGTAGGCGGGATCGAGCCCGCCACGCTGGTGGAGCCGTCGATGTTCTGGGTGAGCACCGCGCGCAGGCGGCCGCGTTCGGCCAGCTCGACGAAGGCGCGGTGGCCCGCGGTGGGCACGGCGTCCCATGCAGGGTGCGATGCGCGGCTCCGCCAGGACTCGCGCCGCACCTCGGGGTCGGCGACGTAGCTGTGGATGTCGCTCAGCCGCTGTGCCTCGGGGTTCTTCGTCCACACGCCGTTCGGGCCCCGGAAGTCCGGAATGCCCGCGGCAGTGGAGAGACCGGCACCGGTCAGAGCGGTGATCCGGCGCGCGGACGCGAACAGCTCCCGCGCCCGCTGCCACTCGCGCTCGGTGTCGGTACCCCGTTCCGCCATTGCGCCAGCCTGCCACCCGGTCGCTACGCCGGCTGCACGTATGGGATCGTCTGCGGCCCCTCGGGCAGCACGCACACCCGCGCGTCCTTGCCCGCCGCGGCCAGGGCCTCCTCCACCGTGGCCGCGACGTCCGCCGTCTGCTCCAGGTGTGCGGCCTCCAGCGCGTGGTCGGACAGGTAGGACGTGTGCATCACGACCCGCGCCTGGACCTGCACCTTGGCCTGCACCTGCACCTGCCACTGGTCGGGCAGCGTCTCCGGGCGGGCCGCGATCGCGTCGAGCAGCGCGCGCGGGGACGGCGCGGACTCCAGCACCTCGCGGTAGGAGCCGTGGTTGGGGAACCCGTCGCGGCACTCGGCCGCGCAGACGATGGTGCCGCCGTCCCGGACGACCGTGGCCGCGGCGGACATGCCCTTCACCGACTGGTAGAGGTTCTGGTCGAGCGGATAGCCGGAGTTGGTGGTGACGACCACGTCGAAGCGCCCCGGCACCGGCACCATCGCGAGCCGCTTGGCGGCCTCCCGCGCGGCGGCGTGCATCGCGAACAGCTCGCCGCCGAACGCCTCGACGATCGTCTGCTCGCGGTTGAGAACCACGTCCAGCCCGAAGTGCACCCCGCCGACGGCCCCGACGACCGCGCGGATGTCGTCGTGCACCGGGTTGCCCTCGCAGACCGCCCAGGTGGCCTGCGGATGGCCGATGCGGCGGGCGTCGTGCAGGGTGAGCACGGTGTCGAGGCCGGCCAGGCCGGGGGCGACGAGCTTCGGGCCGCCGCTGAACCCCGCGAAGAAGTGCGGCTCGACGAACCCGGTGGTGATCCGCAGATCCGCCTCGACCCAGTGCCGGTTCAGCCACACCGGCACCCCGTCGCCGTGGGAGCCCAGGTCCACCAGGGACGAGGGCTCGCGGGCGTCGTGGTTGAGCACGTGCACGGCGTCGACGACCTCGTCGCCGAGCATCGCGCGGATCTCGGCCTCGGTGTTGCCGCGGTGGGTGCCGGTGGCGACGAGGATGACGACGTCGTCGAGGTCGATGATCCCGTCGAGCTCCGCGAGCACGGCGGGGATCATGAGGTGCCGCGGCTGCGCCCGCGTGCCGTCGCACATCGAGATCGCGACCTTCTGGCCCCGCCGGGCGATCTCCCGCAGCGGCGGGCCCGCGACGGGGTTGTGCAGCGCCTCGCGGAGCACCGCCCGCTGGTCGGGGGCACCCGGCGTCCAGACGGGCTCCACCACGGTCGTGCGGGCGGTGGGCAGCTCCACGGACAGGCCGTTCTCGCCGTACGCGAGCCGCACCTGCGTCGTCCCCATGTCTGGCCCTGTCATATCTGACATCGTAGGTGGGCGATCTCTGCCGACCCCCAGCGACGGAGGACCGAGCCCGTGCCGGAGCCCACCGAGTACCGCGTGCCAGGACTGTCCGCCCCGGTCGAGGTGCTCGTCGACACCTGGGGCGTGCCGCACCTCTACGCCTCCTGCGCCCAGGACGTCTTCCTCGCGCAGGGGTTCACCGCGGCCCGCGACCGGCTGTTCCAGCTCGACCTGTGGCGGCGGCGCGGGCTCGGGCTGCTCGCGGAGGTGTTCGGGCCGGACTACGTCGAGCACGACCGGGCCGCGCGGCTGTTCCTCTACCGCGGCGACATGCACGCGGAGTGGCTCGCGTACGGCTCGGACACCAAACGGATCACCACCTCGTTCGTCACCGGCATCAACGCGTTCGTCGCCCTGTGCGAGGAGCGCCCGGACCTCCTTCCGCCGGAGTTCGCCGCGCTCGGGTTCCGGCCGTCGCGCTGGGCGCCCGCCGACGTCGCCCGGATCCGCAGCCACGGCCTGTTCGGCAACCTCGAGCAGGAGGTGGCGCGGGCGCTGACGCTGCGCGACTTCGGCCCGCAGGTGGAGGACCTGCGCCGGGTCCGCGAGCCGGCACGCCCGATCACGGTCCCCGACGGCCTCGACCTCTCGCTGATCCCCGACGACGTCCTGCGCGTCTACCGGCTCGCGACCACGCCGCCGGTGCTCGGCGCCCCCGCCGCGAGCCTCGCCGGGCGCACCGACCCGGAGGGCAGCAACAACTGGGTGGTCGGCGGCGGCCGGACCGCCACCGGGCGCCCGCTGCTCGCGAACGACCCGCACCGCACGGTCGGGCTGCCGTCACTGCGCTACCTCGCGCACCTGTCCGCGCCGGGCCTGGACGTGATCGGCGCGGGCGAGCCGGCCCTGCCCGGGATCTCCATCGGCCACAACGGGCACATCGCGTTCGGCCTGACCATCTTCCCGATCGACCAGGAGGACCTCTACGTCTACCGGACCCACCCGGAACGCGCGGACGAGTACTCCTACCGCGACCGGTGGGAGCCGATGACGACCGTGACCGAGGAGATACCGGTCGCCGGCGGCGAACCCGTCCCCGTCGAGCTGCACTTCACCCGGCACGGGCCGGTGATCCACGCCGACCCCCAGTGGCACACCGCGTTCGCCGTGCGTGCGGCGTGGCTCGAGCCGGGCATGGCGCCCTACCTCGGCAGCATCGAGTACATGACGGCGCCGACGTGCGACGCGTTCGTCGCGAGCATGAACCGCTGGGGCGCGCCGGGCGAGAACCAGGTCTACGCCGACCCGGCCGGCACGATCGGCTGGCACCCGGCGGGGCTCGTGCCGATCCGCCCGAACTGGGACGGGATGCTGCCGGTGCCCGGCGACGGCCGGTACGAGTGGCAGGGCTTCCACGACATGGACGAGCTGCCGTCGTCGGAGAACCCGGAGCGGGACTGGGTCGCCACGGCGAACGAGATGAACCTCCCCGCCGACTACCCGAACGACGAGCGCACGATCACCTACGACTGGTACCACCGCTACCGGCACGACCGGATCAGCGAGGTGCTGCGCGACGCCCGCGGCGTCACCGTGGCCGACTGCGTCGCGCTGCAGGGCGACTACGGCAACGTCGCCGCGCGGCACGTGCTGGCCGCGCTGGCCGGGCTCGAGCCGGACGGCGCGGACGTGGCCACCGGGCTGGCGCTCCTGGCGGGCTGGGACGGCGACGAGTCGGCGGATTCGGCGGCCGCGGCGCTGTACGAGGTGTGGCATCGCCGGCACCTGCGGCCGCGGCTGCTGTCGGCGGCGCTCGCGCGCCTGGTGCCTCCGGACCGGGTGGCCGAGGCGCTCGCCCGGATCACCCCGGACGAGGCCCGCTCGGGCGACATGCGCACCGATCTCGCCCTGCTGGGCGACCCGGCGATCCTCGGCGGCGGTGACCCGGCCGCCGGGCCGACGGTGCTCGGCGCGCTGCTGCTGGACACCCTCGCGGCCGCGGTCCGCGAGACCCGTGAGCTGCTCGGCCCCGACCCCGGCGCATGGGCGTGGGGCCGGCTGCACCACGCCCGGCTGGAGCACCCCGCCGCGCTGCTGCTGCCCGACGACTTCCCCGGCACGCAGGTGGGCCCGCTCCCCCGCGGCGGCAGCGGCAACACGGTCGGCAACACCGCCCACGACGACACGTTCCGGCAGACGGCCGGGGCGACGTTCCGCATCGTCGTCGACGTCGGCGATTGGGACCTGTCGGTGGCGATGAACTCCCCCGGCCAGTCCGGCCGCCCGGGCGACCCGCACTACGCCGACCTGTTCCCGGAGTGGGCGGTCGACGGGAGTTTCCCGCTGCTCTACAGCCGCGACGCCGTCGAGCAGCACGTCGACCACCGGTTCCGGCTGGTGCCCTGACGGCCAGCGCTCTCCGCTCGCTCCGCAAGCTCCGCTCAGCGCCGATGTTCGCTCCGCAAGCTCCGCTCAGCCCGTGCGTGACGGCAGCAGGACGGCCCCCAGCTCCGCGGCGCTGTCGACGATCGCGACGGCGCCCGCCTCGGCCAGCTCGCCGGGCAGCCCGTAGCCCCAGCCGACGCCGAGGCAGTCGAGCCCGTTGCGGCGCGCGCCGTCGACGTCGTTGCTGCGGTCGCCGACCATGACGGCGTCCTGCGGCGACCCGAGCCGGGCCAGCGCCTCGGCCACCACGTCGGCCTTCGTGGGGCGGGCGGCGTCCAGGGTGTCGCCGACGATCTCCGCGAACAGCTCGTCCCACCCGCGCTCGGCCAGCATCCGCCGGGCGTACACCTCGGCCTTGCTCGTGGCGAGCGCCAGCCGCACGCCGGCGTCGGCGAGCTCGCGCAGCAGCGCGTCGACCCCCGGGTAGGGCGTGCACTCCAGCAGCCCGCGCTCGGCGTAGTGCCGCCGGTACACCGGCATCACCGCGGCGGCGGCCTCGGCGCCGATAATCGTCGGCAGCGTCCGGTAGAGCGGCGGGCCGAGGATGCCGCGGTCGATCACGCCCTCGGGCCAGGGCAGGCCGAGCTCGTCGAACGCCGCGCGGAGCGAGCCGAGGATGCCGTCGGCGGAGTCGACGAGGGTGCCGTCGAGATCGAGCAGGACGGCGGTGGGCAGGCGGTCGGCGCAGATCGTCACGCCCCCATCCTGCCCGCCGCGGGCCGGACCTACGTGACGAAGCGGGCGTCGTCGCCGTAGGGGTACTCGCGCAGCTCCGTCCGGACGGCGCCCGGATCGTGGGTCCAGTACTGGCGGATCTGGCGGATCCGGCCGTCGGCGAACTCGTAGTGCTCCGACCCGCGGACGGGCACCGTCGCCCCGTCGCGCTCCACCAGCATGGTCCATTCGGCCGCCGCCGCGGTGCCGTCGCCGACGAACGTGTCGACGTGCCACGTCGCCCCGCGCCAGCGGTCGCGCACCTTCGCGTAGAAGTCGCCGATTGCCGCGGCGCCGCGCGCCGGGCGGTGGTTCGTGTCGTACACCGCGGCGTCGGCGCAGAACGACCCGGCGACCGCCGCCACGTCGCCGCGGCTGCAGGCCGCGAAGTACGCGCGGACGAGCGCCTCCGCACCGTCCCGGTCCAGCTCGCCGGTCATCGCGCCCTCCAGACGGGATCGCGCTTCTCGAGGAACGCGCGGACCCCTTCGGCGCGGTCCTCGCTCAGGTACGGGTTCGGGCCGACCGACAACCGCAGCGCGGCCGACAGGGGCAGCTCCGCGCCCTTGCCGATCATGGCCTTGTAGCGGCGGACGGTGAGCGGCGCGTTCGCGACGAGGCGACGGCAGAACTCGCGCGCCTCCTCGGCCAACCGGTCGCCGGGCACCACCCGGTTGACCAGCCCCCAGCGGTGCGCCTCCTGCGCGGAGATCAGCTCGCCCAGGTACAACAGCTCGTAGGCGATGCCCCGGGGGACGATCCGCGGCAGCAGCTGGCACCCGAAGTTGGCGCCCATGCCGCGCTTGGCCTCGGGCAGCCCGATCCGGGCGTGGTCGGCGGCCAGCCGGACGTCGCAGGCGAGCGCGATCTCGCAGCCACCGCCCGCGGCGACCCCGTTGATCGCGGCGACCACCGGCTTGGCGCACTCCAGCACCGTCTCGAAGACGTTGCGGGTCGTGCCCGCCATCGGCATCGTCATCGGCCGCGCGGCGCCGTCGGCCTGGTTCACCTCCTTGAGGTCGACGCCCGCCGAGAAGGCCCGCTCACCGCTGCCGGTGAGCAGGACCGCCCAGACGTCGTCGTCGGCGGTGAAGCCGTCGAACGCCGCGACGATGTCGGCGATCAGGCCGGTGCTGAGGGCGTTGAGCCGCTCCGGCCGGTCCAGGGTGACGTGGGCGACCCGGTCGACGACCTCGACCGAGAGCCCGTTGTCGGTGCGCACGAGGTGCTCCTCCTCGGTGGACGGGATGTCAGTCGGTGAACAGGCCGGTCGCGAGGCGGGGCCACAGCCCGTCCGCCCCGAGCTCGGCCAGGTGCCGCCCGAGCCGCGAGCTCCAGTGCCGTTCGCTGCCGTACTCGTCGCGCCACGCCCAGAGCCGACGGGTGAGCTGGCCGAGCTCGTACTCCTTGGTCATGCCGATGGCGCCGTGCGCCTGGTGCGCCGCCTTCGCCGCCGCGCTCGCCGCCTCCCCGGCCACGATCTTCGCGGCGGCCACGTCGAAGAAGGCGGGGTCGGGGTCGGCGCTCGCCGCGGCCACGGCGGCCGCCATCCCGGCCGCCTGGGCCTCCTCCGCGATCCGCACCAGGTGGTGCTGCACCGCCTGGAACCGCGCGACGGGCCGGCCGAACTGCTCCCGCTCATTCGTGTAGCGCACCGTCAGGTCGGTGACCCGGGCCAGCGCGCCGGCGATCAGCGCGGCGCGGCCGAGTGCGCCGCGCAGCAGCAGCGCGTCGGCCGTCACGTGCTCCGGTGCCGGGGCGACGGCGTCGTCGGGGAGGGCGAGGTCGTCGAAGTTGACGGTGTCGCGCGGCTCCCCCGCCAGGTTGCGTCCCGGGACGACCGCCGCACCCGCCGCCGGGAGCGAGAGCACGAACCGGTCGCCGCCCCGCTGCGCCAGCGCGACCACGCGCTCGGCCTCGCCCGCCCACGGGACCCGGTGCAGCCGGCCCGACACCCGCCACCCGCCGGGTCCGCCGGTCAGCTCGAGGGCGTCGGCGGGGCGGCCCACCGCGACGGTGGCCGGCCCCGCGGGCAGGGCGAGCCCGGCGGACGCCAGCGCCCAGCCCGCGAGCAGCCCGGTCTCCGCGAGCGGGACGGGCGCGGCGAACCGGCCGGCCACCCGCAGCACGGCGCACGCGTCGGCGACGCTGCCCCCGGACCCGCCGGCCTCCTCCGGCACCGACACGAGGGGGAAGCCCGCCGCGGTGAGGGCGTCCCACAACGGCCCGGCCCAGCCGGTCTCCTCCGCGGCGCGCACGGTCTCGGGTGTACACAGGTCCGTGAACAGGTCGGTCGCGACCTCGGTGAGCAGTGCGCGGTCGTCCGCGCTGTGTCGATGATTCGCTCGCTCACGCTCGCTCATGGCTGCAGCCCCTTCGCCGCGATGGAGCGGAGCACCTCGGTGGTGCCGCCCCGGATGGTGAACGACGGTCCGGTGAGGATCGCCTGGGCGAGCAGCTGCTCGAACAGCGAGCCCCGCTGGGGGTCGATCTCGGTGTCGGCCGCGGCGCGCAGCACCTCGATGACCTCCTGCTCGAACGTCGTCCCGATGTCCTTGACCAGCGCCGACTCGATCGCCGGCGCCTCCCCGCGGTCGATCGAGCGCGCCACCGACAGCGACATCTGCCGGATCGTCCAGTAGCGCGCCGTCAGGCGGCCCGCCACCTCGGCGTCCGCGGCGCCGAGCTCCCCGTCCGGCCCCGCCCGCTCCCGGAGGAACTCGCGGAACGGGGTGAACGGGCTCATGAAGCGGTCGGGGCCCGACCGCTCGTAGGCCAGCTCGGAGGTGACCTGGCGCCACCCGGCCCCGACCTCGCCGAGCACCATGTCGTCCGGGACGAACACGTCGTCCAGATGGACCTCGTTGAAGTGGTGGGTCCCGTCGAGGTACGGGATCGGGGAGATCTTCACCTCCGGGGCGCGGAGGTCGATGATGAGCTGGCTCAGGCCGGCGTGCCGGTTGCCGTTCGCCGGCGAGGTGCGCAACAGCACGACGAAGTAGTGGTTGAGGTGGGCGCCGCTGGTCCAGATCTTGGTGCCGTTGACCATCCACCCGCCGTCCACCTTGGTGGCAGCGGTACGCACCGAGGCGAGGTCCGAGCCGGATCCCGGCTCGCTCATGCCGAGGGAGAACCAGCACTCCCCCGCGCAGATCTTCGGCAGGAACCGGCGCCGCTGCTCCTCGGTGCCGAAGTGCAGCAGCGTGGGCCCGGTCTGGCGGTCCGCCACGAAGTGCGCCCCGAACGGCGCGCCCGCGGCCAGCAGCTCCTCGATCACGACGAACCGATCCACGGCGGAGCGTCCGTGCCCCCCGTACTCGGGCGGGATGGCCATCCCCACCCACCCCCGCTCCGCGAGCTTGCGGGAGAACCCCGGGTCGTGGCCCGCGGCCATCCCCAGTCCCGGCCGGTGGTCGGGGGGAAGCTCCGCGGCGAGGAACTCACGGACCTCGTGGCGGAGGTCCTCCTCGGCGCGGGTGAGGGCGGTCGGTGCGAACTTCATGGTCACGTCCTCCAGGCAGGAGTGGTTGTCGTGGGCCGGGCGCCTGGGACGACCGCCCCGCAGTCGCACAGCGCAGCGGTCTCGGCGGCGTCGAAGCCCAGCTCGGCGAGCAGGTCGGTGGTGTGCCCGGCGAACGGGGGCGACGCCGCCCCCGCCGCGAACGGTGTCGCGCTCATCCGCAGCGGCGACCCGAGCCCGCGGTAGCGCCCGACGGTCTCGTGCTCGTAGTCGCTGACAAGCCCCTCCGCCTCCAGGTGCGGGTCGAAGAGCATCTCCTCGAGGTGGCGGACCTGCGCGACGGGCACCTCCCGCGCGCGCAGCTCCTCGACCCACTCCGCGCTCCCCCGCGTGACGAGCAGCGCGGCGAGCCGTGCTCGGAAGGCCTCGGGGTCGGTCTGCACGAGGGTCTCGTCGACGCCCGTCACCTCGGCGAGGCGTCGGCGCGCCGACGGGCTGCCCGCCCCCACGGCGATCACTCCGTCGGCCGTACGGAACGTGCGGTAGTGAGCGGTGTGGGTGGGCGCGTCGGGGCGCATCGCGCGGCGGACCTGTTCGATCTCGGCGTGGCCGGCGCTGTCCTTGCGCAGCCGCGGCAGCCGCTCCTCGACGAACTCGCGGCGCCAGTCGTCCGCGCCGTAGACGTGGGCGAGGGAGTTGTTCTGCATCGCCAGCGCCCCGCCGAGCAGCGAGGTCTCCACCTTCTGGCCGGTGCCCGTGCGTTCCCGGGCGTAGAGCGCCGCGGCGATGCCGCCGAACAGCAGCATCGCGGTGGAATAGTCGGCCGCCTGCACCTCGCTGTGGTGCGGCAGCCCGTCGTCCTCGGCGGCGAGCGAGCTCATCAGCCCCGACCTCGCCTGGACCACGACGTCCATCCCGGGCAGCCCGGCCTCCGGCCCGACGTGCCCGTAGGCGCTGACGGCGCCGTACACCGCCCGCGGGTTGCGGGCCGCGACGCTGTCGTAGTCCAGCCCGCGCCGGCGCACCGCGGCCGGGCTCAGGTTGACCAGCACGACGTCGGCCGCCTCCACGAGCCGGTGCACGACCTCCTGCGCCCGCGGATGGCCCAGGTCGATCGCGATGCTCTGCTTGCCCCGGTTCTTGATGAGGAACTGCCGGGTCTCCCCCGGGGCGAGCTGGGCCGGGCCCGAGCGGTACGCGTCGCCCGACGGCGGCTCCACCTTGATCACCCGCGCGCCCCCGTCCGCCAGCAGCTGCGCGCAGAAGGGGACGACGACGAACTGCCCGAACTCCACCACCGTGACCCCGTCGAACGGGCCCGTCACGCGGGCACCTCCGTCCTCGGCAGCGGACGGCCGGCGAGCGTCGGCCCGCTGGTCTGCAGGTGGCACGCGGTCTGCCCGCCGCCCTCGACGGGCGTCATCGCGGGCATCACCTGCGAGCAGACGTCCATGGCGTAGGCGCACCGGGTGTGGAACGGGCATCCGGGCGGCGGCGCGGACGGGTCGGGGAGGTCGCCGCTGAGCAGGATGCGCTTCGCGCCCTTCCGCTTCGGATCGGGCACCGGGATCGCCGACAGCAGCGCCTGGGTGTAGGGGTGCGCGGGCTGCTCGTAGATCCGCTCCACCGGTCCCGACTCGACGATCCGGCCGAGGTACATCACGGCGACCCGGTGGGAGATGTGCCGGACCACCGCGAGGTCGTGGGCGATGAACAGGTACGACAGCTCGAACCGCTCCCGCAGGTCCTCCAGGAGGTTGATGACCTGGTTCTGCGTGGAGACGTCGAGCGCCGACACGGCCTCGTCGCACACGATCAGCCGCGGGTTGAGCGCGAGCGCGCGGGCGATCGCCACCCGCTGCCGCTGCCCGCCGGAGAACTCGTAGGGGTAGCGGTCGGCGTGGCTCGGGCGCAGGCCCACCAGGTCGAGCAGCTCCTCCACCCGGTCGCGGCGCGCCTGCTTCGACATCTTCTCGTGCACCCGCAGCGGCTCGGCGATGCTCGCGCCCACCGGTGCCGAGGGGTCCAGCGACGAGTACGGGTCCTGGAACACCATCTGCATCTGGCGGCGCAGCCTGCGCAGCTGGGCCCCCCGGTGGCCGGTGACGTCCTGGCCGTCGACGCGGACCTCGCCCGCCTCCACCGGCACGAGCTTCAGCACGGCGCGACCGGTCGTCGACTTGCCCGACCCGGACTCCCCGACCAGCCCGAGCGTCTCGCCCCGGTCGATGTGCAGGGACACGTCGTTGACGGCCTTCACGCTGTGCCCGCGCCCGAACCTGCCCTTGCCGGCGAACGTCACGTGCAGGTCCTTGACCTCCAGCATCGGTGTCATGCCTGCGCTGCTCACGGCTGGACTACTCATGACTGCACTCCTCGCAGCTCGAGTTCGTCGGTGCGCACGCAGCGGGCGTCGCGGCCGGAGCCGACGTCCAGCAGCGGGATCTCACCCTCGGTGCACTTCGGTTCCGTGTACGGGCACCGGGGGTGGAAGCGGCAGCCGACCGGCATGTTCCACGGCTCCGGCGTCCGGCCGGGGATCGAGGCGAGCCGCCCCTCCCGCGAGCCGAGCTGCGGCATCGCGGAGAGCAGCCCCTCGGTATAGGGCATCCGGGGCCGTTCGAACAGCGGGCCGGCGTCGGCGCGCTCGACCACCTGGCCCGCGTACATCACCACGACGCGGTCGCACACCTGGGCGACGACGCCGAGGTCGTGCGTGACGAGCAGGACGCCCATGCCGATCCGGTCACGCATCGAGACCAGCAGCTCGAGGATCTGCGCCTGGATCGTCACGTCGAGCGCCGTCGTCGGCTCGTCGGCGATGAGGATCTTCGGTTCGCACGCGAGCGCCATCGCGATCATCGCGCGCTGCCGCATGCCGCCGGAGAACTCGTGGGGGTAGGCGTGCACCCGGCGGGCGGCGTTGGGGATCCCGACCATGTCGAGCATCTCGACGGCGCGGGCGGTGGCCGCCCGGCGGGCGCCCCCCCCGGGCGGGCGGGGGGGGGGGCCCCCCGGCGCCCGCCACCGCGGTGGCGCCGCACGGTCTCCCCGATCTGGTCCCCCACCGTGAACGCCGGGTTCAGGCTGGTCATCGGCTCCTGGAAGATCATGGAGATCTCGTTGCCGCGGATGTCGCGCATGGCCCGCTCGGGCAGGGCCGTGAGGTCGCGGCCCTGGAACCGGATGCTGCCCCCGGACCGCCTGCCCGGCGGGCTGGGCACCAGGCCGAGCACGGACAGCCCGGTCACGGTCTTCCCGGAACCGGACTCGCCGACCAGGCCGACGATCTCCCGTTCGGCCACCGTGAACGACACGTCGCGCACCACGTTCGCCCAGCCGTGGTCGGTGGCGAAGTCGACGGAGAGGTTTTCGACGTGCAACAGCGGCGCCTCCGGGCGCGGCGGCTCGGTGGCCGGCTGCGCGACGGGGGCCGGGATCGCGGATCGACGCACGGTCAGTCCCCCTTCCGGGTCTCGCGACCGAGCGAATCCCGCAGCCCGTCGCCGATGAGGTTGAACGACAGGGTCGCGATCGCGATCGCGAGCCCCGGCCACACGACGAGCAGCGGGGTGCTCCGGATCTCCGTGAACCCGCGGCCGAGCAGGTTGCCCCAGCTCGGTGTGGGCGGCACCACGCCGAGGCCGAGCAGGCTCAGCGCCGCCTCGGCCAGCAGCGCCGCGGCGAGCATGAGCGAGACCTGCACGAGCAGCGGGGAGAGGATGTTGGGCAGGACGCGGCGGGCGATGATGCTGCGCACCGGCGTGCCGATGCTGACCGACGCCTCGATGTAGGTCTCGGCCCGCACCGCCAGCGTCGCGCTGCGCACCACGCGGAACAGCCGGGGCGAGTAGACGATGCCCAGGGCGATCATCGCGTTCGTGAGCCCTGGTCCGGTGGCGGCGATGATCGCGATCGCCAGGATGATCGCGGGGAAGGTCATGAGGACGTCGGCGGCGCGGCCCAGCAGCCAGTCCGACCAGCCGCCGAAGTAGCCGGCAAGCAGGCCGAACGGCACGCCGATGACCACGGCGATGCCGACCGCGATCGCGGCGGCGAACAACGAGACCCGACCGGCGTAGAGCAGGCGGCTCAGGGTGTCCCGGCCCAGTGCGTCGGTGCCGAGCCAGTGCTCGGGCGTCGAGCCGGACAGCCGGTTGATCACGTCGATCGCGTCGGGCTCGTACGGGGCGATCAGGGGTGCCGCCGCCGAGGCGATCACGACCACCGCGAGCACGACGAGCGCGGCGACCGCGAGCCGGTTGGCCCGGAACCGGCGCACGAACCGGCGCAGGCCCGGCGCGCCGACCGGTCGGGCGGCGGTGTCCGGGGCCGGCGCGCCCGGAGTGGTCGTGTCGGGCGGGGGCGGCGCCGCCCGTCCCGGCCGGGAGGTGTTGATGTTCGTCACGACTGCCGGATTCTCGGGTTGAAGTAGCCGTAGGAGACGTCGACGAGGATGTTGATGAAGAGCACCATCATCGCCGCCACGAGCACGACGCCCTGCACGATCGGGAAGTCCCGGCTGAACACGCCCTGGTAGGCGAGCTGCCCGATGCCCGGGAGGGCGAACAGCTGCTCGATCACGACGGTGCCGCCGATCAACCGGTTCGCCTCGATGCCGAACACCGTCACGACCGGCAGCGCGGCGTTCTTCAGCGCGTGCTTGCCGACCACCCGCACCGGGCTCAGGCCCTTCGCGGTGGCGGTGCGGACGTAGTCCTCGCTCATCACCGTCGAGACCGACGCCCTGGTCTGGCGCGCGATCACCGCGGCCGGGGCCAGTGCGAGCGCGGTCGCGGGCAGGATCAGGTGCTGGAACCACGCGACCGGGTCCGCGGTCAGCGGGACGTAGCCGACCGCGGGGAGCAGCGGGTTCTCCAGCGCGAACAGCAGGACCAGGATCATCCCGACCCAGAAGTACGGGACCGCGACCCCGACGCTCGCCCCCACCGTGGCGACGCGGTCGGTCCACGTGCCGGGGCGCAGGCCGGCGACCGAGCCGACGGCCACGCCGATCACGATCGCCAGGGCGAGGGCCAGGAACGCCAGCGACAGCGTCGCGGGCAGCCGGGCGATGATCGCCGTCCACACGGTCTGGCTGGTGAACAGCGACGTGCCCAGGTTGCCCTGCAGGGCGCCGCTGAGCCAGTGCCAGTACTGCACCAGGAACGGGTCGTTGAGGCCGAGCCGCTCCCGCACCGCCTCGATCTGGGCCGGGTCGGGGTTCTGGCCGGCCAGCGCCACCGCCGGGTCGCCCGGCACGAGCACGATGAGGCTGAAGACCAGGAAGCTGACGACCAGCAGCAGCGGGATGCTCACCAGCAGCCTGCGCACGAGTAGACCGAGCACGAGCTCCTCCAGGGGGTCGGCGCGTCAGCCGGGGTGCGGCGGCTGCCCGCCGCACCTCGGGCCGCTCACGGCTGGGGTTCGATGCCGACGCCGCGGAACTGACGCGCCGCGTCCGCGTAGATCTCCACCCCGCGCACGGTGTCGTTCATCGCGAACGGCGTGGTCAGGTGGCAGAGGGTGACGTTCGGGTAGGCCTCCTCGACCACGGCCTCGAACAGCTGGGCGTAGGCAGGCGCCCGCTCCTCGGCCGTCGCCCCCTCCATCGCCTCGAAGTGCAGCCGGGTGATCTCGTCGGTCGTGTAGCCGCCGGGGTTGTTGAACCCGTCCGCGAGGTAGTACGAGGCGGTGAGGATGCTCGGGTCGGACTCGGCCTTCTGCTCCGACAGCGTGGCGTCCGCCGACTTGTTCACCGAGAAGTCCTCGGCGAGCTTGGCGATCTCCACCGGCGTGATCGACATCTCGATCCCGACCTCGGCCAGGTTCTGCTGGATGACCTCGGCGATCTGCTGGTAGAGGTCGAGGTTGATGACCTCGAGGTCGAACGAGAAGCCGTCGGGCAACCCGGCCTGGGTGAGCAGCTGCCGGGCGCGTTCGGGGTCGTAGGCGTAGCGCTCCGGCCCGATGTCCTGGTTGGACGCGAAGTAGAACTGCGGGAACATCTGCACGCCCGGCTCGCAGAACCCGTTCGTCACCGCGGAGATGGCCTCCCGGTTGATGGCGTGGTTGAGTGCCTGGCGCACCTCCTTGCTCCCGAACTCCGACCGCGCGGTGTTGAGCGTGAGGTTGTAGCTCGACAGGCTCGGCGCCTCGCACACGACCAGGCCCGAGTCGATCGCCGGCTGGTACATGCTCGCCCGCAGGAACGTGACGTCGGCCGCGCCGGTCTGCACGGCGTTCAGACGCGCGTTGTCGTCGCCGGAGATGAGGAACACGAGCTTGGCGATGTTCAGCGCCTCCGGGTCCCAGTAGTTCTCGACCGCGGTGTACTCGACCCGGCTGCCCGGGACGTAGTTGGTCATCTCGAAGGCACCCGAGCCGCCGGTGGGCGCGATGTCCTCGCCCGGCTTGTCGAACGCGGCCGGGCTCATCATCATCCCGGCCGACCCGCCGAGGATGCCCACGAGCGCGCCCGCACCGCCGTCCGTGACCAGGCGGACGGTGTCGGCGTCCACCACCTCGACGGACGTGACGGCCTGCAGGGCGTTGGCGTTGTAGGACCAGGGCTGCTTCGAGCGCTCGATGTTGGCCTTGACCGACTCCGCGTCGAAGGGGGTGCCGTCGTGGTAGGTCCAGTCGCCCCGCAGGTCCAGCTCCAGGACCGTGCCGTTCTCGAGCAGCTGCCAGGACTCGGCCAGCATCGGCTGCGGCGTGCCCTCCTCGTCGACGTGCACGAGGCTGTCGTAGACCGGGTAGAGGTACATCTGGCTGTTGTTCGTGGTGATCTTGTCGGGGTCGAAGCTGGTGTTCCCGACGCTGTACATCCACGTGAAGGTGGCACTCTCGTCCACCCCGTCGGTCAGGGGCGGGCACGCGGAGGTCTGTGCCTCCCGTTCCACCCCCTGGCCTCCCGCACCGGCGCCCACGCCGCCGCCACCGCATGCGGTGACGGCCAGCAGGACCACGCCCGCGATCGACAGACCGGTGAGCTTCTTCATGCCGTTCCTCCTCGCCGTGCGCCGTTGCACCGGAGATGCGGTCAGGAGCTGTTGCGCCGCCGCTGGGACCACATCTGCGTGGCCCGCTCGAAGTGGAGTGCCGCCTCCCAGCCGATGCCGGGAGGGCCGAGCTCCGTCCGGAACGACCGGACGGCCTGGCGGGCGAGGTCGGGGTCCTTGGCGGGCTGGGCCGCCAGCTGGAACGCCAGCTCCTCGACGTCCTCGTCGGGCACGGCGCGCCACGCCAGGCCGATCTGCTCGGCGCGCGTGCCGTCGATCTCCTCGCTGAACAGGCCCATCGCGGCGGTGGCCTCACGCCCCGCCGAGCGCCCGGCGATCGTGAAGAACCCGCCGCCCGGGTGCAGGCCGATCCGCAGGAAGCCGGCCATGATCCGGGCGCCCGTCGCCACGATTCGCATGTCGGTGGCGAGCATGAGGTTGATGCCGGCGCCGACGGCCGCGCCGCGGACGGCCGCGATCGTGGGCACGGCCAGCGACCCGACGCGCATGAACGCCCCGTAGACCTCGCCCGCCTCCCGGTAGGTGGCGTCCTCCGCCTGGTCGGCGCCGGGCCGCCAGCGTCGCCGGTCCGCCCCGGAGCAGAACGTGCCGCCCGCGCCGCGCACCACGGCCGCGCCGAGCGACGGGTCGGCGTCGACCTCGTCGCACAGCGCGGCGAGCTGCCGGCCCATCTCGGGGGTGAGGCCGTTCTTGACCTCCACCGAGTCGACGGTGAGGACGGCGACACCGTCCCGCCGCTCCAGGTGAACCTGTCCCATCCGATCGGCCCTGCCTTCCTGTTCGCTACCGGGTTGCTGCTGCTCGCTGGTCAGGTGCGTCACTCGCCCACCGGAACCCCGCCCTCCGCCGTGCGGACGAGGACGTCGACCGCGGTGGCCCCCTCGCCGCGCAGCCCGACGACGAGCGGGTTGACCTCGAACTCGGCCAGCCGGGGCCCGGCGGCGACCGCCGCGTGCCCGACGCGCACCACGGCGTCGACGGCGGCGTGCACGTCCCGGGGCGGAGCGCCGCGGAACCCCGCCAGCAGCGGCCAGGCCCGGAGGCTGCGCAGCATCGCCCAGGCCTCCTCGGGCGGGACGGGCGCGAGGCCCGAGGCGACGTCGGAGTAGATCTCGGTGGTGATCCCCCCGAAGCCGACGGTGACGAGCGGGGGGAACCCGTCGCGGCCGCCGGTGGCCGCGACCACGAGCTCCAACCCGGCCGGGATCATCGCCTGGACCAGGACGCCGTCGACCGCCTCGACGTGGTGGGCCCGGGCCGCCGTGAGGAGCTCGTCGAAGACCTCGGCGGCGTCGGCTGCGTCGACGCCGAGCCGGACACCCCCGACATCGGACTTGTGGGCCAGTGCGCCGGCCTGCAACTTCATCGCGGCCGGACCACCCAGGCCCGCCACGGCGTCGGCGGCCTCCTGCCGGCTGCGCACCACGACCGACGCCGGCCGGTCGACCCCCATGGCGTCGAGCAGCGCGGGTTCGTCGGGCTGCCCGTCGCGCGCGCCCAGCAGCTCCCGGATCCGGTCGGGCGACGGTGCGGCGGGACGGGGCAGCGCGGCCGGCGGCGTGCCGGGTGCCCGCGGCGGGGCGACGAGCCCGGCGGCGCGCGCCAGGTCGCCGACGGACCGGAACACGGGGATCCCCGCGGCGCGGAAGACCGCGCGGCCCTCCGCTGTCTGCTCCTGCCCGGCGAGCCAGGCCACCATCAGCGGCTTCGCGAGCTTCGCCGACGCGCCCACCAGGTCCTCGGCGAGGGCCGCTCCGGCCTGGCCGACGACCATCGTGAGCACCACGGCGACCGCGTCGACACCGGGGTCGTCGGCCACGATCCGGCACACGTCGCCGAAGGCGTGCGCACCGCGGGTGAACAGCTGGGCGGTGACGTCGACGGGGTTGGCCAGCGCACCGAACGCGGGGATGAGCGGCCGGAGCCGGTCCTGCGTGGCCGCGCGCAGCTCGGGCAGGTCGAGGTCGGCGTCGGAGCACCGGTCGGCGGCGAGGCTGCCCGCGCCGCCCGACGTCGTCACGACCGCCACGCGCCGCCCCTCGGGCCGGGGCATCGAGGCGAGCGTGGCCGCGACGCCGAGCAGCTCGTCCACGTCGTCGACGAGGACCACGCCATGGCGGGCCGAGGCGAGGACGAACGCGGCGTCGTCGCCCAGCATGGACCCGGTGTGCGACGCCGCCGCCCGCCGTCCCGCGGTCGAGCGGCCGGACCGCAGCACCACCAGGTGCTTGCCCGCGTCCCGCGCCCGGCGGGCCACCCGCAGGTAGTCGGCCCCGTCGCCGACCGACTCGACGTAGAGCAGGAGCACCCGTACGTCGGGCTCGTCCAGCAGCGCGGACGCGACCTCGACGAGGTCGAGGTCGGCCTGGTTCCCGGTGCTGACCCAGGCGGTGAGGCCGAGCCCCATCTCCGAGGACAGGTCGAGGATCGAGCCGCCGACCGCACCGCTCTGCCCGACGTAGGCGACGCCGCCCGCGGGCACCAGCGGGCGGTCGGCCGCCGCGGTGAAGGTGGCCACCAGACCCGTCGGGGCGTGCAGGAGGCCTTGGCAGTTCGGCCCGAGCACACGCACACCCGCCTCGCGACCCGCCGCGACGAGGTCGGCCTGCAGGCGAGCGCCCGCCGTTCCGGTCTCGGCGAAGCCGGAGGCGAAGACGACGACCCCTGCGGCACCGACCGCGCCCGCCTCGTGGACCGCGGCCACGGCCTTGGCCGCGGGAACGAGGGCGAGGACGAGGTCGACCGGACCCGGCACCTCGCCGAGCGAGCCGTAGCAGGGCAGGCCCTCGAGCTCGTCGTACCCGGGGTTGACGGGGTAGATGCCCCCGCCGAACCCGTGCTCGCGCAGGTAGCGCAGCGGCCGGGCCATCGGGTTGCCCGGTCGCCCCGAGACCCCGACGAGGGCCACCCCGCGCGGCCGCAGCATGCGTTCGATCCCCGACCGCCCCGGGATCCGGACGGGCGAGCCCCGCAGGGCCTTCCGCTCGTCGGGCCCGCTCGACCTTCGGCTCGGTGTGGGGTGGCTCACGCCGCAGAGTGAAGTTGACACCGATGTCGAAGTCAATACTTGCTCGACGTCGATGTCGAATTGCTACGCTGCGGCCACCGGGGCACTACCGACCGACGGCGACGGCCGCGCCCGTGCCCCGCGGAACCGGACCGACGGCGTGCCGTGCCCGCATCCAGCGGGCGCAGGCGGTCGGCGCCGACGGACCGAGACGACGAATGGGACGAACGCAATGAGCACGACTGCGACCAACGTGAGTGGGACGGGCAGCCTCCGCCGGTCCGCGGTGGGGAACCAGCCGAACTCCGAACGGGGACGACGGACCCGTCGCCAGCTCCTGGTGGCCGCCCGGAAGGTCTTCGAACGCGACGGCTTCCTCGATGCTCGGGTCACCGACATCTCGGCCGCTGCCGGCGCCTCCCACGGCAGCTTCTACACCTACTTCGAGTCCAAGACCGACATCTTCCGGACCCTGTGCTCGGAGGAGATGGACATGCTCTACGCCAACACCGGAGGTGGTGAGCCGAGACGGGAGGAGCTCGACCCGATCGAGCGCATCGACCGCTCGAACGGCAGGTTCGTGGCGATCTACAAGGAGAACGCGGCGCTGCTCGGCCTGTTCGAGCAGGTCACGACATACGACGACGAGGTCCGCAAGCTACGGATGGCCGTGCGTGAGCGCGCTGTCGCCCGCGCGCAGCGCAGCATCGTGCAGATGCAGGAGGCCGGGCTGGTCGATCGCGACCTCGAACCGTTCCACACCGCGAGCGCACTCGTGACGATGGTCAACAGCACCGTGCACTTCTGGCTGGTGCTCGGCGAGAAGTTCGACGAGGACACGCTCGTGCGCACCCTCACCCAGTTGTGGGCGAGGGCGCTCGGGCTCCGTCAGGACGGTGCGGGGACGGGGTGACGGCCCGGCCGCCGCGGGTGGACCTACCCCTACCCCTGCCCGGCGATGTTCACCATCCAGTCGATGCCGAACCTGTCGGTGACCATCCCGAACGTGTCACCCCACGGGGCGGGCTCCAGCGGCATGGCGACCGTCCCGCCGTCCGACAGCTTCTCGAAGTAGCCCGAGAGCTCGGCGTGGTCATCGCCGCTCAGCGACATGCTGATCGCCGACCCCGGCGAGTACTCCATGCCCGCGGGCGTGTCGGCGGCCATGAACATGATCCCGTTGGGCGCCTCCAGCGAGGAGTGCATGATCTTGTCGTCCTCGGCGGGATCCTGCGAGGCCTGGAACTCCTTGAACGTGGTCTGGGTGAGTGTCCCGCCGAACACGGACTTGTAGAACTCCATCGCCTCCCGCGCGTTGTCGCGGAACGACAGGTAGGGGTTGAGCGTCGCCACGGTTCCTCCCGGTGATGGGCACGATCAGCAGGCGAGGCAGTCTGCTCCTCCCCGCGGGCCCGTGGAAGCCCTTCGGCCGTCAGTCCCCCGTCCGATCCGCCGGGTACACCAGCACGATGTCCTTCTCCGGCACGCCGAGCGCCGATGTCAGCACGCTCCGCATGATCGGCTTCGGCACGAGGCAGTCGGGGCACGCGTCCGGCCCGGCGGTGATGCGGGCCTCCACGCCGGTGCCCGTCTCGGTGACGGTGAGCCGGTAGTCGTCGGCGGCGAGCGTGCTGCGGAGGCCGTCGAGGGCGGAGTCGTCGATCGTCATGGGGTCTCCTTCGCGCGGATCCGCGGTGCCGGGAGGTCGAGCGGGAAGTGGCAGGCGGCGCTGTGCCCGGGAGCGCGCTCGGCGAGCACCGGTTCCTCGTCGGCACACCGCTGCTGCGCCCGTGGGCAGCGGGTGCGGAAGCCGCAGCCGCTCGGCGGGTCCAGCGGCGACGGTGGCTCCCCGCGCAGCGGCACCGGTCGCCGGGCCCGCCCGGTGGCCGGGTCGAGGCCCGGGATCGACTCGAGCAGCGCCGCGGTGTAGGGGTGCAGCGGCTGCCGGTACAGCGCGTCCGCCGGGCCGATCTCGGCCAGCTGGCCGAGGTGCATCACCGCGACCCGGTCGCTGACCTGCTTCACCAGCGCGAGGTCGTGGGCGATGAACAGGTACGACAGCCCGAGCTCCGTGCGCAGCTGCTCGAACAGGTTCAGCACCTGCGCCTGGATCAGCACGTCGAGTGAGGACACCGACTCGTCGCAGATGACGAGCGCGGGGTTCAGCGCGATCGCCCTGGCGATGGCGACGCGCTGGCACTGCCCGCCGGACAGCTCGTACGGGCGGCGCTTGGCGAACACCGACGGGTCGAGCCCGACGAGGTCGAGCAGCTCGGCCACCCGGCGTTCCCGCTGCGCCGCGCCCCGGACGCCGTAGCCGAGCAGCGGTTCCTCGACGAGCTCCGCGACGCGCCAGCGGGGGTTCAGGGAGCCGAACGGGTCCTGGTAGACCATCTGCATGTTGCGGCGGGCGTCGACGAGCGCCCGCCGGCGCAAGCGCATGAGGTCGGTCCCCTGGAACAGCACCTCGCCGGACTTCGGCCGCGGCGCCTGGATCAGCGAGCGGGCGAGGGTCGACTTGCCGGACCCCGTCTCGCCGACCACGCCGAGGGTCTCGCCCGCGTGCACGTCGAACGACACGTTCGACACCGCGTGCACCACGCCGCCCGTGAGGCCACCCGCGCCGCGCACCGGGAACTGCTGCACCACGTTCCGTGCGCGCAGCAGCGGGGTCGCCTGCTGTGCCTTCCGGTCGTCCACGCGCTCGTCGACCGCCGTCATCGCTCGTCCCCCTCGAATCCCGGCGTTCCGGCCGGGTGCCAGCACGCCCACCAGTGCCCCGGCTCCTGCTCGGCGAAGGGCGGGGCGACCGTGCACTCCTCGCCCGCCGATCCGCACCGCGGCCGGAACGCGCACCCGAGCGGGAGCGCCCGCAGGTCCGGCGGCTGGCCGGGGATCACCGGCAGCAGCGCGTGCGACTCGCGTTCCAGCAGCGGGATCGCGCCCAGCAGGGCGCGGGTGTAGGGCATCCGGACGTTCCCGAACAGCGTGTCCGCCGGCGCGTACTCCACGGCCCGCCCGGCGTACATGACCACGATGTCCTGCGCGTAGCTCGCGGCGAGCCCCAGGTCGTGGCTGATCATGACGACCGCCATGCCGAGCCGTTCCTGCAGCTCGACGAGCAGCTCCATGATCTGGGCCTGGGTGGTCACGTCCAGGGCGGTCGTGGCCTCGTCCGCGATGAGCAGCCGCGGCTCCCCCGCCAGCGCGACCGCGATCATCACGCGCTGCCGCATGCCGCCGGACAATTGGTGGGGGTACTCGAAGAACCGCTGCTCGGGCGCGGGCAGCTTCACCAGCTGCAGCAGCTCGATGGCCCGGGCCTTGGCCGCCGCCCGGTCCAGGTCGGCGTGCGCCCGGATCGCCTCGGTGATCTGCGTGCCGATCCGCATGGTCGGGTTGAGCGAGCGGGCCGGGTCCTGGAACACCATGGCGATGTCCGCCCCGCGGCGCTTGCGCATCTCCGATTCCGGCATGCCGACCAGCTCGGTGCCGTCGAAGCGGGCGGAGCCGCTCACCTGTGCGGTGCCGGGCAGCAGGCCCATCAGCGCCCGCGAGCTGACGCTCTTGCCCGACCCGGACTCGCCGATGATCGCGAGCATCCGCCCCGGGTCGAGCCGGTAGGACAGCCCGTTGACCGCATGGACCGGCCGGCCGGCGCGCGTGAAGCGGACCCGCAGCTCGGAGACCTCGAGAAGGGGGGTGGTCATCGACCGCTCCATCGCGCGCGCAGGGTCTCGCCGAGCAGGTTGAAGGCCAGCACGGTGACGAACAGGACGAGGCAGGGCCAGACGACGAGCATGGGCGTCGCGGACAGGCTCTGCTGGCCCTGGGCGATCATGTTGCCCCAGCTCGGCGCGGGCGGCGGGATGCCGAGCCCGAGGAAGCTGAGGGCGCCCTCGATCACCATCACGATCCCCATCCCCAGCATCCCGAACGTGATCAACTGAGGGGCGATGTTGGGTCCGACGTGCCGCAGCAGCACGCGCCACCCGGGCGTCCCGCACAGCTGCGCCGCGGCCATGAACGGCTGCTCGCGCAGCCGCAGCGTGGCGGCGCGGGAGATCCGGGCGAACGCCGGGATGCTGAAGAACGCCAGCGCGAGGATCGTGTTGGTCTGGCTCGCGCCGAGGCTCTGCGCCACCGCCAGGGTGAGCACCAGCGACGGGAACGCGATGAGGACGTCGAGCACCCGCATGATCACGGTGTCGACGGCCCCGCCGAGGTAGCCCGACAGCGCGCCGAGCGTCCCGCCGGCCACGAGCCCGAGCAGGTTCACCGCCACGGCCACCACCAGCGACGACCGGCCGCCGTGCAGGATCCGGGACAGGATGTCGTTGCCGTTGGGGTCGGTGCCCAGCAGGTGACCGGGCGAGAACGCGGGCAGGTAGCTCTCGAGGACGCTGCCCCCGACCGGCGGCGGGATGGGCAGCACCAGCGGGCCGAGGAAGCAGGCCGCGGCGATGAGCCCGAGCAAAGCGGCCGGGACGACGATCTCCAGGCGGCGCGCCCACGGCCGGCTGCCCGTCGGGCCGATCTCCTCGTGCTCGACGACGGCGGGGGCGGCGTCATCTGTCCTTCCACGGCAGGCGGGCCACTATCCTGTGCCCGTACGACGCCACCCGACTCGACCCGGCGGTCCTCGCCGACGCCGAGCAGACCCATCCGGTCCTGATCGAGCGCGGGGCCCGGCGCACCAGCAGCGGATACGCGCCCGCGCGCGCCGTCGCCCGGGTGGGCGGGCCGCTCCCCCGGCCGCAGGTGCCGGCGTTCGCCTTCGACGCCGAGCGGCTCGGCGCGGCCCGCCGCTTCGCCGCCGACAGGGCCCGGGCCGCCGGACTGTCGCAGGACCGTGTGGACGACTTTGTGCTCGCGATCGGCGAGCTCGCCGCCAACAGCATCCGCCACGGCGGTGGCCGCGGCACCCTCCGCGTCTGGGTCGAGGAAGGCATGCTCACCGGGGAGGTCCACGACGCCGGGCGGCTCACCGACCCGCTGGCGGGGCGCCGTCCGGTGGCGGCGACGGCGCTCGGCGGCCGCGGCCTGCTCGTGGTCCACCACGTCGCCGACCTCGTCCGCAGCACCACCGGCGACGACGGCACCGCCACCCGGGTGCACCTGCGGGTATGACCTCGCCGGAGCAACGACGCCGGATCAGCGGGCCATCAGGTCGCCCAGCGCCTTGGCGATCGGGAGCACTGGCCTGCGCGCACCCGATGATCGCCGCGAGGTGACGGTTGCTGCTGCCCCGACTGCGGAAACTGCACCCCGAGGGGAGTGACGGGGAAGGCCTCGAGAGGGCAGCAATCGTCGTTGCGAGTGCGATGACAGCACTCTCGCCGCGATCACCACGACCGCCGGACCCGAAGATCGTCGCGAGATGTTCGTCTTTGCCCTCCCCACCGCAACAACCACCCGCTCGCGGTGATCATGGAACGGTCGGAGGTGGAGATCGTCGCGAGATGGCCGTCATCGCTGATCCCACTGCGAGAACTGCACCCTCGCGGCGATGCCGGGCTGCCAGGACCCCCACCACCCCGAAATAACCCTCATCGCTGTCCCGACCGCGGAAACCGCACTCTCGCGGCGATCATCACGACGACCGGGGACGGCGATCGTCGCGAGATGGTCGTCAATGCGGCCCCGACCGCCGAAATTGCACTCTCACGGCGATCGCGGGCTCCCACCGTTCCGACCTCGGCGACTGTTGCCGTTCCCACCGCAGCAGCCGACAGCTCGGAGTGATCACTGGGCCGGCCGTGAGGTCCGTGTTCCCCGCCGCGACCCCATCCCCCGCGATATCGCGAGGGCGGCGGCCCGGACGACCTGTTCGTACGCCTGCGGCTTCGCGGAGCCGGCGGGCACCACGATGGAGACCGCCGCGACGATCCGTTCGGCGTGGTCGCGGACGGGTGCGGCGACCGAGGAGACGGGCGCGGGGCGCTTTCGGTCGAACACCGCCACCCCGAGCCGCTGGACGTCCGCGAGCCGCCTGCGCAGCTCGGCCACGGCCGCGGGCGACTCGAGCAACGCGAACTGCTCGTCGCGGAAGGCGGGGTCAGCGTCGGCGAGGAGCACGAGCCCGACGCCGGTGTCGTGCAGGGGCATCCTGCCGCCGACGCGGTAGGCGACCTCCACGGCGGCCCGAGCCGACAGCCGTTCGACGAGCAGCGCCTCGGCGCCGTCGCGCACCGCGAGCAGCACGTGCTGCCGGGTGACCTCGTGCAGGTCCTCCAGGTAGGGCAGGGCCACCTCCCGCAGGCCATGGCTGCGCGGGGCGAGCGAGGCGATCTCGAACAGGCGCAGGCCGACGACGAAGCGGCCCTGCTCGTCGCGTTCCAGCGCACCCCACTCCCGCAGCCGCGCCGCCAGCCGGGAGGTGGTGCTGCGGGGCATCCCCGCGCGGCGGCTCAGCTCGGCCAGGCCCAGCGCCCGGTGGTCGGCGCTGAACGCGGCGAGCAGCGTCAGCGCCCGGTCCACCACCGGGTCGCCGCTCTTCGGACGCTTCCCCCGCCGGGGAGCCGCCGCACCGGGATCCACGACTCCGAGTCTGACAGGCCCAACCAATGGAACGCCCGCAGACGCCGGGCGCCGCGGTTCCGATGCTGCGTTCACCCGTCCCGCCGGCTTCGCACGCTTCGCCGGCTGCCATCCCCCTGCGTCCACCCCGGACCACCGCCGATCCGACCGGAGGAACCGAAAGACATGACACCGGAACCCGAGCTCGACCGGCTGCTCGCCGACGTCCTCAGACAGGTGAAGGCCGAGGACCCGCGGCTGGCAGAGATCGTCCGCTCGGCCGTGACCCACCTGCACGCGTTCGTCCGCGAGGTCCGCCCCACCGAGGAGGAGTGGCTGCGCGGGATCGACTTCCTCGTCCGCACGGGACAGGCCTGCACGCCGACGCGTAACGAGTTCATCCTGCTGTCGGACATGCTCGGCCTGACCTCCGCGGTCGACGAGGTCAACCACGCCGGTCCCCCGGAGGCCACGCCGTCGTCGGTGGAGGGGCCGTTCCACTCCCCCGCCCCGGCACGCCCGCTCGGTGCGTCGATCGCCGAGGGCCCCGAGCGCGACCGCGCCGAGCCGATGGTCGTGCACGGCCGCGTCACCGACTGCGCCGGCACGCCGATCGCCGGCGCCACCGTCGACGTCTGGCAGGCCGACGACGCCGGGCACTACGACACGCAGGACGTCGCACAGCCCGACGGCAACCTGCGCGCGCTGCTCACCACCGACGACGAGGGCCGGTACTGGTTCCGCAGCGTCCTGCCCAGCAGCTACCCCGTGCCGACGGACGGCCCGGTCGGCGGCCTGCTCACCGCGCTGGGCCGTCACCCGATGCGCCCGGCGCACATCCACCTGCGCGTGGAGGCCGCGGGACACCGGCCGGTCACCACCCACGTGTTCGTCGCGGGCGACCCCTACCTCGACTCGGACGCCGCGTTCGCCGTGAAGGACGCGCTCGTGGTCGCCCCCGAGCGCCGCGACGACCCGGGCGAGGCCGCGCGGTGGGCGGTCGACGGACCGTTCCTGGACTTCGCGTTCGACATCCGGCTGGTGGCCCAGCCGGCGCAGGCCGAGCTCGCTGCCGTGACCCTCGGTGGGGTGGCCCGGTGAGGCTCGTCGGCCTGCGCGACGGGCGGGACACGCTCGTCGCGGTCGTCGTCGGCGACCGGCTGACGCCGCTGGCGGAGGTGCGGGAGTTCTACGCGGACCTGCCGAAGTGGACGGCCGCGGCGGCCGCCGTGGCGACGGGCGAGCGCCCGCTGGCCGGTGCGCCACTCGCCCCGCCGGTGCCGCCGTCGGCGCGCGTGCTGTGCCTCGGCCTGAACTACCGGGCCCACGCGAACGAGGGCGTCTACGGCGTTCCGGACCACCCGACGATCTTCGGCCGGTGGACGCCGTCGCTGTCGGTCGGCGGGGTGCCCGTGCCGGTGCCTGCCAACGAGCCCGGCCTGGACTGGGAGGGCGAGGTGGCCGCCGTCGTCGGCGCCCGCCTCAGCGACGTCGACGCCGCAACCGCCGAGTCGGCCGTCCTCGGTTACGCGGTGTTCAACGACCTCACCGCCCGCACCGCCCAGAAGCTCACCGCGCAGTGGACGCTGGGCAAGAACGCCGACCGCAGCGGCCCGATGGGCCCGCTCGTCACCGCCGACGAGGTGGGCCCGCTCTCGGCCGGGCTGCGCCTGACCACCCGCGTCAACGGCGAGCTCGTGCAGGACGGCAGCACCCGCGACATGATCTTCGGGGTCGGCGACGTGCTGTCGCTCGTCAGCCGCACGCTGACGCTCGAGCCGGGGGACGTCCTCGTCACCGGCACCCCGGAGGGCGTCGGGTACGTGCGCACGCCGCCGTGGCTGTTGCAGCCCGGCGACGTCGTGGAGGTCGAGGTCGAGCGCCTCGGCGTGCTGCGGACCCCGATCTGCGGGGCGGGCGAGCGATGACGGAGCAGTACCCGGTGCTGATCGCCGGCGGCGGGCCGAGCGGCCTCGCGGTCGCGATCGAGCTGGGCCGGGCCGGGATCCGGTGCGCCGTCGTCGAGCCGCGCGAGACCGTCGGTACCGACCGGCCGCGAGCCAAGACCACCAGCGCCCGCACGATGGAGCTGCTGCGCCGGTGGGGCCTGGCCGACCGGGTGCGCGCAGCGGCGCCGCTGCCGGTGGCGCACGCCCAGGACGTCGTGTTCTGCACGCGCCTGACCGGGCACGAGATCACCCGCTTCCCGAACGCGTTCGCGCTGCACGCGCAGCGCCGCGACGAGTTCGCCGAGTGCGGCCAGCAGATTCCGCAGCCCGCCGTCGAGGCGGTGCTGCGCGAGGCCGTGGCCGAGCTCCCGGCCGTCGAGTTCCTCGCCGGACACCGCCTCGTCGGCGTCGAGGACGCGCCGGACGGCGTCCGCGCCAGGGTCGCCGGGCCGGACGGCGCGCTCCGCACGGTCGAGGCCGGCTACCTCGTGGGCTGCGACGGCGCGAACGGCGTGAGCCGCGACGCCATCGGCGCGCGCTACTCGGGCGCGAGTGGCGAGCTGCCCAACGTCAACATCACCTTCCGCGCACCCGCCCTGACCGAGGACGTGCTCTGCGCTCGAGCCGTGCACTACTGGGTGCTCGGCGCGGAGGTGGGCGGGATCGTCGGCCGGATGGACCTCGACGGCACATGGTGGGCCATCGCCCAGGGTGTCGACGCCGCCGCGACCGACGTCGACCCGGTGGCGCTCGTGCAGCAGATGACCGGCACGACCGGACGGATCGAGGTGCTCGCCACCGACCCGTGGACGGCACGGATGCTGCTCGTCGACCGCTACCGCGGCGACCGCGTGTTCCTCGTCGGCGACGCCGCGCACCTCAACCCGCCCTGGGGTGGGCACGGGTACAACACCTGCGTCGGCGACGCGGTGAACCTCGCGTGGAAGCTCGTCGCGGTGCTGCAGGGCTGGGCCGGGCCCGCGCTGCTGGACAGCTACGAGCCCGAACGGCGCCCGGTCGCGCAGCAGACCATCGCCGACGCCGGGGCCCAGGAGTCGCGGCTGGCGCGCGCGTTCGCCCACCCGGACCTCGACGCCGACACCCCCGCGGGCGCCGCACGCCGCGCCGCCGCCGCCGAGGCGCTGCGCGTCAAGCGCGCCGAGTTCCACAGCCTCGGGCTCGTGCTCGGCTACCACTATGCGGGCTCCCCCGTCGTGGTCGACGACCGCTCACCCGTGCCGCAGCACGATCCGCTGACCTACCACGGCTCGGCCCGGCCGGGCGCCCGGCTGCCGCACCGCTGGCTGCCCGACGGGTCGTCGCTCTACGACCACCTCGCCCCCACCGGCTTCACGCTGCTGCGCGGCGACGCCCGGCTCGACGTCGCCGCGTTCCGGGACGCCGCCGCCCGCCACGGCGCTCCGCTCACCGTGCTGGACCTGCCCGGTCTCCCCGACACGCACGGCGCCCCACTGCTGCTCGTGCGCCCCGACCAGCACGTCGCCTGGCGCGGCGCCGACGCCACCGACGCCGTGGCCGTGCTCGACGCCGCCCGCGGCGCGGCCCGGGCGCCGGCCGCGCTCTCCCACTGACCGCCCCTTCCCCGCACCCCAGACCTCATCGTGGAGGCCCCCAATGAGCGAGCTTGCGAGCGAATCATCGACACAGCGTCTGCGCGAAGCGCCGGCCGAGCCTGGGGGGATGGCAGCCGGCGGAGCCTGCGGAGCCGGCGGGGCGGGTAAGGACAGCGAGGCCGTGCGATGAGTATCGAACCCACCGCAGGCCGAGCCGCCCCGCCCGCCGACGGCGCGGCACTGCTGGACCGCGTGGAACGCATCCCGCTCACCCGGTTCCACCTGCGCATCGCCTCGATCCTCGGCGTGGGCACGTTCTTCGACTCCTTCGACGCCCTCGTCCTGTCGGTCGCCCTCACCGCGATCCTGTCCTCGCTCGGCGCCCCGCTGTCCGTCGCGGGTCTGCTGATCGCGGCGGGGTTCGTCGGGCAGATCATCGGCGCCGTCGCGTTCGGCGTGGTGAGCGAGCGCGCCGGCCGGAAGGTCGCCTTCGTGGCGGCGTCGGCGCTGTTCGGCGCGCTGTCGGTGGTGTCGGCGTTCGCCTGGAGCGCCGAGAGCCTGATGGTGTTCCGGCTGCTCCAGGGCATCGGCCTGGGCGCGGAGGTCCCGGTCGCCGCGGCGATGTTCAACGAGTTCGTCCGCGCCAAGGCCCGCGGGCGGATCGTGCTCATCTACGAGAGCCTGTTCGTCTGGGGGATCCTCGGCGCGACGCTGGTCGGTGCGGTCTTCCTGTCGGTCTTCCCGCCCGACGACGCCTGGCGCTACCTGTTCGTCCTCGGCGGCGTCCCGGTCCTCACCGCGGTCTGGGCGTGGTTCCGCCTGCCCGAGTCCCCCCGCCACCTCGTCCACCGCGGCGACCTGGCGCAGGCCGAGTCGGTGATCGCCGAGATGGAGGCGAGCGCGCGCCGCGGCGGCCACGTGCTGGAGGACCCGGCAGCGGCGGTGCCGCGGGCGGTCGTCGCCGAGCCCCCAACCCGGTTCGGCGAGCTGTTCTCCCCGGCCTACCGCACGCGCACGCTCGCGCTGTGGTGCATCTGGTTCACCACGTTCCTCCCGCTCGGCGGGTTCACCTCGTGGATGCCGGCGCTGCTCAGCCGGGTCGGCGGGCTCCCGCCCGCCGTGGCGTCGCTGCTCACCGGCGGGATCGTCGTGGGCAACCTCGTCGTGCTCTACATCGCCGCGTCCTCGCTCGACCGCCGGGGCCGCCGGTTCTGGTTCACCGCCGGGTACGGGCTCGCGCTGCTCGGCAGCGTCGGCGGCGCGGTGGCGATCGGCCTGCTCGGCTGGAACGGCTGGGTCGTGCTGTTCGTCGCGGGGGCGCTCGTGCTGTTCGGGGTCAACATCAATGCGCCCCTCGTCTACCTCTACACCGCCGAGCTGTACCCGACGCGCATGCGGGCCTGGGCGACGATGGTCGGCAGCACCATGCGCAACCTCGCCTCGGTGATCGCGCCGATCACCATCGGCCTGCTGCTGGGCGCCACCACGGGCGTGCTGTGGAGCTTCGTCCTGGCCACCGTGGTGCTGCTCGTCGGGCTGGCCGTCCTGCTGCGCTTCGGAGTGGAGACCAAGCAGCGCGCACTGGAGGAGCTCGCCCCGTGACCGATCCGCTGGACGGCCTGCTGGTCGTCGACCTGTCCCGGGCGCTGGCCGGCCCGCACGCCACGATGATGCTCGGCGACCTCGGCGCCCGCGTCATCAAGATCGAGACCCCGGACGGCGGCGACGACACCCGCGGCTGGGGCCCGCCGTTCCGCCACCCCGAGGGCGCGGCCCGGGAGTCGACGTACTTCCTGTCGGCCAACCGGAACAAGGAGTCGATCGCGCTCGACCTGCGCTCCGCCGACGGTCGTGCGCTGCTCGAGAGCCTCGTCCGGCGCGCGGACGTGCTCGTGGAGAACTTCCGCACCGGAGTGCTCGACCGCCTCGGCTTCCCCGTCGCGCGGCTGCACGCGCTCAACCCACGGCTCGTGGTGCTGTCGATCTCCGGGTTCGGTCACGACGGCCCCGAGGGCGGCCGGGCGGGCTACGACCAGATCGCCCAGGGCGAGGCCGGGCTGATGGCCGTCACCGGGTCCGGCCCGGACGACCCGCAGCGCGTCGGGGTGCCGATCGCCGACCTGCTCGCCGGGATGTACGGCGCCTACGGCGTGCTCGCCGCCCTGCGCGAGCGCGACCGCACCGGCGCGGGCACCCTCGTGCGGACCTCGCTGCTGGCCGCCGTGGTCGGGGTGCACGGCTTCCAGGGCACCGCGTGGACCGTCGCCGGGCAGGCCGGCACGGCCCGCGGCAACCACCACCCGTCCATCTCGCCCTACGGGCTCTTCCGCTGTAAGAACGGGGGCGTGCAGATCGCCGTCGGCAGCGAGGGCCTGTGGCGCAGGCTGTGCAGCGAGTTCGGCCTCGACGCCGACGCCGACGGGATGGGCACGAACGGCGAGCGGGTGCGGCACCCCGAGCGGGTGCGCGAGGTCGTCGAGGGGGCGTTCGCCCACGACGAGCCCGCGGCGCTGCTCGCCCGGCTCGAGCGGGCCGGCGTGCCCGCCGGCCGGATCCGCGGCATCGACGAGGTCTACGCGTGGGAGCAGACCCGCAGCCAGGGCCTGCTCGTCGACGTCGAGCACGCCACCCTCGGCCGGCTCACCCTGCCCGGGCCGCCGCTGCGGTTCTTCGACGGCGCCGGAGAGGAACGCCCGCCCCGTGCCCACGCCGCCCCGCCCACCCTGGACCAGCACGGGCCCGCGCTGCGCACCGAGTTCGCGCCGGGGGCGCTGCCATGACCATGACGCGGCGCACGGCCGCCGAACTGCTGCGCACCGTTCTCGATTCCGGCTCGTACCGCTCCTGGGACACCTCGCCCGACCACCGCCACGCCGACCCCGGGTACCGCCGGCAGCTCGCCGACGCCGCCGCGGCGAGCGGAGCCGACGAGGCCGTCCTGACCGGCGAGGGCCGCATCGCCGGTCGGGACGTGGCCGTCGTCTGCAGCGAGTTCGGCTTCCTCGCCGGCTCCATCGGCGCCGCGACGGCCGACCGCATCGTCGCCGCCGTCGAACGCGCCACCGCCCGCCATCTCCCCCTGCTCGCCGCGACCGCCTCCGGCGGCACCCGCATGCAGGAGGGCACGCCCGCGTTCCTCCGCATGGCCGACATCACCGCGGCGATCACCGCCCACAAGGCCGTCGGCCTGCCCTACCTCGTGTACCTGCGCCACCCCACGACCGGCGGCGTCCTGGCCTCCTGGGGCTCCCTCGGGCACGTCACCGTCGCCGAACCCGGCGCCCTGATCGGGTTCCTCGGCCCGAAGGTCCACGCCGCCCTGCACGACGGCACGCCGTTCCCGCCCGGCGTGCAGACCGCCGAGCACCTCCACACCCACGGCATCCTCGACGGCGTCCTCCCGGTCGAGCACCTCGCGGCGACGGCCGCCCGCGTCCTGGCCCTGCTCGACCCGGCCACCTCGACGGCGCCGGAGCCTCCGCCCGAACCCAGCGGACCGGCCGACTCCGCCTGGGCGCACGTCACCGCCACCCGCGACCCCGACCGCCCCGGCGCACGCGAGCTCCTGCGCGCCACCACCGACGCCGTCCCGCTCGCCGGCACCGGGCAGGGCGAGACCGGCACCGGGGTGCTGCTGGCGCTCGCCCGCTTCGGCGGCGCCCCGTGCGTGCTCGTCGCCCAGGACCGCCGCCGCCAGGCCCACCGCCCGCTCGGGCCCGGCGCGCTGCGGGTCGCCCGCCGCGGCATGCGCCTCGCGGCCGAGCTCGGGCTGCCGCTGGTCACCGTCGTCGACACCCCCGGCGCCGCGCTCACCCCGGCCGCCGAGGAAGGCGGGCTGGCCGGGGAGATCGCCCGCTGCCTCGCCGACCTCGTCGCGCTGCCCGTGCCCACCGTCTCGGTGCTCCTCGGCCAGGGCACCGGCGGCGCCGCGCTGGCCCTGCTGCCCGCCGACGCCGTCCTCGCCGCCCGGCACGCGTGGCTCACCCCGCTCCCGCCGGAGGGTGCCGCCGCGATCCTGCACGGCAGCGTCGACCGCGCCGCCGACGTCGCCGCCGCGCAGCGCATCCGCGCCGCCGACCTGCGGGAGATCGGTGCGGTGGACCGCATCGTCGATGAACGCCCCGACGCCGCGGCCGAACCCTCGGCGTTCACCGGTCGCGTCGCCCACGCGATCGAGGCGGAGCTGCACCGGCTCGCGGCGCTACCGGCAGCGGAGCGGCGCGCCGCCCGCCGAGACCGGCTGCGGGGCGGGTGGCGCGCCGGCGCACGCACCCCCGGTCCGGGGGAGGAGGAGACGACCTGAGCGTCGAGCACCGCGTCGAGGAGCCGCCCGGATGCTCGGCGCCGTCACCGGCGCGGTTCTTCCAGGAGACGGGCACGCCGACCGCCGTCAGGAGAACTCCGGCGGCGGGGTGCCGGTCAGCCAGGCGAGCTCGTTGTCCCGCACGAAGACCGACAGCGTCTCCTCGCGCGCCAGCGGCCACGGGTGGAAGGCCTCCAGCGAGGCCATGAGCGCGGCACCGGCCTCCGGAGTCGGATCGGCGAGCAGGCGCGCGGCGTGGCCGAGGTGGTCCTCCGGGAGCGGGTCGAGCGCCCGGAGGGTCTCCTCGAGGTACTTCGGCCCCCGGAACAGCACCCGGTGGTGGGCCAGCAGGGCCCGGCCCGCGGCGTTCACCAGGTGGACGGCGGCGTGGTGGCGCAGGAACACGTTGCCCAGCTTCCCCGCCTGCGGCAGGAAGTAGCCCCCATACAGCCGGACCTGCGCGATGAAGGACGCCGCCCGGGCCTCCCACACGCCGTCCGGCAGGAGCGGGATGCGCGCGACGAGGTCGGCGAGGTCGGCCACGCACGACCACACCACGCGCGCCCTCACGAAGGACGCGCGCACCGGGTCGTCGCCGCGCTCCACGGCCGCCTCGAGGTAGCTCAGGGTCGCCAGCTTCACGTCGACGTAGCCGTCCGGGTACGTGGCGACGTCCCGGCGCACGTAGCTCAGCCGGTTCTGCTCCCCGGCCCGGGCGAACTGGTCGTCGGTGACGACGAGGTACACGTCGACGTCGGAGTCCGGGCGCTCGGTGCCGCGGGCGACCGACCCGACGGCGACGACCGCCAGGGACTCCGGGTCGGCGCGGACGGCGGCGACGAACTCCGCCAGCGTGTCCTCGTGGTGGCGCATGTCGTGGCCGGTCCCTTCGTTCGGTACGGGCGAGCCCTGCCACCGGTCATCCTGCCGCCGCCGGATACGACGGGCGCTCCGAGCCCGCCACCGTCACCGCCCCGCCTCGCTGGTGACGTCCGCTGCCCGCGCCGGACCGCGACCAGCGCGCCGCGCAGCGCCTCCGGCACGGCGACGGTCGGAAGGGCGTCGCCCGCCCGCGACACCGGCGCGGCACCGGCGCCGAGCCACGTCACCTTCTCGGCCGCGGCGAGCTCGGACGGCACCACGATCACGCCCGCCGCGGACGGGCCGCGACCACATCGACCCCTGCCACGCCCGGCCGCACAGCAATGTGATGCAGATCCCATTTGCACTGCTGGGCGGCCCTCCAGAAATGTCGGTGGTCGCACATATGTTCGAGGCATGGCGCGGGTTTCGGTGGTCGAGGAGCTGGCGGGGATGCCGCCGGGTCCGGGGCTGTCCGCGCTGCTGGCCGCGGTGGATGTGGCCGGTGTGTGCGCGGACGAGGCGGTCGCGGTGTTGCAGGCGTGGTCCCGGCAGCGGGCCCACGATCACGCGATGTTCGTGCAGGCGATGGCCGTGGTGGCGCGGTCGAGCCGCGAGGCGACGGAGGCCGCGACTGCGGCGCAACGCCCGTATCTGCCGGTGGGTGACTGGGCGGGCGCGGAGATCGCGGCGGCGCTGACGTGGACCGAGGGCAAGACCGGGCGGGAGTTGGAGTTCGCGGAGACCCTCGTGGAGCGGTTGCCGCGGGTGCTGGCGGCGTTCGAGGCGGGGTCGATCGATCACGGGAAGGCGTGGACGTTCGCCGACGTGCTCGGGTCGGCGCAGCTGGCCGACGCCCAGCTGGAGGTGCTCTGTGCGGCGTTGGTGCCGGAGGCCCCGGGGTGGACGACAGGGCAGCTGCGGCGGCGGCTCCTGCGCGCGGTGTTGCGGGTCGACGCCGGGTACGCGCGGCGGCGGTACCGCCGTGCGGTGCGCCGCCGCGGGGTGTGCGGGTACCTGGCCCAGGACGGGACCGCGGTGATCACCGCCGACGGGCTGCCGGCCGACGAGGCCGCCGCCGCGTGCGCGCGGGTCGACCGGCTCGCCGGCGCCGTCAAGCGCGCAGGGCACCCGGGCACGCCGGCACAGATCAAGGCTGATGTGTTCCTGCGGCTGCTCGACGGAAGGCTGGCCGGGCTGAGCCACCCCGAGATCGTCGACGCCCTGCTCGCCGTCGCCGCCGAGGCCGACGTAACGGAGACCGACGCAACGGGGACCGAGGCCGCCGAGAACGGTGCAGGTGACGCTGCTACCGCTGCAAACGGCAGCGCCGGGACCGGCGCTGCTGAAAGTGGCGCTGCCGAGAGCAGCACCACCGAGAGCAGCACCACCGAGAGCAGCACCACCGAGAGCAGCACCACCGAGAGCAGCACCGGCGGGAGCGGCGCCGACGACGATGCCGGTGCGGCGGGCGGCGCCGGACTCCGCCCGTCCGGTCGTCCCGGGGGCGGCGCGCGGGATACCGGCTCGCAGGGCGGTGACAGCGGCGCGGCCGGCGTGAACAGCGATGGTGGCTGTGAGCACCGCCGCCGCTCGGGCGTGGAGATCCAGGTCGGGTTGACCACGCTGCTGCACCACGACGAGCGCCCGGGTGAGCTGCCCGGGTGGGGTCCGGTGCCGGCCGACGTCGGGCGGGGGTTGGTGGCGCGCCAGCACGCCGCCGAGTGGCGGTTCGCGATCGTCGACGACGAGGGCTACCTGCTGCTGGCCGGGGTGACCCGCCGCCGTCCGCGCCCGGCCGGGCCGGGTGCGCGGGAGGCACGCGGCGGGATCGTGGAACTGCAGGTCCCAGCCGCCGTCCTGGCCGAGTTGGCCGCGCACCCCGAACAGTGCGGGCCGTGGGCCGGAGTGGTGGCCGACCTGGCCCGGCAGTACGCCGACCGCGACCGGCTCCGGGCCGATCTGACCTCACGCCCGGAGGACCGGTTCATCCGGGCCGCGTTGCGCCGCCACACAGGTCCGGGACCGCACCTGTGTGGCACCGGGATGCGGACGCCCCGCCGCCGCGGCCGACGCCGACCACACCCGTGATCACGCGGTGGGTGGGGAGAGTGTTCCCGGCAACGGCGGACCGCTGTGCGCGAAGCACCACGCGATGAAGCACCGCGGCGGCTGGCGACTCCAGCAGCCCGAGCCCGGCCGGTTCCGCTGGACCAGCCCGCTCGGGCAGACCTACCTGACGCGCGGAGAGCCGATCTGGCCGCGGCTGCCCGAACCTCAAGCCCGCGCATCGGGGCACGAGCCCGACGATCCGCACGACGGACAGCACGTCGACATGCCGACGTTCCGTCCGGGCCCACGCCGCGCGCCCCGACGGGCCCCTGCCCGACCGCGCCGGTCCGCCGCCCGGACCAGTGGGCAGCCGGCTCGGGAGAGCCCGACGGGGACTGCCCCTTCTGATCACGGTCCTCGCCGCGGTCCGCATCCGGCAGCACAGCCGGTAGCGCTCCGGGCTCACGGCAGGCGGAGCGCCGGCATGTCCTCCTGGTGGAGCCTGCTGTTGGTCGACGACCGAGGTGGCTACTACGCACGGTGTCCGCGTGTGGCTCGAGCTTCTCCAGGGTCGAACGCGTGGCCCGGACGGCTGTTCTTCCGCAGCAAGGTGGCGGTGAGGGCGACGCCGAGCGCGTTCCTCGCGGCGTTCCGCCGAACCGTCGGCACCTCCCCCGGGGCGATACCTCAACGGCCGCGCGTGATGGTCGTCCCACGCCCGTGAAGATCAGCGCAGCGCCTCCAGCACCTCCCGCGCAGCGCGTTCGCCGGAGGAGATGGCCCCGTCCATATAGCCGTTCCATCGGCTCGCCGTCTCCGTGCCCGCCCAGTGGATCGGCCCGCACGGCTCCCGCCACCCGGACGCGCCGTGCGCCGTCCACGCGCCCGGCGCCGGGTTGGCCGCGTACCCGCCCCGCGCCCACGCGTCGTCCGGCCAGATCTTCTCCAGGTACTCCACCGGCTCCCGGGCCTCCGTGCCGAAGAGGCGGTCCAGCGTGTGCAGCACCTCCTCCCGTCGCTGGACAGCGGGCAGCGCCGACCAGCGCCGCAGCCGGTCGCCGTAGACGAAGGCCACGAGTACGCCGTGCTCGGCCCCGGGTGGCGAGTTGTCGAACACGACGCCCGCCGCGTCCGCGGTGTACAGCGACGCCACGCCGGACAGCCCCGCGTCCCGCCAGAACGGGCGCCGGTAGGCCGCGTGCACCTTCGCCACGTCGCCCATCACGCTGCGCTGCAGCCAGCGCGCCCGGGGCATCGGGAGCGCCGGCCGGAAGCGGATCGCCGCCGTCGCCGGCGGTGAGGTCGCCACGACCACCCGCTCGGCCCGCATCGTGCCGGCGGGGGTGTGCACCACGGCGCCGCCCGCGCCCTGCTCGACGGCCGTGACCGGCGTGCCGAGCACCACCGATCGGCCGAGGTGCGCTGCCGCGGCCAGCGCGGGTGCCTGTGCTCCCGCGACGAACCGGGCGTCCTGGGCCGCCCCCCGCGTGTCCATCAGCTGGGCGAACCCCCCGGCGGCGGCCACGTAGAACAGCAGGTGCAGCACGGAGATCTCGCGCGGCTCCATCGCCCACACCCCCTGCACCGCGAGGTCGAGCCGCCGGCGCGCGGGGGCCGACGGCACGGTCCGGCGGAAGAAGGTGTGGACGGTCTCGCTGTCCCAGTCCCACGCCTCGGCGGTGCCGCCCGGGTTCGCCGTGTCCACCCGCCGGGCCAGCGCGTCGATCCTCCGGGTCGCCTCGGCGTACTCCGCGAGCCCGGGCGCCCCCTCGGGCCCGTCACCCGCGTAGCGCCGCAGCGTGCCGTCGTGCCAGACCTCGAGGTGCTCTCCGGCGTCGCAGGTGGGGAACGTGGCGCAGCCGAAGCGGTCCGCCCAGGACAGCATGTGGCGCTGCGTCGGCCCGACCCACTGCCCTCCGTGGTCGACGAGGACACCGGAGCTCGTACGCTCCGTCCGGATCCGGCCGCCGACCCGGTCCGCGGCCTCCAGGACGAGGGCCGGCACCCCGTGCTCGTGCAGTGAGAGGGCGGCGGAGAGGCCCGCGTATCCGGCACCGATCACCACGACCGGCGCGGAGGAGGGCAGGGTCGATCCCGAGGCCGGGTCCCGGTTCATGCCGCCATCGTCACCATGATTGACTGGCGAGTCAATGCAGTGCCGCCGGCCGTTCACCGGGACTCCAATCATGAGATGCGCCCCGACGTCGTGGTTCTTGACAGCCGGAGTGAGCACCCACACACTCGCATAACTGTCTCACCAGTTAACTATGGGAGTTCCGGGTGGACGATGCGACCTTCGACGACGAACTGCGACGCCGGCTCGATCTGCTGGAGACACCGGGCAGCGGCGAGTCGGTCCTGCCCGGCCTCCCCTGGCTCGACGTGTGCCTGGCGACGCTGGGCATCGCGGCACTGAGCGTGCTCCTCCTGTGGTGGGGGTACCCGGCATGAGCCCGCGCGCGAGTACCAACACGGCCGCCGGCAGCGACGCGACGCTCAACGAGTTGCCGCTGCTGCGTGCCGAGCGCCTCTGGGGCTTCTGGGGGTACTCCTCGGTGAACGTCGGCCTGGCGATCGCGACGTGGGCCTTCCTGCAGGGCGGCGCGGTCGCTCTCTACGTCGGCGCCGAAGCGGCCGTCGCGAGCATCGTGGTCGGTTACGGGATCAGCGTGCTGCTCGTGGCCCTCGCCCCGTGCATCCCGTCGGCCCGCTACGGGATCGAACAGTTCGTCGCGCTGCGGAGCGTGTTCGGCGCGGGCGGCGCCCGCGTGCTGATGGTCGTCATGTCCGCGCTGCTCGCCGCGGCCTGGTCCGCCGTGCTCGCGATCATGTTCGGGCACGCACTGGACAACGTGGCGAGCCAGGCACTGGGCCTCGACCTCGGCGGGTCCGGCGTAGCGGTCAGCCTCATCGCCCTGGCGGCGGTGCTGCTGTCGTGGCTCATCCTGGCCAGAGGGCCGGTGTCCATCGAGTGGGTCAACCGCATCGTCGCCCCCGGCCTGGTCCTCGTGACGCTCGGCATGCTGGTGCTGATCTTCACGCAGACCTCGTGGTCGGAGCTCGCCGCGATCCCGCCGCTGGCGTCCTCCGGCGACCCCCACCTCGACTTCATGCTGGCGCTGGAGCTCAACATCGCCGGGGGCCTCGCGTGGTGGCCGAACGTCGGCAACCTCGCCCGCCTCACCACGAGCACCCGGGCCGCCTTCTGGCCCAACATGCTCGGCCTGTTCCTCGCGTCGGTGATCGCCGCGGTGGTCGGCGTGTTCGCGGCGCTCGCGCTGGCCTCCGAGGACCCCACGATGTGGATGGTGCCGCTGGGCGGCGTGGTGCTCGGGGTCCTCGCGCTCACCTTCGTCGGGTTCGCCAACATCACCAGTGTCGTCGCGCAGGGCTACTCGTCGATGGTGGCGCTCAAGGGTGGCGGCGGACGGTTGCTGCGCAACGTCCGCTGGGCCGTGCTGGCCGCGGCGATCCTCGCGCCCGCCGCCGTCCTCGTGTTCTTCCCCGCCGCGGTGTACGACAACTACTCCCGCTTCGTCTCCTGGGGCGCCATCCTCGTCGGTCCACTGTGCTCGGTGCAGCTCGTCGACTACTTCCTGCTGCGCCGCGGGCGCCTGCGGCTGCGCGACCTGTACCTCCCCGACACGCAGTCCCGCTACGGGTTCTGGCGCGGGTACAACCCGGCGGCGTTCGTCGCGGTCGCGGCGGGCGCGGTCACCTACACGCTCCTGCTCAACCCGGTCACCTACGAGCCCGTACCCGCATTCGGATTCCTCACGGCCTCACTGCCCGCGGTCGCGGTGGCCGGCGTGCTGCACTACGTGCTCACCCAGGTGCTCGTCCGGCGGCTCGGCAAGGGCGGCTACGGCCAGGTTGACTGACGGAGGAATCAACGCGGGTAGGGTGGGCCGCGGTGCGACCGCCCGCCGGAAGGGATACCGATGCCGCGGCCCAACGTCGAGACGGAACGACGCGAGCAGATCCTCCGGTCGACGTGCCAGGTGATCGCCGAGATGGGCTTCCGCGCCGTGCGCGTCGCGGACGTGGCCAAGCAGGCGGGCCTGTCCACGGGGATCGTCCACTACTACTTCACGAGCAAGCGCGAGCTCGTCCACGCGGCGTTCGAGCAGAACTTCTCCCGTTCCGTCGAGCGCCGCGCGGCCATCCTGGAGTCCGACACCGACGCGATCAGCAAGATCCGCGCGCTGATCGACGCCTACCTGCCCCAGGACGAGGAGACCATCGAAGCCTGGCACGTCTGGGCCGAGCTGTGGGTCGAGGCCATCCACGACCCGGACCTGCAGGAGCTCAACGACCGGGCCTACGGGGAGTGGCGCAGGCTCGTGGCCGGCATCGTGCGTGACGGCCAGGCGGCGGGCGAGATCGGTGACGGCGACGCCGTGGAGATCGCCAACCTGCTCGTCGGCGGCGTCGACGGGCTGGCGATGCAGGTACTCGCCGGTTCCCGGAATATGACGCTGGACCGGATGCGCGCCACCTGCCGCTCGCTCATCGACCGGGTCCTCCTCCCCCTCTGACGGGTCCGCCTCGGCTCGGTGGACCTCGTCGTCTCCGTCATCGGCTGACGATTCAGTTATTTGTGGGGGCGAGCCCCTGCACACAGTGGGTCGTCCGCTACGACACGTGCGTCAGACCGGACGCCGATCGGGCCACGGGGAGTGCTGGCGGCCGTCCGGGTCGGGGGCGGGCTCTCGGGCGCCGTCGGGTGCCGGCCCGTCCTCGTCGAGCAGGTCCCATTCGCTGATCCCGGTGGGCGAGGCGGCCTCGACGGGGTGCTCCCGGATCCAGCGCAGGAACGACAGCGCGACGATCGCGAGCACGAACACCAGCGGAAGCGCGGTGATGATGGACAGGGTCTGCAGCGGTTCCAGGCCGCCGACCGCCATCAACGAGATCGACACGGCGGCCAGTGCGACCGCCCAGAGCACCCGGTGCCACCGGGCCGGCTCGTCCTGCGGCCGCAGCTGCCTGGTCGCCACGGCCGCCATCGTGTAGGCCGACGAGTCGAGGGTCGTGGCCAGGAACACGACCAGGAGCACCAGGTACACGATCAGCGCGAGCGTGCCGAGCGGCAGCGCCGACACCGCCGCCACCACCGCGGCGGCCTGGCCGTCGCCCGCGAGGATCTGCGTGATCGGCACCACCCCGTCGAGCTCGAGGCGCATGGCCGTGCCGCCGAGGATCGCGAACGCGATCCAGCACCCCAGGCTGCCCGCGACGCACATCGCGACGATCAGCTCGCGCACCGTCCGGCCCTTGGAGATCTTGGCGGTGAACAGCCCCACGAACGGGGCATACGCCACCCACCAGGCCCAGTAGAAGACCGTCCAGCTCTCCTCGAAGCCGGAGCCGCCGACCGGGTCCATGGAGAGGCTCATCTGCACGAAGTTCTGCACGAGGGTGCCGACGCTGTCGGTGAACCCGTCCAGGATGAACACGGTCGGGCCGACCACGAGGACGAACACGCCGAGCGCCCCTGCCAGCCACATGTTCACGTTGGCCAGGACCTTCAGCCCCTTGTGCAGTCCGAGGTACACGCTGGCCCCGAACAGCGCCGTCCACGCGACCGTGATCAGCACGTCCATCCCCAGGCCGGCGGGAAGCGACGTGAGGTGGGTCAGACCCGCGGAGATGATCGGTACCTCCAGCCCGAGCGACGTGCCGGCGGCCCCGATCAGGCCGAAGATGAACAGGGCGTCGATCACCCGGCCCAGCCACCCGTCGACGCGGCTGCCGAGCACACCGCGGCACGCCTCGCTCAGGCGCAGTGTGGGCCGCTTGCGCACGTAGTAGGTGTAGGACAGGGCCAACGCCGGCAGGCAGTAGATCGCCCACGCCGTGAAGCCCCAGTGGAACAGCGGGTAGGCCATCGCCCAGCGCGCCGCCTCGACGCTCCTCGGCTCCGCGCCGAACGGGGGCTCCTGGTAGTAGTAGGCCCACTCGATGACGCCCCACAGCATGATGCCGCCGCCGATCCCGGCGGTGAAGATCATCGCGATCCAGCTCGTGGTGGAGAAGTCGGGTCTCGTGTGCCGGTCCCCGAACTTGATGCGGCCGTGTCGGCTGCACGCCAGCCAGACCAGCCCGCCGAAGACGGCGATGGCGAACCAGAGGTAGAGCCAGCCGAAGTTGCCGGTGACGAACGACATGACGGCGCTGATCACGACCTTCGCCGCGTCGGGGGCCACCAGGATGGGCACGGTCAGGCCGACCACGACCAGCACCGAGGGCCAGAAGACCTTCTTGTCGATGCCGGTCCTGCCGGCCGCGTCGCCGAAGTCGGATGCCATTGTCCATGCTCCTTGAAGCGTCGGGGGGAAGAGAGCGGCCTTGCTCGGGGTCCTCCTTCGGCTACGTCGGGCCGGTGCGGTTGAGCGCTGCGTAGGCGAGCCGCTCCAGCAGCAGGCCGGTCTCCCGGGACGCCTCGGCCGCGCCGTCGATCAGCTGCTTGGCGGTGGCCACCGCGAGCGCAGGCGCGACCGCCAGCTCGGTGGCGATCTCCACGGCGCGGTCGACCTGCCGCCCCGGCTCGGTCACCTCGGTGAGCAGCCCGCGGCGGAACGCCTCGGAGGCCTCCATCCGGCGGCCCCGCAGGATGAGGTCGCGGGCCAGGGCCGGGCCGGCCGCCCGCACCAGCCGGTGCACCCCGCCCGAGCCGGGCAGGATGCCCAGCCCGATCTCCGGCAGGCCGAACACCGCGCCCGGGTCGGCCACACGCAGGTCGCAGGCCAGCGCGAGTTCGAACCCGCCGCCGAGGCAGTAGCCGGCGACGGCCGCGACCGTGGGCTGCGGGAGGTCGGCCACCGCCTCGTAGACCGCTCCGGATCCGCGGTAGTAGGCGTCGATGGCCTCCGGGGTCATGGCGGGGAGCTCGGTGACGTCGGCACCCGCCGAGAAGGCGCGGCCCGCCCCGGTGACGACCACGGCGCGGGCTGCGCGCACCTCCGCCGAACGCAGCGCGCCGAGCAGCTCGTTCTCCAGGTACGTCGACAGCGCGTTCAGCTTCGCCGGCCGGGCCAGGGTGAGGACGGCGACGTCCCCGTCGCGGCGGATCTCGACGGTGCCCCTGGTCGCCGCGTCCGCGGTCGTGCTCATGACGCCGTGCGGAACGACAGCAGGTCGACGACCCCGCGCTTGACGATCTCGTTGGCGACGACCAGCCGCTGGATCTCCGAGGTGCCCTCCCAGATCCGGTCCACCCGCAGCTCCCGGTAGAGCCGCTCGACCGGGTAGTCGCGCATGTAGCCGCGGCCGCCGAAGATCTGCACGCACCGGTCGACCACGCGGCCCGCCGCCTCGGACGCCGACAGCTTGGCCAGCGCGGCCTTGGCGTGCAGGGTCTTGCGGTCCCCGCCCGCGTCGAACTCCCACGCGACCTGGTGCACGTACGCGCGGTTGACCGCGATGTCCACCGCGCAGTCGGCGAGCATGCCCTGGATGAGCTGGTGTTCGGCGATGGGCTTCCCGCCCTGGACACGGTTCTTGGCCCAGCCGGCGGCGAGTGCCAGCGCCCGCTCGGCCGCGCCGATCGTCCGGGCGCCGATCATGAGGCGTTCCTCGGTGAACCAGTCGCGCGTCAGGTCGTACCCGCCGCCGACCTCGCCCAGCACGGCGTCGGCGCCCACCCGCACGTCCTGGAACACGAACTCGGGGTGCTCGTAGACGAACGTGTGCATGTAGCGCGGCACGCGCTTCACCGCGACGCCGGGCAGGTCCTTGTCGACCAGGAAGAGGGTGGGCGCGCCGCCCTCGCCTTCTCCTCCGGCGTCCACGGGCCGGACGAGCGCCAGCACGATCAGGAAGTCGGCCGCGTCGCCCACGGTCACGAACCACTTCTCGCCGTTGATGCGGTAGCCGTCCCCGTCGGGGGTGGCGACGGTCTCGATGCCCTGGGGATCGGAACCGGCATCGGCCTCGGTGACCGCCACGGCGTCCCGGCGCCTGCCCTGGATCTCGGGGACGAGGTAGCGCTCCCGCTGCTGCGGCGTGCAGGCGCGCAGCGCGTTGGCGGGCCGCCACACCGTGTCCCACAGGGCGTTGGTGAGCCTGCCGAGCTCCTCCTGCACGACGACCTGTTCGAGCACGCTCAGGCCGGCACCGCCCCACTCGGCGGGCATGTTGACGGCCTGCAGGCCGCTGGCCAGCACCTCGTCGCGGATGACGGCGAGCGACTCCGCAGGGAGCCCGTTCCCGGCCTCGCACTCGTCCTCGAACTTCGTGATCTTGGCCGTGAGGTCGGCCGCGCGCTGCTTGAGCTCCAGCAGCCGGGGTGAGTAGGCGAAATCCATTGCGTCTCCTCGGTCGAGCGGTCAGTGGGTGTCGTGGTTCGGTGGTGCGAGGACACAGCGCGCGTCGAGGGCCAGCGCGCCGTCCGGGAGGGCCAGAACCGGGTTGACCTCCAGCTCCGCGATCTCCGGGTGCGCGGCGGCGACCTCGCTGACGGCGGCGACGACGCGGGCCACCGCCGCGAGGTCCACCGGGGTGCGGCCACGGGCGCCGGTCAGCAACGGCGCACCCCGCAGGCCGCGCAGGAGCCGTTCGGCGTCGGCGGGCCGCAGCGGGGCCAGCCCGAACGCGACGTCGCGCAGGACCTCGGTGAAGACGCCGCCGAGCCCGACCATGGCCACCGGGCCGAACCGCGGGTCGCGGGTCACCCCGGCGATCAGCTCGACGCCGTGGTCGAGCCGGGCCATCGTCTCGACGACGTATCCGGGCGCGTCCAGGCGGGCGTGCATGGCGTCGAACGCGGCCGCGAGCCCGGCCGGGTCGCGGAGTCCCAGCGCCACGCCGCCCGCGTCGGACTTGTGCAGCAGGCCGAGCGCCTTGAGCACCACCGGCCGGCCGATCTCGGCCGCGGCGGCCAGCGCCTCCTTCCGGGTGGCCACCCGGCGTGCGGCCGGGAAGGGCACGCCCGCCGCCGTCAGCAGGTCCCGGGTCTCCCAGTAGCCGTCGCCGTCGACGCGGTGCCGCGCCGGCGGAATGTCGGGGACGTACGGCGGCGGACGCTCGGCCCGCCGGGCCAGCCGGGCCAGCACGCCCGCGGCGTCCTCCACCGCGGCGAACGTCGGCACGCCGCCTGCGCGCAGCACCCGGGCGGCGCGGCTGTCCGGCCGCATCGTGTGTGCCACGACCGGCATCCCGGCCTCCTGGGCCAGCCGGGTGATGTCGGCGGCCACCTCGATCTCCCGCTCGGCCATCTCCGGGCCGTACTCGCCGTACCCACCGAAGTAGCCGGTCATCAGCACCTGGTCGACCGCAGGCTCCTTCACCAGCAGCCGCAGCACCCGGCTGAAGCTCGTGATGTCCTGCTCGCCCGCCCCGGCCAGGTCCACCGGGTTCGCGGTGCCCGCCGAGGGTGTCAACTCCGCCTTCACGGCATCGGCCAGACTCGGGGAGAACTCCGGGACGGCGAGCCCGGCCGCCTCCGCGACCTCACCCGCGATCGACGCGTGGCCGCCGCCGTCGGCGAGCACCGCCACCGCCCGCCCGCGCGGGGACCGCATCGGGCGCAGCCCGGCGATCAGGTGCGCCATCTCCCGCGGTGTCGCCACCCGCTCCACGCCCGCGGCGACGCAGGCCGCGTCGACCGCGGACATGGCGCTGGTCAGCGCACCGGTGTGGGAGGACGCGCTGCGCGCCGCGGCCTGGCCGGCCCCGACGGTGAGCACCACCACGGGCTTGCCGGCGGCCGTGGCCTCCGCCGCCGCGCGGGCGAAGCCGCGGCCGTCCCCGAAGTCCTCCGCGTAGACCGCGATGACGCGCGTGCCGTCGTGCGCGACGCAGGCCCGGACCAGCTCGGCCAGGCTCAGGTCGGCCTGGTTGCCCAGGGAGGCGAACCGGGAGAACCCCAGCCCCGACGGTTCCAGCAGCGCCGACAGCTCCAGTGCGAGGTTGCCGCTCTGCGAGATGAGGGCGACGTCGCCTGCCGGCAGCGGGTTGGACGCCAGGCGCAGGCCGGACGTGGAGTCGAAGACGCCCAGGCAGTTCGGGCCGAGCAGAACCGCGCCGGCGGCGCGAACCCGTTCCACGAGGGCGGCCTGGCGGGCCCGGCCCTCGGGCCCGAGCTCGGCGAAGCCCGCCGAGATGCCCACGATCGCCCGCGTCCCGGCGGCCAGGGCGTCGGTGACCGTCTCCTCGAAGCCGCCCGCCGGCACCGCGACGACGACCAGCTCGGCAGGCGCCGGAAGCTCGGCCAGGGAGCGGTACGTCGGGCGGCCCAGCACGGGCGTCCCGCGCCGGTTGACCAGGTGCACCGGTCGGTCCATGGTCAGCGCCTGGACCGCGATCCAGTTGCCGTACTTGCGCTCGTCGTCGCTGGCCCCGACGATCGCGACCGACCCTGGATCGAACAGCGCGCGCAGCGCGTCACTCCTGGTCATCGCCCAGCCCCCTCGAGCCCAGCCCCCTCGAGCCCAGCCCCCTCGAGCCCAGCCCCCTCGAGCCCAGCCCCCTCGAGCCCGGCCCCCTCGAGCCCGGCTCCCTCCAGCGCGGGCGCCGGGTGCCCGGCGCCCCACGCGTCGGCGCCCCCGTCGACCACGAGGGTCGTACCGGTGATGTAGGCGGCGGCGTCGGTGGCCAGGAAGGCGATGAGCGCGGCGACGTCCTCCGGCCGGCCCAGCCGGCCCAGCGGTACCGCCGACTCCCAGCGGCGCCGTTCCTCGTCGGTGTAGTTGATCTCCAGGCCCTCGGTGGCGATGGTCCCCGGCGCCACGCACACCGACCGGATGCCGTAGCGGGCCCATTCGATGGCCAGTCCCGACGCGAGGTTCTCCAGTGCGGCCCGGGCGGCGCTGGCGTGCGCCATGCCCGGGATGCCGCGGCGCGGGGAGAACCCGACGAACACGACCAGCCCGGACCGGTTGGCGATCATCGACCGGGTCGCGACCTCCCGGGTGACCGCCCAGCTCCCCTCGACCGCCAGCCGGTGCACGGCCCGCCAGCCGTTGACGCTGATCTGCTCGGCGGGCGCGGAGAACTGGCCGCCTGCGTTGTTCACCAGCACGTCGACGCGGCCGAAGGCGTCCAGGGCGGTGTCGACGAGACCGGTGACCTGGTCGGGCTCGCGGATGTCCGCGGTCACGGCGAGCGCCCGCCCGCCCGCGCATTCGATGCGCGCGACCGTCTCGTCGAGGCAGTCCCGCCGGCGCCCCGCGACGACCACGCGGCATCCGGCTCGGGCCAGGTCGACGGCGGTCGCCCGGCCGATGCCGGAGCCACCACCGGTCACGACCGCGGTACGGCCGGCCAGTGCGTCCGCTCGGAGCGGCAGAGAAGGTTCGAGCACGGACAGCCCCTTCCGTACGGGCTTCGTTGCCATCAACTGTCTGGTCAGTAGGGAGTCCGCAACATCCTGCGCTCGAGCCCGTCAGCACGTCAATAGGGTGACGGCGACGGAATTTGACTTGCGATTATCGCATCGATCGCCTACCGTGGGCGCCGTGGCCGCCACCCTGACGGACCGTGTTCGCGAGGTCATCCGCGGCTCGGGCATGACCCAGCGCGATTTCGCCGACCGACTCGGCATGGAGCCGACCAAGCTCTCCAAGTCCCTCAACGGCGCGCGTCGCTTCACCCACGAGGAGATCGCGGGGATCGCCGAGGCGGGCGGCGCCACCGTGGACTGGCTGCTGCGCGGTACGAACAGAAGCGCCCCGCCGCTAGTCGCGACCAGCGGCCTGAAGGGTGACGACGGCCGTCGGGGCGAGATCCTGGAGGCCGCCTGGCGCCTCATCGCCCGCAACGGCTACCACGTCGTCCGCGTGGCCGACATCGCGAAGGCGTGCGGAACGAGCACCGCCGCCGTCCACTACTGGTTCCCGACGAAGGAGGACCTGCTCAACGCCGCGCTGCGGTACTCGGTGGAGCAGGCGTTCGCCCGCCAGAGCAGCCGTCTGCGCGAGGTGGACGACGCCCACGAGCGGTTGCTTCTCCTGATCGAGCTCCAGCTGCCGAAGCCCGGTCAGCTGCTCGAGGAATGGTCGGTCTGGCTGCAGTTCTGGGCCGAGGCGGCGCTGCGCCCGGACGTGCGGCCGTTCCACAACGACTTCTATGCCCGGTGGCGTGACACGGTCACGCGCATCGTCCGGCGGGGCCAGCGGCAGGGAGTGTTCCGCAACGTCGACACCGACGCCGTCGCCCTGCGCTTCACCGCGCTCACCGACGGGCTGACGATCCAGCTGCTCACCGGCACCGGCATCACCATCGACACGGTCCGAACCGCGCTACGCGACTTCGTCACCTGCGAGCTGCTCGTCGACGACGCATAGCGCACGGCCGCCGGTAGCCGTCCCGCACGACACGGGACGGCTACCGGCCGACGCTCAGGAGGTGTGCCGCTCCCCCAGGCGCAGGAACTCCAGGTGCCGCTCGTACTGGTCCAGGACGTCGTCGATCAGCTGCGCGTGCGTGTAGCCCATGACGTCGTAGCCCTGGCCGCCCTCGCGCATGTGCACCTCCAGGCGGGAGTACGTGGTGTCCCCGGGTCGCCCGTCGGTCGCGTACACCGGGACCGGCGCCTCCTCCTGCCGGATGCGGTAGTGGAAGGGATGGTCCCCGCGGAGATCCGCCACGAGCTCGGTGTAGGTCTCACCGTGGTCGTCGGTCGTCTTCCGCGCGTCCGCCTCGACGCCGCGGGTGTGGAGCTCCGTCGCCACCTCCTGGAGCGCGGGCAGGGCGACCTCGTCGAGGTACTGCTCTGCCGACGCCTTGTCGGGCACCGCCATCGCCCGGTTGAGGCGTGTGCGCCAGTTCAGGGCCCGGTGCTGGTCGCCGCTACCCGCGGTGCGGCTCGACAGCCGGCCCGGCAGGCTCTGCCGGTGGCTCTCCGCGCGGTGGGCCTCCACGCGGAGCGCCTTGTACAGGCCGACCATCACCAGCACCATCACGAACCCGAACGGCAGTCCCATGATGATGGTGGCGTTCTGGAGCGCGGGTACGCCGCCCACGATGAGCATCGCGGCCGTGAGCAGGCCGGTGGCGACGCCCCAGAAGATGCGCACCCCGCTGCCGCCGTCGTCCTGCGGCGTCCGCAGGTGCGAGGACAGGTTCGCCATGACCAGCGCACCGGAGTCGGCCGACGTCACGTAGAACAGCAGCCCCACGAAGGTCGCGATCGAGGCGACGAGCGGGAACGCCGGATACTCCATCAGCAGCGTGTAGAAGCCCTGCTCGGGGGTGTTCATCGCGAGCTCGCCGAACGCCGCGTCGCCGCTGCGCACCCGCTCGATCGCGCTGTTGCCGAAGATCGAGATCCACATGAGGATGTAGGAGAACGGGATGATCATCGTGCCGGCGACGAACTGCCGGATCGTGCGCCCGCGCGAGATGCGGGCGAGGAAGAGCCCGACGAAGGACGCCCAGGCGATCCACCACGCCCAGAAGAACAGCGTCCAGCCGTTGAGCCACTCCACGGGGCGGTCGAAGGCGAACGTCTGCAACGTCATGTCGGCGAAGCCGCTGACGTAGTCGCCGATGTTGAGCACCAGCCCGTTGAGCAGGAACACGGTGTTCCCGGCGACGAGGACGAACGCGGCCAGCCCGATGGCCAGCAGGACGTTGAGCTGCGAGAGCCGCTTGATGCCCCGGTCGATTCCGCTCACCGCGGACAGCGTCGCGATCACCACCGCCAGCGCGATCAGCCCGATCTGCGAGCCCCTCCCCGCGGGGATCCCGAACAGCACCTCGAGACCGAAGCTCAGCTGGACGACGCCGATGCCCAGCGAGGTGGCGACACCGAAGATCGTGCCGAGCACCGCGGCGAGGTCGACCGCATGCCCCAGCCCACCGTGCACGCGCTTGCCGACGATCGGGTAGAGCGCCGACCGGATCGCCAGCGGCAGGTTCATGCGGTAGGAGAAGTACGCGAGCGTCATCCCCATCAGCGCGTACATGCCCCAGCCGCTGACGCCGTAGTGGAACAGCGTCCACACCGTCGCTTCCCGCGCGGCCTCCACCGTCTCCCCCGGACCGACGGGCGGGGCGAGGTACTGCGTCACCGGTTCCGCGACCGCGAAGAACATCAGGTCCGTGCCGATGCCCGCGGCGAAGAGCATGGAGGCCCACGCGAACGTGCTGTACTCCGGCCTCGAGTGATCGGGCCCGAGCTTGATGTTGCCGTACCGGGAGAACGCGAGCAGCACGACGAAGACGAGCACCACCGTCGCGAAGAGGATGTAGAACCAGCCGAACCACTCCGACGTCCAGCCGACCAGCGTGCCGATCGCGTCCGCGGCCGCGGTCGGGGCTGCGATCGCCCAGACGGCGACGACCACGACGCCGACCGCCGAGCCGTAGAAGACGGGCCGCTTGATCCGGGCACGTGGTTCGGTGCCGGTGCCGGTCGCGGGGGCCGCAGGCTCGCTCACGATGTCCCTCCAGTGGTGATCGTGTTCCGCGGGTCGCCCGGCGGGTAGGGCGGCATGCCCTCGCCGTGGCGGTAGAAGGGAACGTCGAGGGCGGGGAGCGGCTCGTTGCCCGCGATCAGGTCGGCGGCCTTCTCGGCGATCATCATCACGGGCGCGTAGATGTTGCCGTTGGTGACGTAGGGCATCACGGACGCGTCGACGACGCGCAGGCCCTCCACGCCGTGCACCCGCATCGTGGCGGGATCGACGACGCTCATGTCGTCGGTGCCCATCTTCGCGGTGCACGACGGGTGCAGTGCGGTCTCCGCGTCGCGGGCCACCCAGTCCAGGATCTCCTCGTCCGTCTCCACCAACGGCCCCGGCGAGATCTCACCGGCGCTGAACGGCGCGAAGGCGGGCTGTTCGAGGATCGTGCGCGCGGCGCGGATCATCTCGATCCACTCCCGGCGGTCGTTCTCGGTGGACAGGTAGTTGAACCGGAGCGCGGGGTGCTCGAACGGGTCGGCCGACTTGATCTTCAGGGTGCCGCGCACGTCGGAGTACATCGGTCCGATGTGGACCTGGTAGCCGTGCTCGCTCGCCGGCCGCGACCCGTCGTACCGGATCGCGATCGGCAGGAAGTGGAACATCAGGTTCGGATAGGCGACCGAGTCGTTGCTGCGGATGAACCCACCCGCCTCGAAGTGGTTGGAGGCCCCGACGCCGCGGCGGAGGAAGAGCCACTCGGCGCCGATACGGGGCTTGTGCCGGTGCTTGAGCCACGGGGCGATCGACACCGGCTGCTTGCTGGCGTGCTGGATGTAGACCTCGAGGTGGTCCTGCAGGTTCTCCCCCACCCCGGGCAGGTCGACGACGCTCGTGATCCCGAGCGCCTGGAGCTCCTGCGCGTTCCCGATCCCGGCCAGCTGGAGCAGCTGCGGGGAGTTGATCGCGCCGCCGCACAGGATCACCTCACCGGCGGCGACGCTGCGCGCGAACCGGCCACCGCGCAGGTAGTCGACCCCGACGGCCCGGTTGCCGCGCATCCGTAGGCCCGTCACCTGGGAGAGCGTGTGCACGGTGAGGTTCGGTCGCTTGATCACCGGGTGCAGGTACGCACGGGCCGCACTCAGCCGCCGGCCGCGGTGGACGTTGCGGTCGAACGGCGCGAACCCCTCCTGGCGGTAGCCGTTCACGTCGTCGGTCAGCCGGTGCCCGGCCTGCTGCACGGCCTCGAAGAACGCGCCGAACAACGGGTTGGTCGCGGGCCCGCGCTCCAGGACGAGCGGACCGGAACCCCCGCGCCAGGCGTCGGCGCCCGCCAGGCAGGTCTCCATGCGCTTGAAGTAGGGCAGGCAGTGGGCGTAGTCCCACTGCTCCATCCCCTTGTCGCCGGCCCAGCGCTCGTAGTCGAGGGGATTGCCGCGCTGGAAGATCATCCCGTTGATGCTGCTGGACCCGCCGAGCACCTTGCCGCGGGCGTGGTAGACGCGGCGACCGTTCATGAACGGTTCCGGCTCGGACTCGTACTTCCAGTCGTAGAGCCGGTTGCCGATGGGATAGGGCAACGCGGCCGGCATGTGGATGAACGGGTCGATCCGGAAGTCGCTGCGCCCCGCCTCGAGGACGAGGACGGTCGTGGACGGGTCGGCGCTCAGGCGGTTGGCCAGGGCGCACCCGGCGGACCCGCCGCCGACGATGACGAAGTCGTAGCCCTTCATGCGCCCTCCCCGGCCGGCTCGCCGAACCAGTACTGCGCGGCCGGCTTCGTGTTGTGCCAGATGTGCTTGGTCTCGCGGTACTCGTTGAGCCCGGCCAGGCCGAGCTCCCGGCCGATCCCCGACTGCTTGTAGCCGCCCCACTCCGCCTGCGGCACGTAGGGGTGGTAGTCGTTGATCCAGATCGTGCCGTGCCGCAGTCGGCGTGCCACGCGCTCGGCACGGCCGGCGTTCTCCGTCCACACCGCGCCCGCGAGCCCGTAGATGGTGTGGTTGGCGATCTCCACGGCGCGGTCCTCGAACTCGTCGGGCGACGACCCGCCGAACGTCTCCACGGTGAGTACCGGACCGAACGACTCCTCCTGCACCACGCTCATGTCCGCCGTGCAGTCGTCGAGGATCGTCGGCAGGTAGAAGAAGCCCTTGTCCAGCTCCGGGTCGTCGGGGCGACGGCCACCGACGCGCAGGGTCGCGCCTTCGGCGAGCCCGGCCGCGACGTAGGACTCCACCTTCTCGCGGTGCTCGGCGCTGATCAGCGGCCCGGTCTCGGCGCCGGAGTCGAAGGGCCCGCCGACACGGATCTTCTCCGCGCGCCGGACCAGCTCGTCGACGAAATCGTCGTGGATCGACTCCTCGACGATGAGTCGGGCGCCGCCCGAGCACACCTGGCCGGAGTCGAGGAAGACCGCGGTCAGCGCGTAGTCGAGTGCGACGTCGAGGTCCGCGTCGGCGAACACGATGTTGGGGTTCTTGCCGCCGAGCTCGAGGGCCACCTTCTTCACGGTGGCCGACGCGGCGGCCATGATCTTCCGACCGGTCTCCAGGCCCCCGGTGAACGAGACCAGGTCGACCTCGGGTGCCTCGGTGAGCGGGGCACCGACCCGCGCACCGGAGCCGAGGACGAGGTTCGCGACGCCGGCGGGCACGCCGGCCTCGGTGAGCGCGTTCATCAGCCAGATCGACGTGGACGGGGTGAGCTCGCTGGGCTTGAGGACGAAGGTGTTCCCCGCCGCCAGCGCCGGAGCGACCTTCCAGGAGGTCTGCAGCAGCGGATAGTTCCACGGGGTGATCAGCGCGCAGACGCCCACGGGCTCGTGGACGATCCGGCTCGAGACGTTCGGCATGCCCGGGTCCACGACGCGCCCGGAGTCGGCGTTGGCCAGGCCCGCGTAGTGCCGGAACACGCCGACGATGTCGTCGACGTCGATCTCGGACTCGACGAGCCGCTTGCCGGTGTCGAGGGACTCGCGGCGGGCGACCTCGGACTTCTCCGCCTCGAGGAGATCGGCGACCCGGTGCAGGATCTGCGCGCGCTCCAGCGCGCTGGTGTCCCGCCACGGTCCGTGGTCGAACGCGCGGCGGGCGGCGCGCACCGCCGCCAGCGCGTCCTCGGCCGTCCCTTCCGAGACGGCGGCGACGACGCTGCCGTCCGCGGGGCACCGGATCTCGCGGCTCCCGCCGTCGCCCGCGTCCCGCCAGGTTCCATCGATGAAGAGCTCGGGCATCGCTGCCTTTCGTTCGTGCAGGCACAGTGTTGCGTGTAGCGCACATGCCTGCGTGCAGTGCAACACAATCGCGTGGCGCCTCCGCCGCGTCAAGGGGCCGAAGGCGTGCGACGAGTGTGGCGGAAGACGGGAGAACCCGCCGCTCGACGCGGGGGGCGTGGGACATCCACTTCGGCCCGGGGAAGCATCCGGCGCCTCGCCTATCCTCCGTGCAGGTCGTCCTGGGGGGGAGAGATCATCATGGGTGGGGTCCGGGAGGATCCTCCGGCCGATCTCGTCGCCGGCCGGTACCGGCCACGGCAGCTGGTGGGCGCCGGCGGCATGGGGACGGTCTGGCGAGCCACGGACGAGCTCCTCGGCCGGGAGGTGGCGATCAAACGGGTGCGACTGGGCGACCTGCCGCCCGCCCAGGTGGCAGCAGCCCGCGAGCGCACGATGCGCGAGGCGCGGATCGCCGCCGCGCTGCACCACCCGCACGTCGTGTCGATCTTCGATGTCGTGGTCGAGGACGACGAACCGTGGTTGATCCTGGAGTTCGTCGACTCCCGCAGCCTCGGTGGCGTGCTCGACGAACGCGGCCCGTTGCCACCCGCCGAGGTCGCGGCCATCGGGGCCCAGGTGGCCGGGGCGTTGGCCGCCGCGCACGAGGCCGGGATCGTGCACCGTGACGTCAAGCCCGACAACGTCCTCATCGACCGGTCGAGAACCCGCCGACCGGGCGAGCGGGTGCCCCTGGTGAAGCTCACCGACTTCGGCATCGCACACATCGCCGACGCCCCGACGATCACCGCGTCGCACCTGCTGACCGGCACCCCCGCCTACTTCGCGCCCGAGACGGCGCGCGGTCAGGGCACGGATCCGCGCAGCGACGTGTACGCGCTGGGCGCCACCCTGTACACCGCGATGGAGGGCCACCCGCCGTTCGGCAGCGGCGACGACAACGTCCTGGGCCTGCTCAGCCGGATCGCCCGCGGCGACGTGCCGCCGCCACGTCGCGCCGGACCGCTGACCGACCTGTTGCGCCGGCTCATGGCCGACGACCCGGACGCCCGCCCGACCGCGGCGCAGGCCCACCTCGAGCTCGACCGCCTGTCCGACACCCGCACATCCGCCGCGGCCACCGTCGTCGGGCCCGCCGCGCCCACGGCGCCCGTCGACACCCTGGTCACTGCGCCGGTTCCCCGACGCCGGCGGATGGCCGTGGCCGTGGTCGGCGTCCTCACCATGGCCGCCGCCGCCGTGGCGGTCACGATCGCCGCGTTCACGCCGGACCCGCCCGGTTCCGCCCGGCCCGCGTCCGGCGCGGCCGCCACCGGCGCACCGGCGGCCAACGGTGGGACCGTCGCCATCGCCGACCCGGAGATCGCCGACCCGTGCTCACTCATGGACCCGGATGCGCTGGCGGAGTACGGCTCGACCGCGCTCGACCGGCACAACGCGACCTTCGCCGGCTGCCGGATCGACATCGTCCGCCCGGGCGGCAGCAGGGTGAGCGTGGCCGCCATGTTCGAGAACGCGCAGGAGGTCGTGCTGGCGACCGACGGCACCGAGGGGCAGATGCGGGGTTTCACCGTCCTCCGGTTCCCGCACGGCGGAAGCCTCTGTCAACGGCGGGTGCTGCTGGCCGATGGCAACGGCGTGCTGCTCACGGCCACCGCCCATGACCCCGCCGCGGACACGGGCGCCCTCTGCGCCATCGCCGAGAGCGGCATGGTCACCGTGGTCGACCGACTGACCGAAGGAGGGCTGGGTGTCCGCGCCCGGCTCGACGCCGCCAGTCCGCTGGCCGGCATCGAGGCGTGCACCCTGCTCGCCGCGCCGGACCTGGCGGGAATCCCCGGCCTGTCGCCCGGGCGGCCGCGCTTCGCGGGCTGGGGATGCATCTGGAGCACGAACACGGCGCCCCGTCTCGACATCCACCTGTGGTACATGCGGCGCCCTCCCCTCGTTCCGGACGACGGCGTCGCAGCGGACTTCGCCGGCCGCCCCGGAACCGTCAGAGCCGGGGCGGGGCACTGCCTGGTCCAGTTCGTCCAGCGGAGGTACGCCGCCGGCGGCACGGACCGCGTCGAGACCGTCGCGTTGACGCACTACGGCAGCGGATCGCCGGACGACCTGTGCCGGACCGCGACGGCTCTCGCCACCGCGGCCGCGACCAAGCTCCCCCTCCCGACCTGACAGGCGTCGGCGGACTCATCGGTCAGGAGGTTCAACCACGGAACGCTTCTTCCGGTCCTATCTCGCCCGGCGTGCCCCCGGCCGGACAGGTCCCTGATCGGATCGTCGCCGATACTGCTGCGAATCCCCCTCGATACGCGGCTGAGACATCGCGTTTGACGGCTCGGGCGGCGCGGTTCGGGTAGCGAGCGATCGCGTCCGCCAGCCGCTGGGCCTCGATCACGACGTCGTCGTCGGGGACGGATCGCATCGCGATGCCCGCTGTCACCAGCTGCGCCGCGTCCATCGGCTCGCATCCCAGCGTCAGCCGGAGGGCGAGCGCCATGGGGTACTTCGTGGCCATCCATGCCAGGTTGACTGGTGGCGTCATCCCCATCGCGGCCTCCTTCACCTGCAGGATCGCCGTCTCGCCCGCGACGAGCAGGTCGCAGGCCAGCGCGAGCGCCGCGCCGGCGTTGATCGCGGCGCGCTCGAGGGCCGCGACCGTCGGCGTCGTCATCGCGTGGATCCGGAGGTGCAGGTCCGCCCAGGCGGCGCCGACGGCGGGCAGGTCGGGCTCGGCGAGGTCGAGTCCGGAGCAGAAGCATCCCCCCGCACCCCGGACGACGATCGCTGCGACGCCCGGATCGTGCTCGAGCTCCGCGAACGCGGTCTGCAACCTCCCGATCGTCTCCCGGATGATCGCGTTGCGCCGCCGGGGTCGGTTGAGGATCACGTCCGCGCGAGGTCCGTGGCGTTCGACGAGGACTGTTGCGGCGCTCATCGCGGCAGCCCCAGCACGCGCTCGGCGATGATCGTGCGCTGGATCTGGTTCGAGCCGCGGGCGATCCGCCGTCCCGGGCTCTCCAGCAGAACCCGCTGCAGCGGGGTCAGCCGGTAGCCGTCCTCGGCGGGCCGGGTGATCCCGTCGACCCCGAGCAGCTCCGCCGCCAGCAGGCCCATCTCCAGGTGCAGTTCCGACCAATTGATCTTGTCGATGGCCTGGAGGACCTGGGCGCTGCGCCCGGCGGCCATCTCGTCCGCGACGCGGCGGCCGGTGAACCGCATGAGCTGCACCTGCGCGTACACGTCGACCATGCGCTCGGTCGCGGACGCGTCGAGCCGGTCGAGCTGCGCGAGCCGCCGGACCAGGTCCGTGAGCTCGCGCTCGTAGCCGAGGTACTGCGAGGTGATGTGCCCGGCGCGCTCGGCGCCGAGCGTCGTCATCGCGACCTTCCAGCCGTTGTTCAGCCCGCCGATGACGTCGTCGAGGGACGCGACCGCGTCGTCGAACAGCAGATGGTTGAAGCCGTGGTCGCCGGTCATCATCCGGATCGGTTCGACCCGGACACCACCCGCCGCCATGTCGAGGACGACGTAGGAGATGCCGCGGTGCCGCGGCGCGTCCGGGTCGGTGCGGCACAGCAGGAACACCCGGTTGGCGTTGTGCGCGCCGGACTGCCAGATCTTCTCCCCGGTGATCCGCACCCGGTCGCCGTCCACGACACCGCGGGTGCGCAGCCGAGCCAGGTCCGACCCGGCCTCCGGCTCGGAGAAGCCCTGGCAGTACACGTCGTCGCCGGCGAGGATCCGGGGCAGCAGGCGCTCCTGCTGCTCCTCGGTCCCGTGCTGCAGGATCGCCGGGGCGAGCAACGTCTCGCCCATGCCGAGCGCCGGTCGCGGCACCCCCGCCCTCGCGAACTCCTCGTTGACGGCCATGCACGCGAAGGCGTCGAGCCCGCGCCCGCCGAACCGGGTCGGCCACGACAGGCAGAGCCAGCGCCCCGCGCGCAGGCGCTCGATCCAGGACCTCAGCTCGGGTCCGGTCTCGTAGTCCATGGGCTCGTGGGCGCCCGTCGCCGGCGGGGCGTGCGCCGCGTGCTCGCGCAACCGGTCCCGCACCTCGGCGCGCAGCTCTGCGAGGTCCTGTAGATCAGCCATGGCCGGCCGCCAACTGCCGCACCCGCTCACTGATGATCATCTTGTGGTACCCGCTCTCCCCGAAGAGCGCGCGGTTGGTCACCGCCCGCTTGTAGTGGAGGTTCACCTCGTGCTCCCAGGCGAAGCCCATGGCGCCGTGCAGCTGGATGCACTCGACGGCGACCCGCGGATACATCCGGTCGGCCACCAGCTTCGCGATGCTCGCCGCCTCGACGAACTCCTCGTGGCTGCCGGCGTCGGCGTGGGCGAGCGCCCCGTACGCCGCCGAGCGCACCGGTTCCAGCTCCCGCACCAGGTCGGCGCACAGGTGCTTCACCGCCTGCAGTGATCCCACCACGACGCCGAACTGCTCCCGGCCCGTGACGTGCTCGACCGCGAGCTCGAGGCACCGGGACGCCCCGCCGGCCGCTTCCAGCGCGAGGGCGACCCCGCCGAACGCGTACGCGTCCTCGATCGGGCGGCGCGCGCACCCGTCCGTGAGGAGCCGCGCCGGGGTCCGGTCGAGGTCGACGGTGGCGAGCGGGCGGGTCAGGTCGAGGGTCGGGACCACCGTCACCTCCGCGTCCGCGGTCGCGACCGCGAGGACGTGCGGCTCCCCGTCGATCTCGGCCGCCACGAGGACGACGTCCGCCTCGGCGACGCCGACCGCCGGCGTGGTCCGGCCCGAGACCGACCATCCGGCGCCGCGGCCGGCCACCACCGGGCCCGGCCGGTCCGGTGGCCCGAGCGCGGCCGCGACCGTCGTCCGCCCGGCGACGACGGAGTCCAGGATCTGCCCTGCCGCGTCGGCGTCGCACCTCGTCAGCAGCCGCGTGGCGACGCACTCGGCCACATACGGCACGGGGTACAGGGTGCGACCCAGCTCCTCGACGGCGATCCCGGGCCCGGACCAGCCGAAGCCCTGGCCACCCCGGTCCTCCGGCACCGGGAGGGCGCGCAGGCCGAGCATCCGGTCGATCGCGGTCCAGGTGCCCTGCGGATCACCGCCGCGGCCCTCGATCAGGTCCCGGGTGTGCGCGGCCGAGGCCGTCCGGGCGAACAGGCCGCGCAGCGAGTCGCGGAACATCTCCTGTTCCTCGGCGGCGAGCGTGGCGGCGGCCGTGCTCACAGCGACACCCGTGGCGCGCCGCCCGCCAGCGTCTCGACCTGCTCGAGTGTCGGCCTGCCCTCGACCACGCCTGTCGACTCGGCGACCGCCCACCCGTAGATGCCCCGCGCCATCGTGCTGCGTTCGCGCGCGACGAGGTCGGAAAACACCCGCGCCCGGACCGCGTGCACGCCGCCGTCGGCGGGGGCGGCCTGCACGGCGAGCTGGGAGAGGTGCGCCGCCAGCCGCAGGTCGCCCTCCTCCGCCAGCGCGGCCGCCCGCTCGGCCAGCCGGCCCGGGCCGCCGCACAGCGCGGCGATCTCCGTGGCGAGCGCCCCCTGCGGGGCGGGCTTCAGGTTCGCCGGGTTGCCGTCGTACCAGCCGCCGTACATGCGCCACACGTTGCGCACGACGAACTGGGGCTCGTCGTAGACGGGCTGCAGGTAGGGCTTCGCGGCGAGCTCGTCGGGCACCCTCACCTCGTGGACGGCATCGAGGACGGTGCCGCCGCCGTTCATGATCGCGAGTGTCTGGTCGACGATCGTCTCGAGGTACGCGGCGGTGCAGGTGAGTGCCTCCCGGACCCGGTCGGCCCCCCGGATCGGCACGCCGTGGCTGCCGAGCATCAGCTCGGCGTCCAGCTCCGCCATCCGGCGCAGCGCCGCCGCCCACTCCACGGGGTAGCGCTGCACCTTCTGCGGGTTGCCCGCGTTCGGCGAGACCCAGATGAACAGGTCGCCGGGGAACAGGATCCGGGACTCGGACAGGAAGCCGACGGTGTGGTCGTCGGTCTCGCCGAGCTCGTGCCGCAGGTGCAACCGCATCCCGCCGGTCTCCAGCAGGTGGGTGTCGGTGTAGGTCACGTCGGGGCGGCGGTAGGACTCGGGCCAGGCGATCGCCCCGTTGCGGAACTGCCGCTGGTTGATCAGCCTGTTGTAGCCCCGGGTGCGCTCGTACCGGTCGAACCGGGGCAGCACGCGCTCGTGGGCGATCACCAGCGGCCGTGGCCTGCCGGCGCGGTCGGCCTCGGCGTCGAACGGGCCGACCCCGCCCACGTGGTCCAGGTGCCCGTGGGAGTAGATCGCGTGGCTCACCGGCGAGGTGTCCCAGGATCGGATCGCCCGGAACAGCGCCTCGGCCCCGCTGCGCGACCCGGTGTCGAACAGCACGAGCGACTCGTGCGCCGCGATCGCGAACGCGTGCCCGAAGCCGGGGATCATCGCGACGCCGCCCGCGACCTCCTCCAGGTGGCCGGGCCCGTAGCGGCGGATCTCGTTCAGCGGCGCCTTCCCGGTCCAGACGTCGTCGGCCAGGTCCAGCAGGGATCGGGTCATCGGGACTTCCTCGTCGTCGTGGGGTGCAGCGGCTCGGCGGGTGGGGCCGGTTCCTCGGGCGGCGCCGGGGCACGGCGGGCCCTGCGGCGCAGGTGCGCGCGCACCACGAGGGCGACGACGACCGCGCCGACCAGCGCGTCCACCACCGGCCTGCCGAGCACGTAGTAGGGGTCCGCCGCGGAGAACGTCAGGGTCTGGCGCAGGGACGACTCGAGCGTGGGCGTCAGCACGACCGCCAGCACGAGCGGGGCCGGGTTGAGGTCCGCCCGCTTCAGGGCGAGCCCGACCAGCCCGGCCGCGAACATGACGCCGACGTCGAACAGGCTGTTGTTCTCGGCGTAGACGCCCACGGTGCACAGGCCGAGCACGACCGACATGAGGATGCCGGGCGGCACCGAGAGCAGGCGGGTGAACAGGCCGACCATCGGGAGGTTGAGCAGCAGCAGCATGACGTTGGCGACGTACATCGCGGCGATGACGGTCCAGAACACGTCCGGCTCGTCGGCGATGAACGTCGGCCCGGGCACGATGCCGTTCAGCAGGAGGGCCGACAGGATGAGCGCCATCGTCGGCGCGAACGGGATCCCGAGGGCCATGAGCGGGACGAACGCGGCGCCTGCCGCGGCGTTGTTGGCCGACTCCGGGCCGGCCACCCCCTCCACCGCGCCGTGCCCGAACTCCTCCTTGCGCCTGGAGAGCTTGCGCTCGGTCATGTACGACGCGAACGTCGAGGTCACCGCGGCCGGCCCCGGGACGAGCCCGAGGAAGAACCCGATGCCCGCACCGCGCAGGGCGGCCGGCAGGGCGCGGCGCGCCTCGGCCCGGGTCGGGACGAGCTCACGCAGCCGGGGTGCGCTGACCTTCTCGACGCGGCGTGGGCGCGTGAGCTGGTCGAGGACCTCCGCCACGCCGAACAGGCCCATCGCGAGGGCGATGAAGCTGATCCCGCCGCTCAGCTCGGGCAGCCCGAAGGTGAAGCGCGACGTGGCCGTGAGCGGGTCGATCCCGACCAGCGCGATCGCCATGCCCAGCGCGACCATCAGCACGGACCGGGCGAGCTGCCCGGGGTTGAGCGCGACCAGCAGGCCGAGCCCGGCGACGGTGAGCGCCAGGTACTCCGGCGGGCCGAGCTGCACCGCGGCCGCGCCGAGCGTGGGGGCCAGCAGCATCAGCCCGACGATGCTGATCGTTCCCGCGACGAACGACCCGACCGCGGCGATGCTGAGGGCCGCCCCGGCCCGGCCCTTCCTGGTCATCGCGTGCCCGTCGAGCACGGTCATGACCGACGCGGACTCCCCCGGCAGCTTCAGCAGGATGGCCGTGGTCGAGCCGCCGTAGGCCGCGCCGTAGTAGATCCCGGCGAACAGGATCAGCGACCCGACCACGCCGATCTGGGTGGAGATGCCCAGCAGGATCGACATCGCCCCGATCGGGCCGAGGCCCGGCAGCACCCCGACGAGGCTGCCCAGCACCACACCGGTCACGGCCAGCAGGAGGTACTCGACGGTCAGGAACTGGCCGAAGCCGGCGAGCAGGTCAGCGAGCATCGCGGCCCCTCCTCACGGCAGGTATCCGTGCGGGAGCGGGATCCCGAGCCAGTACTCGAAGACCAGGAAGGCGGCGAAGTAGAACGCCACCCCGGTGCACACCGCGCCCGGGATCCGGATCCGCATGAGGTACGCGGCGGCGCCGACCAGGACGGCGGTGGCCGGGAGCAGCCCGACGACGTTCGTCTGCCACAGCACGATGGCCAGCAGCCCGACGACGGCGGCGAGCGTCGGCACGGGCCGCAGCCGCGGTGCGGCGACGGCCGCCGGTTCGTCCGCCGGGGCCACGGGGACCGGTCGGGCCCGGCGGTACGCGCCGACCGCCACGACGGCGCCCGACCCGGCGAGGAGGCAGCCGGCGAGGAACGGGACGAACCCGGCGTCCGGCGCGGTGATCGAGCCCAGCCCGTAGCCGAGGCTGTGGACGGCGTAGGCCGCACCGGCCCCCGCCACCGCGGCCGGCGTCGCCGCACCGGCCATCCGCCCCCGCTCGGTCGCCGCGACCCCGGTGGTCACAGCCCGCCCGCTTCCTCGACGACCTTCCGCACCTCGGCCGAGCGCCGCTCGTAGTAGGTCATGAGCTCCAGCGCGCCCGCCGGGTCGATGCCCAGGCCCGACGCCTCGGCGACCTTCGCCAGCTCGGGCGACTCGAGCGCCTGCTCCACCGCGGTCGTCAGCTTCTGCACGACGTCGTCCGGGATGCCCTCGGGACCGAACATCGCGTAGATCCCGCCCGACGCGACGTCGTACCCGGCTTCGGAGAGGGTGGGCACGTCCGGGAAGAACGGCGAACGCTCCGCCCCCGTCGCGGCGAGCACCCGCACGCTTCCGGCCTGCACCTGGGGAAACACGGCGGCGGTCTGCGTGAGCGCCGCGTCGACGTTGTCGCCGAGCAGGGCCGTCGTCGCCGCGGCGTCCCCCTCGAAGTCGATCCGGTTGAACTGCACCCCCGCGGCCCGCTCGAGCAGCGTCGCCGTGAGCGCGTACGACAGCGGCCCCTCCCCCAGGCCGACGGTCCCCGGGGCGCTCCGGGCCGCCTCCACGAGGTCGTCGGCCGTCCGGAACGGCGAGCTCGCCGGGACGGCGACGAGGATGGCCCCCTCGGTGATCTGCATGATCGGCGTCAGCGCGAGCGGGTCGTAGGGCACGTCCTCGACGGCCGGGCTGAGCGTGATCGGGCCCTCCGGCGCGAACCCGATGGTGTAGCCGTCGGGCCGGGCGGACAGGATCTCGCTGACCCCGACGACGCCACCGCCTCCCCCGCGGTTGACGACGCGGAGCTCCTCGGCCAGCACGTCGGTGGCGTTGACGCTGTCGACCAGCGCGCGGGCCAGCGCGTCGGAACCGCCGCCCGCCGGGTAGGGGACGATGACGTCGACGGGCCGGGTCGGGTAGTCCTCCGCGGACCCGCCGGGGGCGGCGCACGAGGCGAGCACGGTGGACAGGGCCAGCGCGGCGAGGCCCGCGCCGTACCTCCGGCGAACGGTCGGTGAGCAACGCATGAGGGCGTCCTTCCTCGGGTGGCGTGCCGCGTCAGCGGGCGGGGGTGGGCTGCGGGTGGTCGCGGAGGATGTGGTTGTCGGCCCCGGCGTCCCGCGGGCGCTCGATCGCGGGGCGGAGGCCGTCCCAGCGGGCGGGCGGCCCGACGAACCAGTCCGGCTGTCCCTCGCCGGTCGCGGGCGGCGCGGCGACGAAGATGCCGTGCGGCTGCGCCTGCCGGTCGGCGAGCACCTCGGGATAGGTCTTGATCGAGCCGGCCACGAGGCCCGCGCCGACCAGCATGTCCACGCACTCCGCCTTGGTCCGGCCCGACAGCGTCCCGCTCAGGACCTCGTGCATCGCGGCCCGGTTCGCCACCCGCGCCGGGGAGGTCGCGAACCGCGGGTCGGCCACGAGGTCCGGGCGGCCGATCAGCTCGCAGAGCACCTTCCAGTGGGCCGGCGTGTACGCCGAGATCACCACGTAGCCGTCGGCGACGGCGATGACGTCGGCCGCCGGGGCGGCGCCGGGCTGGCCGTTGCCCTTGCGGCGGGGCGGCACGCCGGTGAGGGCGTACTCCATCCAGTTCGGGGCCTGGAGCGAGATGGCGACGTCGAGCAGGCTCACCCGGATCTCGGCGCCCTCGCCGGTGCGCCCCCGCCCGACGAGGGCGGCGGTGACGGCCTGGGCGATCACGGCGGCGGAGGCCGCGTCGACGACCGGGAACCCCACGCGCTGCGGCTCGTCCCCCGCCGGGCCGGTGACCCACATGATCCCGGACTCCGCCTGGGCGGCGATGTCGAGACCGGGGCGGCGCACCGTGCCGTCGGAGTCTCCGAAGCCGGTGAGCTCCACGCAGATCAGCTCCGGGCGGGCCGCCCGCAGCTCGCGCGCCCCGAGGCCGTACGCCTGCATCGCACCCGGCCGCAGGTTGCTCAGCACGACGTCCGCGTCCAGGACGAGCGCCTCGGCGGCCGCGCGCCCGGCCGCGGTCTTGAGGTCGATCGTGACCATCCGCTTGCCGCGGTTGTAGGCCTGGAACATCGCCAAGCCGTAGCCGGGCAGGGCCCGGCTGGGTTCGCCGGACGGGGGCTCCAACTTGATCACCGTGGCGCCCTGGTCGGCGAGGATCTGGGCGGCGCCGGGAACGGCGATGTACTGCCCGAACTCGATCACCCTCACGCCGGCCAGTGGCCCGGCTGTCTGCGCTGACACCGATGGACGACCTCTCCGTCGCAATGGCCCGTCGTGGGACGCCGCAAGTCCAGCCCACGCGACATCTCCGGTCAAACAGCTGTCAACGGTCCTTGCCATAGGGGTCGCCTATAGGTCGAGCCCGCGGCTACTCCAACGAGCCGGAGTCCCGGCACAGCTCGAGGAACGCCGCCGCTGCGGGCGAGAGGTGGGAGTCGCGGCAGACCACGACGACGTCCCGGGTCAGCGGCGGGTCGAGCCGCGCGACGATTGCGCCGCGCATCGCGGCGCGGCGGGCCTGTACGGTGTCCGTGAGGACGGCACCCGCCCCGGCCATCGCGAGCGAGATGAACGAGTCGCGGTGCTCGGTGCGTATGACGATGGCGTCGTCGATCTCCGGGCACGTCGCCCGGAGCTGCCGGTAGAGGTCCGAGCTCTCCCAGTACGGGGCGACGATGATGCCGAGCTCGACGAGCCGGGACCGCGGGATCCGCTCGGCCATCCCCGTCGTGCCCGGCGGGCACACCGCCCAGATCTCGCCCGTGTACATGGGGGTGATCCGGATGCCGTCGACGGCGCCACCCGGGTGTTCGGTGACGCCGATCTCGTTCTCCCCCTCGACGATCGACGCCGTGATCTCGGAGACGAACTGCGCGGCCGGCGCCGTGAGCCGCACGCGCACCCCGGGGTGCCGGCGACGGAACACGCCGATCAGCGTCGACAGCGGCTCCTGGGCGAGCGAGGGGGTGGAGATGGTGTCGAGCGTTCCCGTCGACAGCCCGGCAACCTCCGAGGCCGCGGCGACCACCAGATCGAACGCCCGCAGGGCGCGGTGGGCCGGACCGACGACGGCGCGGCCCTCCGGGGTGAGCCGCGACCCGAGCCGCGACCGCTCGAACAGGGTCACCCCCAGGTAGTGCTCGAGCTGGCGGATCCCCTGCGCGATCCCGGACGCGGCCACGAAGAGCCGCTCCCCGGCGGCTTTGAACCCCCCGCACTCGCTGACCGCGATGAAGTACTCCAGGTGCCGGCGTTCGATCCGCGGATCGCCGAGACCTCTGGCGTGGGCGGGCGGGTCAACCATCGTGATCACCCGTCGATGCCTCGGCGCAGGCCCGGCGGGCCAGTTCGAGGAAGGCCGTTCCGGCAGGCGAGAGCCACCCGTCCCGGTAGGCGAGGACGAGGCGGCGCGTCAGCAGCGGCCGCGTCCGCACCGCACGCACCCCGAGCGCAGTGGCCTCGACGGCCTGCGACTCGGGCACGAACGACGCGCCGGCCCCCGCGAGCGCGAGCGGGATGAGCGAGCCCTGATGGTCGGTCTCGACCGCGACCGCGTCGCGGACCCGCTCCTCGCCGACGTGCGCCTCGAGGATGCCGCGCGTGAGCCCGCCACGCGGCGTCACGACCAGCCCGGCGGCGAGGATCTCCTCGATCGTCGGGTCGTCGCCCACCGGGCTGTCCTCGGGCAGGATCGCGTTGAGCACCTGCTCCAGAAAGGGCTCCGCGACCAGGCCGCGAGGCTCCGCACCCTCCACCGTCAGAGCGATCTCGGCCTGACCGTCCAGGACCTGTTCGACGGACCCTGCACCCCGGCGTGGCCGCCGGACGGTGATGAAGATCCCGGGGTGGGCCAGCCGGTAGGCGCCGAGGAGTCGGGCGAGCGGATCCTGCGCGAGGGTGGGCGGGCTGACGAGCTGCAGCTTCCCCGACGTCATGCCCCGCAGCGCGTCGAGTGCTGCGGTGGCCGCACCGAAGCTCCGGATCACCTGGGTGGCCGGCCCGAGCAGGGCCTCCCCGGCGCTGGTCAGCTCCACACCGCTCGGTGTGCGCCGGAAAAGCTGCATGCCGACCGACTGCTCCAGCCCGGCGATCGCCTGGGACAGCGACGGCTGCGCGACCTTGGTCAGCCGGGCAGCCCGCGAGAGGCTGCCGTGCTCCGCGACGGCCAGGAAGTATTCGAGCTGACGGCGGTTCGTGGCGCGCTCCCGGACGTGATGTGGGCCGCGGTCATCGTTCCACAGCGGCCGCTCGGCGCTGCGCCACCTCCTGCGACACCCACGGTCACGGGTTGCCTGCCCGCACCGCATCGGTCCGTGGGATGGTGAACTGATCTTCACCCGTCAGCGTGAACTTCGGAAGCGGACACGCCCGGCTCACCACTGCCGCCGGCCCGGGCAGCCGGGCATCGCCCCTGCTCACGGGGCCACGGCGGTCGACGAACGGCGACCTCCCGTTCGAGATGCTACACGCGCAGGGTGCTGCGCCGCGTATCTGTAGAACACCGTACTCGTTCCTCGGCTGAGCACACCGGACGGCTCGCTCCCCGTTGCCGCTTCGGTCAGTTCCCGATGAAGAGGACTCCGATGGCCCAGCACCGCGTCGCCCCCGCACCGAGAGCCGGCTTGCTCGGCAAGGACACCAGCCGACGGCGCTTCCTCGGCTACCTCATCGCCGCCCCCACGCTCGTCGTCGCGGCCGAGGTCACCCGCCAGTCCGTGTTCGGCGGCTCGTCGGCCTCGGCCGCGGCGATCCCGTCCGCGCCGCAGACCCCCGAGGTCTACGACCTGCTCGACGCGCTGCGCGACGCGGCGCGGCCCACCGCGAACCTGATCCGGATCGAGGTGAACCGCGACGGCACGGTGTCGTTCGCGCTGCCCCGCTCCGACAACGGCCAGGGCATCATCACCTCCACCCAGATGATCATCTCCGAGGAGATGGACCTCGAGGTCGAGCAGGTGCGTGTCACCCTCGCCGACGCCCGGCCGGAACTGGTGTTCAACCAGCTCACCGGCGGGTCGAGCACGACGTTCACCACCTACACGCCGATCCGGGTCGCGGCCGCGCTCGCGAAGGGCCGGCTGCTCGCCGCCGCCGCCCAGATCCTCGACCAGGACGTCCGCACGCTCACCAGCCGCGGCGGCGTGATCAGCGGGGCCGGCGGCACCGCGCTCCCGTTCTCGGAGCTGACGGAGCGGGCCGCCAGCGCCACGCACGAGCAGGTGGAGGTCGTCCTCAAGCCCCAGGAGGAATTCCGGGTCATCGGGAAGCCCCAGAACAAGACGGACGCGCGCGCGATCGTCACGGGCCGGAAGAACTTCGCCACCGACCTGAAGATCCCCGGGGCGCTCCCGACCGTCATCTGCCGGGCACCCGACCTCAACGGCACGCCGAAGCGGGTCGCGAACCTCTCCGAGGTCCGGAACATGCCGGGTGTCACCGACGTGGAGGTCGTCTCCACCGGTGTCGCGGTCCGCGCGGTCACGTTCGGGCAGGCGATCGACGGGGTCAACGCGCTGCGCGTCGACTGGAACCCCGGCACGGTCGCGGGCGAGGACGACGAGTCGGTCCTGGAGAAGCTCAGGGCCGCCGAGCTGCCGCTGGCCGTCCCCGCGGGGGTCGGTGACACCGTCGAGGGCGCGTTCACCTTCTACTTCGCCTCCAACAGCTCCCTGGAGACCAACTCGGCGATCGCCGACGTCCGGCGCGACCGCGCGGAGATCTGGGGGGCGATGAAGAACCCCATCGCCGCGCAGGCGGAGATCGCGCGGAAGGTCGGCCTTCCGCAGAACGCCGTCACGGTGCACGTCACCGAGGGCGGCGGGTCGTTCGGGCGCAAGCTGTTCTTCGACGCCGCGCTCGAGGCCGCCGAGGTGTCGAAGGTGATGGGCAAGCCGGTCAAGCTGATGTGGACCCGGGCCGACGACTCCCGGCAGGGCCGGGTGCACCCGATGTCCACCGCGCGCGTGCGGGCCCAGATCGGCGGCGACGCGGTGCTGAGCTACGAGCAGCGGCACACCAGCGTCGCGACCGAGATCAACCCGGGCCTCGGCGAGCCGATCAGCGCGGCGGCCGTGAAGGTGCCGCTGGGGAACCTCACGCTCTCGGAGAGTGTGTTCGAGCTGACCCAGGTCACGCCCTACCACTTCGGGGTGTCGACCCGGCTGCTCAACGAGGTCGACATGCGGTTCAACACCGCGAGCATGCGCAACATCTACTCGCCCAACGTGGCGACGGCGCGCGAGCTGATGGTCGACCGCATCGCCGAGCGGATGGGCAAGGACCCCTACGAGTTCCGCCGCGAGTTCCTCAAGACCGACCGGCTGCGTGCGGTCCTGGACGCGGTCGCCGGGGAGGGTGACTGGGGCCGCTCGATGGCGCGGGGCACCGCCCAGGGCCTCGGCATCCACACCGAGTACAAGGGCGTGTGCGCGGCACTGGTGGAGATCGACTGCCGGCCGGAGACGGTGAACCGGAGGATCCGCGAGGCGGTGACGGGCCCGCGGGTGACGAAGGCGACCCTCGCCGTCGACGTCGGGCTGGTGATCAACCCCCGGGGCCTGGAAGCGCAGATGATGGGCGGCATCAACGATGCGATCGCGCTGATCCTCAGCTCGAGCCTGCACCTGACCGACGGCCACTTCGTCGAGGCCAGCTGGGACAACTACTTCTACACGCGGCAGTGGAACACCCCGCCGGAGATGAACATCATCATCGTGGACTCGGGGGCGGACGAGCCCGGCGGCGCGGGCGAGTTCGGCGTCGCCGCACCGTGCGGTGCGATCGCCAACGCCTACGTGCGCGCGACCGGGAAGGTGCCGGAGTACTTCCCGATCAACCACAAGGACCCGTTCCCGTTCGAGCCCAAGCCGACCGTGCCGCCGATCCCCCCGTCGCCGACCGACGGCCTGAAGTACACCTATTGAGGAGCACGCCATGCCCACCCACACCTTCACGCTCAACGGCGAGCGCGTCTCGGTGGACACCGAGGACGACGTGCGCCTGCTCTGGGTCATCCGGGACCTGCTGGGGGTCACCGGCCCCAAGTACGGCTGCGGGATCAACGTCTGCAAGGCCTGCACGTCCCACATCAACGGCAAGGCCTTCAACCCCTGCTCCGTGCCGGTCTCCGACGCCTCCGAGTCCGACGAGATCACCACCATCGAGGGGCTGGCCGACGGCGACGAGCTGCACCCGATGCAGCAGGCCTGGATCGACCGCGACGTGCCGCAGTGCGGCTACTGCCAGCCCGGCCAGATCATGGCCGCGGTCGCGAAGGTCCGCCAGTGCATGGCCGAGGGCCGTGACGTCGACGACGACGCCATCGAGGAGATCCGCAACATCTGCCGTTGCGGCACCTACAACCGCATCCGCGAGGCCATCAAGGCCGGCGCGGAGAACATGTGAGGAGATCCCGATGAGGAAGCGCCTTCTCGGCACGATGCTGCTCGGCGGGGCCGTCCTGCCGTTCGCCGCGGCGGGCACCGCCTCGGCCGCCGAAGCCCCCGAGCACTCGACGAGCGACCTGGAGCAGGCCGTGAGCGCCGGCGCCGCGACCGTCGCGAACGCCCAGGCCTCGTTCCTCGACGCCGTCGACGGGGAGGAACCGACCGGCGCGGAAGGGCTCGAGAGCGAGTTCCCGGAGTTCGACTACCGCTACATCGAGGGGCCTGCGGGCGGCCTGCTCAACGGGCCGTTCAGCTGACGGAGACCGGTCGTGAGTGCGCAGCGTCGTTGCAGGGACGTTCCGCACTCACGGCCGGCCGGGCCGCTGTCCTGCGCTCGGGGTGGTCGTGGTGTCGACAGCGGCGACGAGACCGACGGTGTAGCCGCGGATGACGTCACCGGTCACGGTGGCGAGCTGGCTCGCGCCGCCGTCGTCGCCGAAGACGTTGTCGTCCCGGAGGCTGACCTCCGCCAGGTTCCCGACCGAGGCCTCGTAACCCTCCTGGGCGTACACCTGCGCACAGGCATCGGCCGCAAGCGCGACCTGCGAGGTCGCGATGGCGTTCGACGCCTCCGTGATGCCCGCCTGGTCCGGGTAGACCTCGAAGTGGACGTGCGGCCAGCGCCCGGGGTAACAGGCCGGGAAGACGCTCGTGAAGCGCACCCGCCCGTCCGCGTCCGCGATCTGGACACCGCGCAGGTAGTTCTGGTCCTCCACGCCCTGCGAGTACATGGAGTACCCGCCGTCGCGGTCGCAGTGCCAGACGTAGACCGCCACCCCGGCGAACGGGACTCCGCCGTTCGCGAGGTCGGTGACCACCAGCTCGAGCGTCATCGGCACGCCGTCGGCCGTACCGCTCGCCTCTCCGAAGCTCGATCGGATGTCGCTGCGCACGATCCCGCTCTGCGACAGCACGTCGGGCCCGTTGGACCCGTCCCCCGGGTACGGGCCGGCCGTCTCGTCGGGGATCTCCCCCGAGGCGCTTCCCGTCGACGCCGTGGCGCTCGACGGGGTGGCGCCGCCCGCGTTGGCGCCGCAGGCCGCCAGGCCGGCGGTCACCGCGCCCAGGCCCAGCGCCCGCAGCAGCCGCCGCCGGTTCATCAGGGTCCCGACGTCGAAACCCAGCCCTTGGTCCACGACCTCCTCGTCCGGCCGGGCCAACGGCCGGCCCTCGTACGTCGACTCCCGATCGTGCTGCTCACGCTTCACGTGCTTCTCCGATGCCGTCCGCGACTTCCCGCTCGACGCTAGAGACGGGACCTGTGCCTCGGCTGTGCCGTCGCTGTGGGCGGCTGTGGAGGGGAGGATGACGGCATGGGGGACCTAGCCGAGGACGCCGAACCACCTATCGTGTGGACCGCGGGCGCGGTGGCGCGCCGCCCGCCGAGGAGGCACCCGAGCCGCTCGCGGACGGGATCGCGGCGGAGTCGGTGCACGGGCTCGTGCGCGCCGCGCCTGGACGCGGAGACCCTGCGGCACGTCCTCGACGACGACTTCGCGACCCACGGCCTCGAGACGACCTGGAACGAGCTGTGCGTGCCCGCCCTGACCGCGCTCGGGCGCCGGGTGACGCCGGCCGGCGACTGTGTGGACGCCGTGCTGCTGCTGTCCTGGGCGATCATCGCCGGCCTGCACCTCGCCGCCGGGCCGACGAACTCGGCGTCCCGGGCCCAGCGCGCGCTGCTGGCCTGTCCCGAGGGTGAGCGGCACACCATCGGCCTGGAAGCCCTGCACGCCGTGCTCACCGAGCGCCGCACCCCGGCGAACATGCTCGGGCCATCCGTGCCCACCCCGGTGCTGGTCGCCGCGGCGGACCGGATCCGCCCGGCTGTGGTGGTGGTCTGGTCGCAGGCGCGCCGCACCGCCCGGACCGGGCTGCTGCGCAAGCTGGCCCCCCTGGCCGGGACCACGATCGCCGCGGGCCCCGGCTGGGACGAGGTGCGGCTCCCGGGCACCGTCGTGCGGGTCACGACCCTGCGCGGCGCCACCGACGCCGTCACGGCAGCGACCGTCCCCGGCGGTCGCCCCGGCACTTCCGCGCGGGCCTGACGGCACCCGCCGGCGTCCGTCGCCTCGTCGTCGCGCTTGCCGGCCGCCGCATCCGGGTACGAGCGAGCGTGCAGCACGATCCCCGATCCGTCGACGACGACCACTCCCGGCCCGATGGCGTCGGCGACGAACTCGTCGAGGCCAACGGCAAGCTGTCGGAGGCGCTGGAGTACATCGAGCGCGTCCGCGGCCACCTCTACGCGTTCCACCAGCTCATCGGGCACGCCGACCTGCTGCTCGACGACGTCGTCGCGGGGCTGCGGAACGCCGGGCACCCGGACCTCGCCCGAGAGGTGCAGGACGAGCTGCTCGGGGCGAACGTCCTCGCCGGCCGCTGGACGTTCCAGATCGTCGAGGAGTTCGACGAGGGCTACTACGCCACGTTCCGCGCGGTGGAGGAACGGGTGCGGAACGCCACGATGCAGGGCCGCAGGCACGTGTTCGAGGCCGAGATGAAGCAGCGCAGGCGCAGTCACGGGCGCCCCGGCCACGAGCCCACCCCGGGTGTCGAGACGTAGGACGGCGTCGGCGCCCCCGGACGGGACCGGGGGCGCCCACCGGGTCACCGTCAGTCGCGGCGCCGGTCGCGGGTGGCGTCGTCGACCTCGATCTCCTCCTTGCGGACCTCGCCGCCCACCGTCTCCTGCTCGGTCACCGTCTCGGTCCCGAGCCGAACCCGCTCGACCGGATGCGCCTCGGTGTCCACCACCGGACGCTCGGCGTGCAACGTCACCTCGTGCTCCTCCTCGGAGATCGCCGGGCCGTCCGTCGCCGCGCCCCGGTTCGCATCGGTGATCCGCTCCCGCTCGACCCGCACCTCCTCGTGCGACACCGGCACGTTCACCTGCTGGTGCTCGGTCACCACGTGCTTGCGCAACCGGGCCCGACCCGCCTCACGGGTCTCGGTACCCACCCGTAGCTCCTCCTCCGACCTGGTCATGGCGTCGTCGGTATTCGGGCCCGAGACGTCGTGGCCTCGCGCGGTGCCGCGCTCGTCCGCGAGCTCGTGCCGGCCGCCGGTCCGCCCCACGCCCTCGGGGACGACGCTCTCGCGCCCACCCGCAGCAGGCCCGCCGGCCGCGCCGTGATCGAACCCGTAGTGGCGGTACAGCTGCGCCTCCTCCTCCGGCGAGAGGTGGCCGTCCTGCGCGATCCGCGGCGCGTCCTTCACCGCGGCCTTCTCGTACGCCACGGTGACGCGGTCACCGCCGAGCTCGGCGCCCTGTAGCGGCACGAAGCTCTCGTGGGTCCCGAACAGCCCGGTCTGCACCGTGATCCACTTGGGCTGGTCGGTGTCGTCGTCGTAGTACACCTGACCGACCCGGCCGATCTTGTCGCCCGAGCGCCGGTGCCGTGGGCATCAACGGCGCCGCCGCCGACCTCGGCGACGCCCGGCAGCGGCTGCACGTGGCCAATGCGGGCTGGGCCCGGTGGACGCCGGTGAACCTGGCCGCGATCGGCGTGCACCTGGTCGGCGCCATCGGCCTGCTGCTGGCCAACAAGGGCCGGGTCGCCACCCAGCGCGGCGTGGGTGCCTCCACCGTCGCCAAGACCGCCCTCACCGCGGCCGCGCTCGGCGTCACCGCCTACAGCCGGGCGCTGGGCAAGAAGCTGGAACAGGCCGACGGCGTGCCCGTCGAGGGCGGCACCGACCCCGCCGCCGACACCCCGCCCGAGGTCGCCAAGGCCCAGCAGCAGCTCAAGGTCTGCCAGTGGGTGATCCCCGCACTCACCGCCGGTATCGGCGTGCTCAACGCCGTCCACGGGGAACAGCAGCGGCCCGGCCAGCAGCTCCCCGGCATCCTCGCCAAGCCCGCCCAGCTCCTCGGCGCCGCCTGACGCCGGCCCGCGGCCACGGCTCCGGCGGGGGGAGCAGGTCCCCCGGCCGGAGCCCTGCGCGGGCGACGGCGGAGTTCCGTCGTTAGGTGAGGGTGGACAGATGCTCGTGGGCAATCTTCCACTCGCCGTGATCGTCCACCATCACAAGGCTGGCGCGTATCTCGCCGGTGAGCGCCTCGCCGTCGGCCACAGCCTGGTACGCGTACATGCCGGTGACGACCGCGACCGGGCCGAAGACGTCGATCCGCAGGTCCCGGATGTCGCTCCGGATGGACTCGAGTGCGGAGAACTCCGCCGCCTCGGATTCCATGGCCGCGGCGAAGTCCTGCCGCTCCAAGGGAGCGGCGTCGTTGAACTTCGTGAACTTGGGGCTGTTGAGATGGAAGCCGGCGAGGCGGTCCAGCTCACCGGCGTCCACGGCAGCGAGGATCTCGTCCAGTCGTTGCCCGATCGCCCGTCGCGCGTCCTCGAACGGCTCTTCGATGGTGTCCATCCGGTTCATCCCTTTCTGGCCCCTCCGTAAGCCGTTGGCTGCGCTCGTCGCTGCAGCGCTCGGCCCGGCGCGGGTGTTCGAGCCGAACGAGGTCGCGGCACAGCCCGCAGACGACTTGACCGAGAACGGGGGCCAAGAGGGATGCGCCGTTCGGGAAGGGACTACGCGGGGTGCTTCAGCCCTTGGCGTACGTCTCGGCGGTCTTGCTCTCGAACTCGAGCGCCACGAAGGGCTCATCGCCGAGCACCCACGCGTCATGCCCCGGGTCGAGGCGGTACGCGTCACCGGGACCAAGATCGAGCTCCGAGCCGTCGTTGGAGGCGATGTGGATCCTCCCCGAGACCACGTAGCCGAGATGCGCAGCCTGACAGCTCTCGGTACCAACCACCGGCTTGATGCACTCCGACCACCGCCAGCCAGGCTGCACGGTCAACCGCGCGACCGTGGCCTGCCCGAGGTGCACGACGCTCACCATGGTCTTGTCAGGAGTTCGCGTCTCGTCGGGGGTGTCCATGCTCCTGGACTCGAATGCCGGCCATCGCTTGCTCCCCTCATACGCTCTGTCCTGCGTGTCGAAATGGTTACGGCTCGCCAGCACCCGAGCAAGGCCCCAATTGGCCCTGCGGCAACCATCACTTCTTCCCCGGCCGCTCTTGTGGCTGCGCACCCGGTACTGCGGGTGATCCTCGGAGGCGCGGACCGTACGGCCGCCGGCCTCGGTGTCCTCGGTGATCTCCTCGACCACCTCGCCCTCCGCCGTGCCACCGTGGCTGCGCCAGGTCACCTCGTCGCCCTTGCGGAACCGCTGCTCCGCCATGTGGATCAACTCCCGCCGTTCCCCGCCAGGGATGCCGTCGTCCGCTCGCTCGCACGGTCGTACGCCGCGTCCTCGACACCTTCGCCGCCAACCGGGGCGGGCGCGGGCGCTGCTCGGTCGCGTCGAGGCCCGGCCGCCTCAGCCGCGTCCCTCTCCCCCGGCGCTCCCGCCGGCGGCCCGGCCCGGCCCGGCCGCCCCGGCTCCTCCGAACGCCTCTGCGCGGTCGCGGTCGGGATCGGCAGCCGCTCCACGGTCGTCTCGAGCGCCGGTCCCGTCCTCGCCGTCCCGGCCGTCCCGGCCGTCCCCGCCGTCCCCGCCGTCCCGGCCGTCCTCACCATCCCGGCCGTCGCCGCCGTCCTCACCGTCCCGGCCGTCCTCACCGTCCCGGCCGTCCCCGCCGTCCTCACCGTTCCGGTCGTCGTTCCCGTCCTCACCGGCCACGTGCTGGTGCTCCGCCTCGCCCGGCGTTCCGTCGGTCGCAACGAGCTGTCCGCGCTGGGGATCGGGCACCTCGAGACGGTCGCGGTGGTCGCCGTTGTCGCTCCCCGGATCAGCCGAGGCGGCGTCGTCACCGGCCGGAACGTGGACGCCTGCGTCGTCGACCGCCTCGGCGACGGCCTGACCCGCAGTGTTCGCAGCAGCGTCACCGGCCGAGCCGACCGGATGGGGGCCGTTCGGCGGGGCCGCCGGAGGGGCCGGGGCCGGGACATCAGGGCTCGCCGGAGCGGGTACGACGGGCGGGCTGCTCGGGTCGCCGGGAGCACGGGTCTCGGGTGCGGTGCCGGCCGTCACGGTCGACCGCCCGCTGTCCGGAAGCCCGGCCCCGGACAGCGCCACACCTCCCACGGTGACCGCAGCGACCAGCGCTGCGCCCGCGGCCACCGCGTTCCCGGCACGGCCGGGGCGCCACCGCCGCTGGAACGGGCCCGGCACGGGCGCCGGGAACGGCGCGCGGTGCGCGGCCAGGGAGGCGGCGACCGCGGCGGCGCTGGGCCGGTGGTGCGGGTCCTCCCGGGTCATGGCGCGCAGCACCTCGCCCAGCCGGCCGCCGTCGTCGGGGATCTCGGGCGGGCGGTGCAGGCGCGCCATCGCCGACTCCACCGCGACACCCGGGTACTCCCGGCGGCCCGTGAGGGCCTCCAGCAGCACCAGCCCCAGCGCGTAGACGTCCGCCGCCTGGCCCACCGGCCTGCCGAGCACCTGCTCCGGGGCGAGGTAGGCGGCCGTCCCGACGACGTGCCCCGTCGCCGTGGCGACGGTGTCGTCCAGCGCACGGGAGATGCCGAAGTCCGCGAGCCGGGGCCGGGTGCCGTCGCCGAGCAGCACATTGCTCGGTTTCACGTCCCGGTGCACGATGCCGGCCGCGTGCACGTGCGCGAGCGCATCGGCGAGGTGCTCGCCGAGCTGCCGCACGGCGTCGGGCTCCAGGGGCGGGCCGGACCGGATCTGCTCCGCGAGCGTGGGACCGTCCACGAACTCGGTGACCACGAAGGCGCGCCCGGCGTCGGTGCCCCCGCCGTGCAGTCCCACGAGCCCGCGATGGTCCAGGCAGGTGAGCGCGTCCATCTCGCGGCGGTACTGGAGCAGGTCCCGCGCCGACGTGCCCGGGTGGAAGTACTTCACCGCCACCGTGCTGTCGCTCTGCAGGTCGTGCGCGCGGTACACCTCGGCCGACGAGCCGATCCCGATCACCGGGCCGAGGACGTACCGACCGGCGACGAGATGCGGCTCGTGCCTCGCCGGGACAGAGTCGTCAGACGTCACGACATGTCCCGTTCCCCCGATCGCGTCGGAGCATGCACCGATCGCGCGCGCATCCGGACGGCCGGGGCATGTCATCGCCCGGCGATCGATCGACGCTCCCCGTTCACGCGGACGTCACGATCCGGGCGCGGACCAGTTGCACAACACATGCAACCTCCCCACGTGAGTTACCTCGGAAGAGTGGCGGCCGCGCTCGGCGTGGTCACGACCGTCATGGCCCTCGCGGTGGCGCCCGCAGCGGCGGCTCCGCCGGCGTCGGACGTCGAACCGCTCGCACGCGCCCACGCCCACAACGACTACGAGCACACCCGCCCCCTCGCCGACGCCCTGAGCTTCGGGTTCACCAGCGTCGAGGCGGACGTGTGGCTCGTGGACGGCGAGCTCCGGGTCGCGCACGACCTCGAGGACACCCGCCCCGGCGGCACGCTGCAGGCGCTGTACCTGGACCCGCTCGCCGAACGGTTCGCCCACAACGGGGGCTCGGTGTACCGCGGCTGGGACGGGTCGCTCCAACTGCTCATCGACATCAAGAGCGACGGCCCGGCCACCTACGCCGCGCTCGACGAGGCGCTGAGCGCCTACCCGCAGCTGATGACGCGCTGGACCGACGGCACGATCAAGGAGCGGGCGGTCACCGCGGTCATCAGCGGCAACCGGCCCCTCGCCGAGATGGCGGCCCAGCGCACCCGATTCGCCGGGTACGACGGGCGGCTGTCGGACCTGCACTCCGGACGGCCGGCGACGCTCATGCCACTGGTCAGCGACAACTGGACCAAGCACTTCACCTGGACGGGCGCCGGGCCGATGCCGGCGGCCGAGCGCGAGAAGCTGCGCTCGATCGTCACGACGGCGCACGCGAACGGGTACCGGGTGCGGTTCTGGGCGACCCCCGACCGGCCGGGCGAGGCCCGCGAGGCGCTGTGGACCGAGCTGGTGGCCGCCGGCGTCGACCACATCAACACCGACGACCTCGCCGGGCTGCAGGAGTTCCTGCTGGCCGCCGACCCCGACGAGCAGGCGGCGGCGGCCTGAGGCCGGAGCAGCGCCTGGCCGTGTGACCGCGCTACGAGTACGGCGCCGCGTCGTCCGGGACGGGGTCCCGGCGCAGGCGGAGGTCGACGGCGGCGAGCTGCTGCCGGAGGGAGTCGCGCAGCGCGTGCAGCTCGTCGACCTCCCGCCGGGCCTCGCCGACGATCCGGCGCACCTCCGCGCGGGCGGCGTCGAGCCGGCCGCGGATCTGCTCGTCGGCGTTGGCGAGCCGCTGCTCGACGGTGCGGAGGTTGTCGGCCTGGAGCCGGGCGAGTCGGGCCACGACAGCGCGGCACCGGAAGCTGATCGAGCGGTGGAACTCCTCCTCCGCGGCGGCGCGCGCGGCGATGGCGGCCTCGTCGAGCCGCGCCCGCTTCGCGGCGGCCTCCCGGAGCAGCCGCTCGGCCTCCACGCGGGCCGCCGCGACCGGGTCGGGTTCTCCGGTCGACGTCATCGCACGCGAGGCGCGCCGTGTGGACGATGTGGCAGCCCCGAGCCCTTCCCGCAGATCCGGGTCGGCGCCGGAGGCGGCCGGCAGGGTCTCCTCCGCCTCGCCGATGAGCGCGGCGGCGTACCGCGCTGCCTCGGCCTGCATCGCGCCGGACTCCTCGTGCGCCAGCCGCAGCAGGAGCTCCAGCCGGTCACTCATGGTCGACACGCTGTCCTGCGGACAGGACAGCGTGCGGAGTACGCCGCGCAGGCGTTCGATCTCCGACCGTGCGGTCTCCAGCTCCCGCTGCACGGCGGCGGACCGGGCGAGTGCGGCGTCCCGATCGGCCGCCATGATCGTCATCTCGACCTCGACGAGGCGGAGGTGATCGTCGACCTCCCCCGCGTCGAGCCCTCGGCGCACCACGCTGAAGCGACAGCCGTCGCGTCGGTCCGTCCTGTCCATCGCGCCTCCGTCCCGCCGCCCGCGCTTGTCGGAGTTGGTCGACAGCCCTGGTAGGAGCGTTACGCGAGGGATACCCGCTTCGTCCGGCCCGACGCCGCGCCGTGAGCCGACGCCGCCTACTGCGTGGCCCGACTCGCGAACCGCACCGCACCGCACATCCATGCGACCGGGTTGCGGCGACGCTGCCGCACTTTTATCGCGCGCTATTGACGTGTGCGCAATAGAACCCGGACAGTGGTCCGTATCACACAAGGCAGGCTTCGACGAGGCCCGCCACCACGAGCAGCCGGAGGAGCACATGGCCGAGGCGACCCTGTACGAACGACTCGGCGGGACGTACGCCATCGCGGCAGCGGTGGACGTCCTAGTCGACCGGCTGTACGACAACGCGTCGGCCAACGCGAACCCGGCCGTGGCGGCGTTCCACGAGAAGCGGGGGCACGCCGGGTTCAAGTTCCTCGTCACGGCCTGGTCCATCCAGCAGACCGGCGGGCCGGCGTGCTACCCGGGGCGGGACATGGCTGCTGTCCACGCGGACCTCGACGTCAGCCAGCACGACTTCGACGTGGTCGCCCTGGAGATCAAGGCGACGCTGAGCTACCTCGGGGTGCCGGTGCGGGAGATCGACGAGTTCATGGGCATCATCGAGAGCTACCGCTCGACGGTGGTCGCCGCCGCCTGAGCGGGCTCGGCCTCCCCGCTCTCGACGGCGTCGAGGCGCGCGGCGAGCCGGTGCAGGTCGTCGCGCAGCGCCGCGAGCTCGCGCGGGTCGAGCCCGGTCGCGCGTTCGACGGACGCCTGGGCGGTGACCGCGCGCTCGTACAGGAGGTGACCCGCGGCGGTGCACGAGATCTCCAGGGTGCGCTCGTCGTGCGAGGGCCGTCGGCGGGTGATCAGCCCTCGCTGCTCGAGGCGTTGCAGCAGGGGCGACAGGGTCGCCGAGTCCAGGTGCAGCCGCTCACGCAGCGCCTTGAGACCGACCGCGCCCGACTCCCACAGCACGAGCATCACCAGGTACTGGCTGTAGGTGAGCCCGATCGCGGCCAGCAGCGGCCGGTAGCGCGCGGTCATCGCCCGCGACGCGGAGTACAGGCCGAAGCACAGCTGCTGCTCCAGGAGCAACTGCGCCGCCCCGGGCTCCGTCTCGCGCGCGTCCGCCATCCGCCCACCCTACGTCGGGCCGCCCCGGGGACTGCGCAGCGACGACACGGGGCCGCACGGGAGAACGCCAGCACCGCCCGACCCCTGCGAAATTGAGTAGCGCCCTATACGATCACCCGCGATAGATCATCGTCGAAATCTCGAGGAGCGGCGCGCATGCCCACACTCACCGTCGGAACCGACGGCGCCACCCCGGTCGAGCTGCACTACACCGACCAGGCCACCGGCCGCCCCGTGGTGCTGATCCACGGCTGGCCGCTCTCGGGTCGCTCCTGGGAGGCGCAGGTCCCGGTCCTCGTCGAGGCCGGGCACCGCGTGATCACCTACGACCGGCGCGGGTTCGGCCAGTCGTCGCAGCCGTGGACGGGCTACGACTACGACACCTTCACCGCCGACCTCGCGGCGCTGCTCGACCACCTCGACGTCCGCGATGCCGCGCTCGTGGGCTTTTCCATGGGCGGTGGCGAGGTCGCGCGCTACCTCGGCGCGCGTGGCACCGACCGGGTCTCGCGGGCGGTACTGGCCGCGGCCGTGCCCCCGTACCTGTACCGGAGCGACGACAACCCCGACGGCGGCCTCGACGACGCCACGATCGCCGGCTTCGAGGAGGGCGTGCGCGGCGATCGCCTCGCGTTCCTCGACGGCTTCACGAAGGACTTCTTCAGCTCCGGCAGTGGCCTCACCGGGAAGAAGGTGCTGGTCAGCGAGCCACTGCGGCAGTACATGCTGGCGATCGCGGCCGCCGCGTCCCCGAAGGCGACCCTCGACTGCATCGCCGCGTTCGGACGCACCGACTTCCGGGGCGATCTCGCCCGGATCCAGGTACCGACGCTGGTGATCCACGGGGACAGTGACCAGATCGTGCCGATCGAGGTCAGCGGCCGCCGCAGCGCGGACGCGATTCCCGGCGCGGAGCTCGTCGTCATCGAGGGCGGCCCGCACGGCGTCAACGCCAGCCACCCGCAGCAGTTCAACCGGGCGCTGCTGGACTTCCTGGCGCGCTGACATCTCCGGATCCCGGCCCCCGGCCGGTTCGGCGATCGCGGGCACCGAGCGGCCCGGGCCGACAGGGGCGGCCGGGTCACCCGGCCCACGGGTCGAGCGGGACGAGCTCGATGGCGTGGCCTGCCGGGTCGAGCAGTCGCCCCATGCGTTTGATGTGACGCAGTGCGATCGCGCGGTCCACCACCCGCAGCCGCGGTAGCCGTTCGGCCAGAACGGACTCGAGCCGCTGCACGTCGTCGAGGCTCCGCAACCACAGCGAGACCAGCAGGTTCGCCGGGCCACCGGTCAGCCCGACCGACAGCCGGGCCTCGGGCAGCCCGGCGAGCGCGCGGGCGGCCTCGGCATGCTCCTCCGGTGGCACGAACGCCCACAGCGTGGCCGACACCGGCCAGCCGGAGAGCGAACTGGGCGACGTCGCAGCGGAGGATCAGGTCCTGGTTCGCCAATGCGGTCTCGACGCGCCGCCGTGCGGTGGCCCGGCTGACGCCCGACCGCGCCGCCAGATCGCTGATGCTCATCCGCCCGTCCTCGGACAGCAGCCGCAGCAGACCGCGCACGTCCCGGTCGTCGAGCCGGCCGGCCGGCCCGGCGGGGCGGGCGTCGGCACGGCCGAGACGGCGCCGCTGGGCGGGCTCGAGAGCCCGCAGCTGCCACTTGCTGCCCTCGACGAAGGTTCGCGTCATGAGCTGGCTCCGCGCGGAGAGCACGCCGGGGATCTGCGCCATGCCCTGCAGCAGGAAGTCCGACAGCGCCGACAGACCGCTCGTGAACACGGTGAGGAGCAGGTCCCGACCACCGGTCACGTGCTCGACGCTGCCGACCCGCGGATCGCGGGCGAGCGCCGTTCCCGCCCGCATGACCTGGTCGGTGGCGCAGTCCACCTCGACGAACGCGACCTCGCCCCGCTCGCGGCTGCCCGGGTAGGCCGCCAACCACGCCGAGCCGTCGGCGGTGAGGCGTGCCCAGCGTCGCGCGGCAGTGGCGGCGTCGATGCCGAGCACCTGGCCGATCTGCGCCCACGGAGCGCGCGGAGCGAGCTGCACGGCATGCAGCACCGCCAGATCGAGCTCGTCCGGTCCTTTCGGATCGTGCAACACGGAGCCCATCATGTGCCATTTCCTGAAGCAGGGACAGGTCGAGTTGCCACGCCCGCACCATCGGCGCACTCCCGCTCCCTTGGCGCACTCGAGAGGAGACCAGTGCAGCCCTCGCCTCGATCCATTGCGGCCACCACCACGCGCACGACGTCGAAGCCTGCAGAACCGAAGCGGAGGCGCGAGCTCCTCGCAGCCACCGTCGGCAGCGTCGTCGAGTCGTTCGACTGGAACATGTAACGCCGTACTGGCGCCGTTCTTCGCCGCCCAGCTCTTCCCCGGCGGCGGCACCGCGTCCCTGCTCGTCGCCTACGCCGGTTTCGCCGTCGGCTTCGTCGCGCGGCCGCTGGGCAGCGCGCTGATCGGCAGGCTCGCGGACAAGCGCGGCAGGCGCTTCGGCCTCACCCTGAGCATGTCGGTGATCGCCGCCGCGAGCCTGCTGCTCGCCGTCATCCCCTCCCGCGACGACATCGGCATCTGGGCCGCCGTGCTGGTGGTCGTCGCCCGGCTCGTGCAGGGCCTGGCATACGGCGGGGAGACCCCGACGGTCGCGGCGTACGTCACCGAGACCGCTCCGCCGCGGCACCGCTTCCTGTTCAGCGGCATCTCCTACGGCGGGATCATCATCGGCTCGCTGCTGTCGTTCGGCGTGGTCACCGTGCTGAACGCCGTGGTCGGCGCGGACGCGCTGGCCGACGGCGCCTGGCGCTGGGGCTTCGTGCTGGCGGCGGTGATCGGCGTCGCCGCTGTGTGGGTGCGGCGCTGCGCACCCGAGAGCGACGCCTACGAGCAGGAGACCGCGGCGCACGGCACGCAGCGGCCCCCGGTGCGCGAGGTCTTCACCCGCCACCCGCTCGCCTGCGCGGCACTGTTCCTCATGTCCGTCGGGGGCACCGTGGCGTTCTACTTCTCGCTGGTCTACCTGCCGGTCTACGCGGAGCACGTCGGCGCTGCCGACCAGGCGAGCGCATCGTCGTTCATGACCGTAGTCTTCGCGGTGACCCTGGTCGCGATGCTGCTGGCCGGGATGCTCACCGACCGCGTCGGCGCGATCCCGGTACTGCGCGGCGCCTACCTCGCGCTGTTCCTCGGCATGCTCCCGCTCATGATCGGGCTGGAGGCCGGGGCGATCGGCTTCCACACCGTCGCGATCGCGCTCGCCGTACTGGTCGCCGTGCCCGTGGCGACTACCAACGTGCTCAGCGGCCTGCTGTTCCCGATCGCGGTGCGCGCCGTCGGGGCCGGCATCGTCGGCGCGAGCGCGATCGCATTGTTCGGCGGCACCTTCCCGTTGCTCGCCGAGGCCCTCACCGCCGCAGGCCACACCTCCGCCATCCCGTACTACGTCGCCGCCACGATGGCGCTCGCGCTCGCCGGCACCTTCGTCGCAGCTCGCGTGCCAGGTTTCGCCGCGGCGTCCCGCCCCAGCGGTTCCGGCCGCGCGACCGACTCGGAAGAGGACCAGTGAGCAGCGGCATCGTGGACGACGCGCGCGGCATGCGCGACGAGCTGGTCCGGCTGCGGCACCGGCTGCACGCGGAACCCGAGCTCGGCCTGCACCTGCCCCGCACGCAGGAGAAGGTCCTGGAGGCGCTCGACGGCCTCCCGCTCGAGGTCGGCACCGGCACCGCGTCCACGTCGGTGACCGCGGTGCTGCGGGGCGCCCGCCCGGGCGGCACCGTGCTGTTGCGCGGCGACATGGACGCGCTGCCGGTCGCGGAGAAGACCGGCGTCGGATACGCCTCGCGGGTCGACGGGGCGATGCACGCCTGCGGCCACGACCTGCACACCACGATGCTCGCCGGGGCGGCGCACCTGCTGGCCGCGCGCCGCGACCGGCTCGCCGGCGACGTGGTGTTCATGTTCCAGCCGGGAGAAGAGGGCCACGACGGCGCCGCGTCGATGATCGCCGAGGGGGTGCTCGACGCGGCCGGGCCCCGGGTCGACGCGGCGTACGGGCTGCACGTGATGTCCGCGGGCCTCGCGCCGGGCTCGTTCCGCACGCGGCGGGGGCCGATCCTCGCCGCGTCCGACACGGTCCGGGTCGTCGTGCACGGCGCGGGCGGCCACGGCTCCGCGCCGCATCGCGCGAAGGACCCGATCGCGGCCGCCTGCGAGATGGTCCCCGCGCTGCAGACGTTCGTGACCCGGCACTTCGACGTGTTCGACCCCGTGGTGGTGACGGTGGGGGCGTTCCACGCCGGCACCCAGCACAACGTGATCCCCGACGAGGCCACCTTCGAGGCCACCGTGCGGTCGTTCTCCCCGGAGGCGCACCGGGCGATCAAGGACGGCTTCGTACAGGTCTGCCGGGGTGTCGCAGCGGCGCACGGCGTCGCCGTCGACGTCGACTACGCCGATTGCTACCCCGTCACCGTCAACGATGCCGCCGAGGCCGAGTTCGCCGTCGGCGTCGTGGCCGAGGTGCTGGGCGAGGAGCGGGTGGGCTGGTCTGACCGCCCCTACACGGGGTCCGAGGACTTCTCCCGCGTCCTGGACGAGGTGCCCGGCGCGTTCGTCGCCCTCGGTGCCGCGCCCCGGGAGGTCGACTGGACGGCCGCGCCGAACAACCACTCCCCCCTCGCCGTCTTCGACGACGCGGTGCTGCCCGACGGGGCCGCGGTCTACGCGGAGCTCGCGGCCCGGCGGCTGCTCGAACTGGAGGGTGCCGTACCGGCGAGATGGACCTGACGGGGGTCACGCGCGGGACGAAGCCGCATGGTGTCGATCTCGCGCGTCGCCGTGCCCTTCCCGGCCGGCGGTCGTCGACGGGTGCGCGTCGCCGCGCTTGACGGCGGCGAGGAGCATCTGCGCGACGTCCTGGACCCGGACGTCCTCGCCCTGGCCCTCGCTCTGCTTCTGCGTGAGGCCGTCGCCGAGCATCGTCCGGCAGAAGGGACAGCCGACGGCGATGGTCCCGCCCGCACCGGGGGTGGTCCCGGCGAGCGTCTCCAACGCCTCCTCCGTGCGTGTCACGTTGATCCGCCTGCCGACCCGCTCCTCCATCCACATGCGGGCGCCCCCGGCCCCGCAGCACATGGAGCGGTCGCCGTGGCGGGGCATCTCGGTGAGTCTGGCGCCCGCCGCCCCGACGAGCGCGCGCGGCTCCTCGTAGACCTCGTTGTGCCGGCCCAGGTAGCACGGGTCGTGGTAGGTCACGTCCGTCATCGCGTCCGGCGCGGAGACCGGCACCAGCCTGCCCTCCCGCACGAGCTTGTTGAGCAGCTGCGTGTGGTGCACGACCTCGTAGTGCCCGTCGAGCTGCGGGTACTCCCGCCCGAGGGTGTTGAGGCAGTGCGGGCAGGTGGTGACGATCTTGCGGGTGCCCGGCTCGCGGCCCTCGAACACGGCGTCGAGGACCTCGACATTGGCCCTCGCGAGCATCTGGAACAGGAACTCGTTGCCCGAGCGCCGCGCCGGGTCGCCGGTGCAGGTCTCCTCCGGGCCGAGCACGACGTAGTTCACCCCGGCGCGGTGCAGCAGCTCCGCGGTGGCCTGCACGGTCTTCTTGGCGCCGTCGTCGAACGCGCCCGCGCAGCCGATCCAGAACAGGTACTCGACCTCCGGGGCGAGCTCACCGTCGAACACCTGCACCTCGAAGCCGAGCTTCTCGGTCCAGTCCAGGCGCTGCTTCGCGTTCTGCCCCCAGGGGTTGCCCTTGTTCTCCAGGTTCTTGAACAGCACTCCGAGCTCCGAGGGGAACTCGGACTCGATGAGGACCTGATGGCGGCGAATGTCGACGATGTGGTCGACGTGCTCGATGTCCACCGGGCACTGCTCCACGCATGCGCCGCACGTGGTGCACGACCACAGCACGTCCGGGTCGATCACGCCGAGCACCTCGGCGCCGCCGACCAGGGGGCGGCCGGCCTCGGCGCGGGCGGCCTCGCTCAGCAGGTCCAGCCGGGCCCGCCCCTCGTCGCCGGTCAGGCCGATCTCCTCGCCGGTCAGGTCCATCCGGCCGCCGGCCAGCAGGTAGGGCGACTTCGCCTCGGCGTGTTCGCGCAGCGCGTTGACCAGGAGCTTGGGCGACAGCGGCTTCTCGGTGTTCCAGGCCGGGCACTGCGACTGGCACCGCCCACACTCGGTGCAGGTGGTGAAGTCGAGCATCGCCTTCCAGGAGAAGTCCTCGATCCGGCCGGCGCCGAACGTGTCGGTGTCCGGGTCGGCCTCCTCCAGGTCGAGGACGGCGCCGCCGCTCGTCATCGGCTTGACCGCGCCGAGCGCCTTGCGACCGGAGTCCTCACGCTTGAAGTAGATGTTGAAGAACGCCGTGAACCGGTGCCAGGCCACCCCCATCGTCGGGGTGCGCGCCAGCACGATCAGCCAGATCGACGCCGAGAGCACCTTCACCGTGGCGAAGACGCTCACGAGCGCCGGGCTCGCGGGCAGGACGGAGCCGAGGGCGATCGAGACCGGGGCGGACCACGTGGGCACGTCGAACGCGCCGATCGCGTGCTTCGCCGCGCGCACCAGGAGGATGCCCAGGCCCTCGACGAGCACGACGGCCTCGACGAAGGCGGCGCGGCCGTTGTGCGAGCCGTAGAACCGCGAGGCGCGGCCCCGCCGGCGTGGGCTCCCGGCGAGCCGGTAGGCGATCAGCGGCAGGATGCCGACGATCGTGCCGACGGCCAGGACCTCCACCAGCAGGTTGTAGGGGCCCCACTCGCCGATCAGCGGCAGGTGGAACCGCGGGTTCCACACCTCGCCGTAGGCCTCGACGAGGGCCAGGAACAGCCCGCCGAAACCGACCATCACCAGCCAGTGGAAGACCCCGACGTGGCTCCACTTGAGCATGCGGGTGTGCCCGAGCGTCTCCACCAGCATCGTGCGCAACCGCGGCCCGATCGGGCCGGTCCGCGAGCCGTCGGGCTGCCCGAGCCGGATCACGCCCACCAGGTGCCGCACGGTCCGAGCGACCATCACCACGGCCACGACCGTGATCACCGCCGTCAGGACACCCAGGACGATCTGGAGCCAGTGCATCGTGGGGTCGACCTCTCAGGAGGAGCGCGAGTACTTCCTCCGGAACGTACGACACTACTGGCGATTTGTATGGCCAAATAATGCGATTTGACGTGCGCGGTGTGTCACATAACCTGTCCGTCGTCCGGCTGTCACCGGACGTGGACGACCGAACGGTGGTGGCTCTCGTGCCCGGACGAGGTGAAACCAGCTACCAGCTCGTCGCCCGCGAGCTGCGGGCCGCCATCCGACAGGGCGTCTACGCCGACGGCCGGGCACTGCCGACCGAGGCGGACCTGGCCGCGACGCACCGGGTGAGCCGGCAGACGATCCGCCGTGCCTTCCAGGACCTCGTCGCGGAGGGCCTCGTCGCACGGGTACCCGGGCGCGGCACCTTCGCCCGGCCCGGGCCCGACGGCTACATCCGGCACGTCGGCACCGTCGACGACCTCATGGGGCTGTCCGAGGACACCGAGATGCGCGTCGTCGAACCGCTGGCCCGGCGGATCGACGTGCTCGGCGCGGGCCGGCTCCACCTGACATCGGATGCGGTGTTCGCGCTGCGGCTCACCCGCTCCCACGACGGCACCCCGTTCTGCGTCACGGCGATCTGCCTGCCGCCCGCGATCGGACGGGAGCTCGCCACGGTCGACACGCTGAGCACCGCCGGCGCCACCAGCACGGTGACGGTGATCGGGCTGCTCGACGCCCGGCTGGGCATCGAGATCGCCGAAGCCCAGCAGAGCATCAGCGTCGAGCTCGCGAACGCGACGCACGCCGCCGACCTCGGATGCGCCCCGGGCCATCCGCTGCTCCGCATCGACCGGCTCTACCTGGACACCGAGGGCAACGGCGTGGAACTGGCCATCAGCCACTTCCTGCCCGAGCACTACTCCTACCGGATCAACCTGCGGCGCGGCGCCTGACGCGGTCGCACCATCGTCCTAGAGGTCCGCGAGGGCCGGGAGCGGGTTCTCGACGGCGTCGGCGACGAACCGGAGGAACCCGCCCGCGCTGCCGCCGTCGCAGACCCGGTGGTCGAAGACCAGCGACAGCTGAGTGATCTGCCGGGGGACGACCTGGCCGTCCACGACCCAGGGCCGGGGGTGCACGCGGCCGAGGCCGAGGATCGCGACCTCGGGGTGGTTGATGATCGCAGCGCTGCCGTCGACGCCGAGGACGCCATAGTTGTTCAGGGTGAACGAGCCGCCGGTCAGCTCGGCCGCCGACGCCTCGCCGCTGCGGGCCGCCTCGGCCAGTCGCGGATCTCGCCGTCGAGGTCACGGATGCTGCGCCGGTGGGCGTCCCGCACGACCGGGACGACGAGGCCGCGGTCGGTCTGCGCGGCGATGCCCAGGTGGACCCCGTCGAGGTGCTGGATCTCCTCCCGCTCCAGGTCGACGCGCGCGTTGAGCTCCGGGAAGCGGGCCAGCCCCGCCACGACGAAACGGGCGATCAGGGCGAGCAGGCCGGGCGGGCGGCCCTCGCCCGCCATCGCCGCCCGCACCTCCAGCAGGGCGGTGGCGTCGACGTCCACCCACGTGGTGGCCTCGGGGATCTCCTGGCGGCTGCGGGTGAGGGTGGTGGTGACCGCGCGGCGCAGCCCGCGCAGCGGCACCCGGGTCCGGACCGGCAGGCCGGTGCGAGCGTCGACCTCCGGGGTGGCACGGGGCTCTGCGCTGACCGGGGCCACGGGCGCGGCAGGTGTGCGCTCCGTGGTGGCGCGCTCGACGTCGGCACGCGTGATCAACCCGCCGGGGCCGGTCCCGTCGAGCGCGGTGAGGTCCAGACCCCGTTCGCGGGCGAGCTTGCGCACCAGGGGCGACTTCACCCGCGGGCGCTCGGCCGGCCGGGTGGGCGGGCCCGCCGGAGCGACCGGACCGCGCCGGCGACGCCGCCCGCCGCCCGTGGACTCGCCGGGAGTGCCGTAGCCGATGAGCACGTTGCCCGAACCCGCGCGCTCCTCCTCGACGTAGGTGGCCGCCGCGGGCTCGGTCGCCGGGACCCGGGCGGCGCCCTCCGGGTCGACGGACAGCAGCGGCGCACCGACGGCGATCGTCTCCCCCGGCTCGCCGTGGCGCACCGCCACGACGCCGCCGTACGGGGACGGCACCTCCACGGTGGCCTTCGCGGTCTCGACCTCGGCGACCGGGGCGTCGACGGCGATCGTGTCGCCGACGGCGACCAGCCACGTCACCAGCTCGGCCTCGGTGAGTCCCTCCCCCAGGTCGGGCAGCGTGAAGACCTGGCGACTCATGCGTCCTCCCACTGGAGCTCGTCGACGGTGTCGAGCACGCGGTCGACCCCGGGCAGGTGGTAGCGCTCCAGCTTGAGCGGCGGGTAGGGGATGTCGAACCCCGTGACACGCCGGACCGGCGCCTCGAGGTGGTGGAAGCAGCGCTCGGTGACCCGCGCGACGATCTCCGAGGCCACCGAGGCGAACCCCGGCGCCTCCGCGACGACCACGGCCCGCCCGGTCGCGCGCACCTGCGCGGCGACGGTCTCGTCGTCGAACGGCACGATCGAACGCAGGTCGACGACGCCCAGGTCACGCCCCTCGGCGGCGGCCTGCTCGGCGGCGGCCACGGCGACCGCGACCGACGGGCCGTAGGCGATCAAGGTGGCGTCCCGGCCCTCGCGGCGCACCACGGCGCGCCCGATCGGCGGCACCGCGACCGCGCTGTCGACCTCCTCCTTCGTGAAGTAGTGCTTCTTCGGCTCGAGGAACACGACCGGGTCCGGGTGCTCGATCGCCGCCCGCAGCAGGCCGTACGCGTCGGCGTTCGTGGCCGGGGCGAGCACGGTCAGGCCGGGGGTGTGCGCGTAGTAGGCCTCCGAGGAGTCGCAGTGGTGCTCGACCCCGCCGATGCCGCCGGCGTAGAGGACGCGGATGACCATCGGCAACCGGACCCGGCCCCGGGTGCGGTTGGCCATCTTCGCGACGTGGCTGGTGATCTGTTCGAAGGCGGGGTAGGCGAACGCGTCGAACTGCATCTCGACGACCGGGCGCATCCCGTTCATCGCCATCCCGACCGCCATCCCGACGATGCCCGACTCGGCCAGCGGGGTGTCGAAGCAGCGCGCCTCGCCGAACTCGGCCGTCAGCCCCTCGGTCACCCGGAACACGCCGCCGAGCTGGCCGACGTCCTCCCCGAACACGACGACCGACGCGTCGGCGCGCATCGCGTCCCGCAGCGCGGCGTTGATCGCCTGCGCCATCGTCGTCTTCTCGCCGGCGGGCACGGCGGTGTCCACGGCGCTCACCAGTCGGCCTCCTCGGCGGTCAGCTCGGCGCGCAACAGCGCCTCCTGCTCGAGCAGCTGAGGGGTGGGAGCGGCGTAGACGTGGGCGAACAGGTCACCGGGGTCGACCGACCCCTCGGCCGACAGCCCGGCCCGCACGTGCGCGGCCATCTCCTCGACCGCGGCGCGGATCTGCGCCTCCCCGGCGTCGTCGAGCACTCCCGCCCGGGTGAGGAGGGCCCGCAACCGGACGATCGGGTCCCGGCGCAGCCACGGCTCGACCTCCTCGTCGGTGCGGTACCGGGAGGGGTCGTCGGCGTTGGTGTGGGCCTGCACGCGGTAGGTGTCGGCCTCCACCAGCGTCGGGCCGCCGCCGTCGCGGGCCCGCCGCACGGCCGCGTCGAGCGTGACGGTCAGCGCGGCGAGGTCGTTGCCGTCGACCAGGACGGCGGGCACCCCGTACCCGACGCCCTTCGCGGCCAGCGACGGGGCCGCCGACTGCCGGGCCAGCGGCACCGAGATCGCGTACTTGTTGTTCTGCACGAGGAACACCACCGGCGCGGCGAACACCGCGGCGAAGTTGAGCGCCTCGTGGAAGTCCCCCTCGCTGGTCGCCCCGTCCCCGCACAGCGCCATCACGACGGTGTCCTCCCCGCGCAGCCGGGCGGCGTGCCCGACACCCACCGCGTGCAGCAGCTGGGTCGCCAGCGGCGTGGCCTGCGGTGCGACGCGGTGCGCGATGGGGTCGTAGCCGCAGTGCCAGTCGCCGCGCAGCATCATCAGCACCTCGACCGGATCGACCCCGCGGGCGGCGATCGCCGCCGAGTCGCGGTAGGTGGGGAACAGCCAGTCCCCCTCGCGGAGCGCCGCGGCCGCCGCCACCTGGCACGCCTCCTGGCCGTGCGAGGACGGGTACACAGCGAGCCTGCCCTGCCGCACCAGCGCACCGGCCTGCTCGTTGAGCCGGCGGGCCGCCACCATCGCGCGGTACCCCACGAGCAGGTCCGCTGCGGGCGGCAGCGCCGCCTCGTCCGCGGTGTGCCCGTGCTCGTCGAGCAGGCGCACGATCTCCTCGGCCGCGATGCTCAACGCACGCCCTCGCTGTGCCTACCCGCCCCGCCGGCTCCGCAAGCTCCGCCGGCTGCCATCCCCCGTGTGCTCGGCCGGCGCTTCGCGCGGGCGCTGTGCCGATGATTCGCTCGCTGACGCTCGCTCATCGCCCCTCCTGCACTCGCAGATCAGTGGGCACCATCCTGCGGGCAACCTGGCCGTCCATCTACGCTTCGGTCCGATTCACAGACAGATGTGCTGTGACGACCAATTGCGATGGACGATCGGCCCAGCACAGCCGTCTCGCAGCCGGACGGCGAGACGTCTGGCTCGGCCCCGAGGAGGAGCACGGCCATGACCGACCGCCCGGGCGGGCAGCCGACCGCGACGCTGGACGACGTCGACCGCCGGATCCTCGCCGAACTGCGCGCCGACGGGCGGCTCTCGATCCGCGCGCTCGCCGAGCGCGTCGCGATCTCCCGCGCCAATGCCTACTCGCGCGTCGAGCGCCTCACCCGCGACCGCGTGATCACCGGGTTCCGCGCGGTCGTCGACCCCGCGGCGTCCGGCCTGTCGACGTCGGCCTACGTCACGCTGACCGTCCGCCAGAACTCCTGGCGGGCGCTGCGGGCCGAGCTCGAGACCATCCCCGAGGTCGCGCACATGGCGCTGCTCGGCGGCGAGTTCGACGCCATCCTGCTCGTCCGCGCCGCCGACAACGCGGCCCTGCGCACCGTGGTGCTCGAGCGGCTCCAGGCCATCCCCGGTGTGCTCGGCACCCGCACCTTCCTGATCTTCGAGGACGCGGAGAACCCCTGAGCCGTGCCGCCTCAGATCCGGGGTGGGCCGGAGGTCTTCCGGACCACGAGCCGGGCAGGGGTGACGAACTCCCCCGCCGATCCCTCCTGCCCCTCGGCCCTGGCGATGGCGCACCGCACGGCGGCGGCCGCGAGGGCGGCGGGGTCCTGGCTGACCGAGGTCAGCTCGACGTTGGCCAGCGAGGCGAGCCGGGTGTCGTCGTAGCCCACCACGGAGATCTGCCCCGGGACGTCGACGCCGCGCATCCGCAGGGTCAGCAGCACGCCGAACGCGGTCCTGTCGTTGTAGGCCAGCACGGCCGTCGGCAACGACGGACCGGCCAACACCTCCGTGGCGGCGGCCACCCCGGACTCCTCGTCGGCGTGCCCCTCGAGGACGCGGGCCCGGTCGGCGAGGCCGTGCGCGGACATGGCGGCCCGGTAGCCCTCGCGCCGGGTGCGGCTCAGCACCGCGCGTCCGCCGTCGACGTAGTGGATGTCGCGGTGCCCGGCCGCGACCAGGTGCTCGACGGCCGCCGCGATTCCCCGCCGGTCGTCGGCACGCACCGAGTCCACCGACTCGGCGTGCAGCTCCGACCCGACCGTCACCGCCGGGACCCGCCGGCTGAGCGCGGCCAGATCGCGGTTCCCGATCTCCGGGCTCACGAGGACGAGCGCGGCACAGCGGTCCTGCAGCAGGCTCTCGACGGCCTGGAGCTCGGTGCGGGTGCGGGTGGTCGCGCTGAGCACGAGGTCGTAGCCGCTGTCGGCGACGGCCCGGTACAGGTGCTCGACGACCTCGGCGTGGAAGGTCTGGGAGACGGTGAACGTGACGCCGAGCAGCCGCGAGTTCTGCTCGCGCAGCACTCGCGCCCGCTGGTCGGGCCGGTAGCCGAGCCGGTCGGCCGTCTGCATGATCCGGTGCCGGGTCTCCTCCGACACGCCGGGTTCGCCGCGCAACGCCACCGACGCGGAGGAGACGGACGTGCCCGCGGCCCGCGCGACGTCCACGATCGTGACCCGCCCGGGCTTCGTCGTCGCCACGCACGCTCCTCACCTTGCCCCGACGGAACGATCCCGTCCGCGTATGTCTTGACATAGTAACCCACGCCTGATTAGCGTCTCCGCCATCAACCGGAACGTTCCGGCGCCGGCTGTGCTCGTTACCAAGGTGCTTAGCCGGAACGTTCCGGCACCTGCAGTCCGCGTAAATGGACCGGGTGGACAAGGCCGCCGTATCCGCCCTCGCATCGAAAGGCGACTCTCATGCCCGTCCCGCCCTACTCCGGCACGCCCATCTCGGTCGCGGTGATCGGGGCCGGCATGGCGGGCCGCAGCCACGCCGCCGGCTACCGCAACGTGAACACGGTCTTCGGCGCCGGCCTGCCGCCCGTGCGCCTGGCCGCCATCGCCGACGCGAACGTCGAGCTCGGCGAGGACGCCGCTCGCCGCTACGGGTACGAGAAGGCGTTCCCGAGCTGGGAGGCCGTCGCCGAGGACCCGACGATCGACGCCGTCAGCATCGTCGTCGGCAACGCCTTGCACCGGCCGATCGCGGAGGCGCTGGTCGCTGCCGGCAAGCACGTGCTGTGCGAGAAGCCGCTGGCCGGCTCGCTCGAGGACGCCCGCGCGATGGTCGCGCTCGAGCGCTCCGCCGACGTCGTGACCGCCGTCGGGTACACCTTCCGCCGCTCCCCGGCCATCACCGCGATCCGCGACCACGTCCGGAACGGCGAGCTGGGGGACCTCACCCTGTTCAGCGGCCGCTACTGGTGCGACTACGCGACCGACCCGAACGGCCCGCTGAGCTGGCGGTTCAAGGGCGGCGCCGGCTCCGGCGCGCTCGGCGACATCGGGTCACACGTGATCGATGCGGCCGAGTACGTCGCCGGGCCCGTCGTCGCGGTCTCCGGGGCGGCGCTGTCGACGCAGATCGGCAAGCGGCCCCTGCCCCTCGGCGCGGTCGTCGGGCACAACGCCGCCCCCGTCTCCGACGAGCTCGGCGAGGTCGAGAACGAGGACACCGCCTCCTTCACCGCCCGCTTCCGGTCCGGCCTGGTGGGCACGTTCTCCGTGTCCCGCACGGCATTCGGGCTGCCCAACGGGCTCGCCTTCGACGTGCTGGGGCTGCGGGGGCGCGCGGCGTTCGACCAGCACCGGCCCGCCGAGTACGTGTTCGACGACAGCCAGCCCGACGCCCGCACGCGGGGTGCGCGGCAGATCATCGCCGGCCCGCAGCTGCCCTACTTCGCGGGCGGCTACCCGATGGAGGCACCGGGCGTCGGCGGCGGCAACGCCGAGATGTTCACCTACCAGGCCCGCGCCTTCCTCGACCAGGTCGCGGGCGTCGCCGACCCGATCCCCGCGTGCGCCACCTTCGCCGACGCCCTGCGGACGATGGAGATCATCCAGTCCGTCGTCGAGTCCTCCCGCAGCGGCGGCGCCACCGTCGAGGTCCCGCCCGTCCCCGCCGCCTGAGCACCCGCATCGACGAGAGAGCAGCTGATCATGGCCTTGAAGCTCGGCGCCTACACCGCCTGCCTGCACGACCTCGACCTCACCGAAGCCCTCGACGTGCTGGCGGTCAACGGCCTGACCTCCGTCGAGGTCAACACCGGTGGGTTCATCCCCGCCCCGCACTGCCCGGTGGACCTGCTGCTGTCCTCGGCCACCGCCCGCGAGAAGTACCTCGCGACCTTCGCCGACCGCGGGATGGAGCTGACCGGCCTCAACTGCAACGGCAATCCGCTCAACCCGCTCCCGGGAGTCGGGCCGAAGCACGCCGACGACCTGCGCCGCACCATCCGGCTCGCGGGCCTGCTGGGCGTGAAGCACGTGGTCACCATGTCCGGCACGCCCGGCTCCGACCCGGACGCCAAATACCCCTCGTGGGTCGTCAACCCCTGGGACGGCGTCTACATGGACGTCCTGGACTACCAGTGGGGCGTGGCCGTCGAGTTCTGGACGGAGATCGACGCCCTGGCCCGGGAGAACGGGGTCCGGGTCGCGATCGAGATGCACCCGCACAACGTGGTGTTCTCCCCCGTCACGCTCAAGCGGCTCGTCGACGAGACCGGCGCGACCAACGTCGGCGCGGAGATGGACCCGTCGCACCTGATGTGGCAGGGCATGGACGTCGTCGCGTCCATCCGGTGGCTGGGCCCGCTGGTGTTCCACGCGGCCGCGAAGGACGCGATGCTCTGCCCCGGCGCCGACATCCGCGGCGTGCTGGACACCTCGTTCACCCGGGTGCCCGCCGACGCCCCGGGCAAGGTGCCCACGGGCTACGGGTTCTGGTGCAACGCCTGGCCGGAGAACCCCGCCTGGAGGTTCGTGGCCGTCGGCGTCGGGCACGACGTCACCTACTGGACCGGGTTCTTGCGCGCGCTCGCCGAGATCGACCCGGACATGGCCGTCAACATCGAGCACGAGGACGCCGCGTACTCGCGGACCGAGGGGCTCGCCCTCGCGGCCGAGAACCTGCGCAGCGCAGCAACCGGCCTCTGATCCCGCACGGCTCGACCCACCCGGACCCCGACGGAGGACAGCAGTGAAACTCGCCCTGGACCCGCAGATGTTCTACGCGACGCACTCGGTGCTGGAGCTGCCCGACGTCGTCGCACGCATGGGCTACTCCTGGATGGAGCTCTCGCCCAAGGCCGACTTCGTCCCCTTCTTCCAGCACCCGCGCGTCGACGACGCCACGGTCGCCCGCCTGCGCAAGCGCGCTGCCGACGCCGGGGTCGGCATCGCCTCGGTGCTCCCGGTGCTGCGCTGGTCGGGCCCCGGGGAGGAGGAGCGGCAGGCCGCGGTCCGGGCGTGGAAGCGGGCCATCCAGATCACCGTGGACCTCGGGGTGGACACGATGAACTCGGAGTTCAACGGCCGGCCGGAGGCCGCGGAGTTCGCCGAGAGCCAGTTCCTGCGCTCGATGGACGAGCTGATCCCGGTGTTCGAGCGCGAAGGCATCGAGCTCGTGCTCGAGCCGCACCCCGACGACTTCATCGAGGACGGCCACGCCGCGGTGAACCTGGTGCGCGGGCTCAACCGGGACTGGATCTCCTTCCTCTACTGCACCCCGCACACCTTCCACCAGGGCGACGACGCCACCGGCATCATCAGCGCCGCCGGCGAGAAGGTCACCTACGTGCACCTCGCCGACACCCTCGACCACACCGCCTCGAACGGGCTCCGCTACATCGTCAACCCGCCCGGCTCCACGGTGCGGGTGCACCAGCACGCCGAGATCGGCCGCGGCGAGGTCGACTTCGACGAGGTCTTCGCCGCGCTCGCCGCCGTCGGGTTCGACGGTGTGGTCTCCTCCTGCGTGTTCGGCTGGGAGGAGCACGCCGCCGAGATCAGCGTCCGCCAGCGCGAGAAGGCCACCGCCCTGATCGAGAAGCACTTCGGCACCGGCGTCATCGGACGTTCCCGATGACGTGCCGGTGGCCCCGCACCCCCGGGGGCCACCGGCACGATCGTCGCGGCAGGCCGCGTCACGCACGCGTCAGGACGTGCCCGCGAAGTCGACGTCCTCGGTCCCGGCCGTCCCGCCCGTCCGGCCCGGCGCCGTCTGGTAGGTCCAGTACAGGTTCGTGTATGCGATGACCTGATCCGGTGGCGGAGCCCCCCATGCCGTCTGGTCCTCCGTCGTGTGGGCGTCGCTGACGAGGGTGGCGTCGTACCCCCGCACCAACGCGCCGTGGAGCGTGGAGCGGATGCACGCATCGGTCTGCGCACCGACGACGACGAGCCGCCCGACTCGCAGGCCCGACAGCACGGTCTCGAGGGTCGTGTCCTCGAACGAGTCGCCGTAGGCCTTCTCGACGAGCGGCTCGGCGTCGCCCGGAGTCAGCTCGGGGACGATGCGCCAGTCGTCGCTCCCCCTCGCGAGCTCCTCGTCGGAGTGCTGGACCCAGACGACGGGGACTTGTTCCCGCCGCGCCTTCTCGACGAGGCGGCCGACGTTGGCGACGACCGCGTCGCGTTCGTGCGCCCCCGCGACGACGCCGTTCTGCACGTCGACGACGAGAAGTGCGGTGTTCGGCCGGCTCTCGAGTGTGGTCACGGCATCCCCTTTTGCTCACGATGGGCCCTGTGTGAACCGACGGTAGACCTGAGCACCGACAGCGGCGGCGGACCCACGACCGCCCCGGGTGCGCGCTCGACAACTCCACGTGCGCTTCGAGGGCCAGGCCGGGGAGCGGTGGTGGGGGTGCCGAGGGTCAGCGGGCCCGGTCTAGCGCGAGCAACGTCGCGCCGTGCACGCGGATGCCGGTCACGATGTCGTCGAGGTCGGTCCACTCGTCAGGGCAGTGGCTCCGGCCCCCGCGGGACGGCACGAAGATCATGCCCATCGGGCACAGGCGCGCGATGTGCACGGCGTCATGGGTTGCGCCGCTGGGCACCGCTTCCCACGCGATCCCGAGTGAGTCGGCCACGGAGGAGACGACCTCGTGCACATCCGGACTCGCCGGGAGACAGTCGTTGTCGAGCGACCACGTCAGGTCCACGTCGACACCGTGCTCGGCCGCCTTGCGGGCGATCTCCTCGGTGAGCCGGACCTGGGCGGCCGAGAGCCAGTCGACGTCGACGCTGCGCATCTCCGCCTGCATCCGCACGAGCCCGGGCACGACGTTGGGGGAGCCGGGCTCCGCGTCGAGCCGTGAGGTGGTCGCCACCCCGTGGACCGGCGCGCCGCACCCCTCCTGGCGCACCGCCAGGACGGCGTCCGCCGCGGCCACCAGGGCGTCCCGGCGATCTCCCATCGGCATCGTCCCGGCGTGGTCGGGCCGGCCGGTGAAGGTGGCCAGCAGGCGTCGGATCCCCGCGATCGCCGTGACCACGCCGATCCCGGCCCCGCGCTCCTCGAGCACCGGCCCCTGCTCGATGTGCAGCTCGACGTAGCGGTGCAGGCCCCGGGGACCGAACCGCCCGGCCGCCCGGAGAACGTCCGAGGGGTCCAGGCCGAAGCTCGCGTAGCGGTCGCCGAGCCGGACGCCGTGGTGGTCGCGCCGGTCGAGGTGTTCCTGCGTGAGCGCGCCGGCCAGCGCCCGGCTGCCGAGGCAGCTGAGCCCGAAGTCGTTCGATTCCTCCCCGAGGAAGTCCACGACCAGGAGGTCGTGGTCAGGCCGCACGTCGTTCTCCACGAGCTGCCGCACCACCTCGAGGGAGCCGAGGACGCCCACCATGCCGTCGAACCGGCCGCCGGACGCGACCGTGTCCGTGTGCGACCCGGTCATCAGCGCAGGTGCGGCCGCACTCCGCCCGGGGAGCACCCCGATGAGGTTCCCCGCGTGGTCGGCGTGGACGGTGAGGCCGGCGTCCGCCATCCTCGCCCGGACCCACTCCCGCGACGCCCGGTAGGGCTCGGAGAAGACGGTGCGCGTCCATCCGCTGCTCGCCGGGTCATGGATCTGCGACAGCTCGGTCAGGTCGTCCTGCACCCGTTGCGCGTTCGGCTCGAGCCGGTCGAGGTCGGTCGCCATCCTGCTCGGTCCTTCCGTCGTCGCTCGGTCGTTCCGCTGTCCGCGATGCCGTCGTGCCGTGCGGCCCTCGCGCGTTGGACGCGCTCGAGGGACAGGCTTCCACACGGCGCGCTCGCCGACTTCCGCGGAATCCCCGCGCTGCCCGCCCCCCGCGCATCGACGTGCCCAACCACAAGCTCGGCACGCTCGCCGACTACTGGGGGGTCCGCCGGCAACGCGCGCACGACGCCGAGGACGACACGCAGGTCCTGTCCCGCGGCACGGACGTCGACGTCGTCGCCTTCCTCGTCGACGCGGACGAGCGGGTCATCGCCGACGAGGACTTCGTCTTCTACAACGCACCCGTCAGCGAGCACGGCACGGTCGCCCTGTCCGTCGACGGGGACAGCGAGCAGAGCGTCCGCGTCGATCTCGCCCTCGTCTCCGAGCACCACAGCAAGATCATCATTGCCGCGGCCGTCGACGGCGACGCCACCTTCGGCGACCTGGGCGCCGTCACCCTCAGCGTCGACGGGGACACCGCCACTTCGGCCACCTCCACGTTCGACGCCGCCACCACCGAGCGCACGATGCTGCTGGCCGAGCTCGCCACGCGCCACGGCGTCACCGTCGACAGCCCGTGATCGCGGTCGTCCCGGTCCGACGATCCGGATCGCCCCCGCTGGGACGCGATGTCCGCGATCACGTGGACGCGCGGTCGTCGGCCCGTCCCGGAAGCCTGGCGGCTCGTAGCGCGCTGCGCCGAACCTTGCCCGCCGGGTCGCGCAGCGACTCGTCGACGAACTCCACGGTCCGCGGGATCTTGTTGTGGGTCAGGCGCGTCCGGAGGTGCTCGCGCAGCTCCTCGGCACTCACCGGGACCCGCACCTGCACGATCGCGTGCACGGTGCTGCCGAGGTCCTCGTCGGGCACCCCGATCACCGCGCACGAGTCGACGGCCGGATGCTCGGTCAGGGCGTTCTCCACCTCGGCCGGGTACACGTTCGCCCCGCCGACGAGGATCATGTCGGCCCGCCGGTCGGCCAGGTACAGGTAGCCGTCGGCGTCGAAGCGCCCCATGTCGCCGAGGGTCTCCCAGCCGTCCCGTCGCGTCGCCTCCGCGCCGAGGTACCGGTAGGTGCGTGGCATTCCCGGCGACGGCCGCATCCAGATCTCGCCGGTCTCCCCCGGGGGCAGGACGCGGAAGTCGTCACCGCGGACCGCCATCTCGCCCCCGGTGACGCGCCCGACCGAACCGGGGTGGCTCAGCCACTCGGCACCGTCGATCATGCAGCTGGCCTGGGACTCCGTGCCGGCGTAGAGCTCGACGACCGTCTCCGGGCCGACCCAGTCGATCCAGCCGCGCTTGACGTGCTCCGGACAGGGCGCGCCGACGTGCAGCAGCGTGCGCACCGACGACAGGTCGGCCGCCCGCCGGACGTCCGCGGCCAGCCGCAGCATCCGCCCCATCATCGTCGGCACGGCGTACAGCCAGGTCACGCGGTGCTCGCGGACGAGGTGCAGGGCCCGCTCGGCGTCGAACCGGCCCATCAGCACGACGTGGTGCCCCTGCAGCAGCGCCATCAGGGCGAACATGTTCGGCGCGTTGTGGTGCAGCGGCGCGGTCGCGAGCATGACCCCGTCCGGATCGATGCGCAGCGCCGGGGCGCGGGCGAGGACCGCCTCCACGCTCGCCTCGTGGCCGGAGACGATCACCTTCGGCCGGCCGGTGCTGCCGCCCGACACGGGCGCCTTCCACGACGGCCCGACGACGTCGGGCAACGGCCCGTCGGGCTCGTCCCGGACGTCCTCCTCGGCGCTCATCCAAGCGCGGCCCTCCGGCGGTTCCGGCCCGACGACCAGCGCCGGGTCGGCGACATCCAGCAGTGCGGCGAGCTCCGTGGCCGGGAGGCGGAACGGCAGCGGCTGCGGCACCGCCCCCAGCTTCCATGCGGCGACGGACGCCTCGATGTGGCGCACCCGGTTCGGCAGCGCGATCGAGACCAGCGAGCCCGCCGTGACGCCGCGGGCGGCGAAGCGGCGGGCGAGCTGGTTCGTGCGCCGGTCCAGGTCGGCACGGCCGACGGTCTCGTGCTCGTCGGTCACCGCGGGCCGCCCCGGGTCGCGAGCGGCCAGCTCGCGCAGCCGGACCGACAGCGCCGTGGAGCCGGCCGGGGAGCTCGAGCCCGTCATCGCGCCACCTGTCCCACGGGTGCTCGCGCCACCGCGAACCTCCCTTCCTCGGTCCGCACGTCGGGGGCCCCCGCTGCAACAGATGTGCTACCACGTGGCGCAGAGCACCGACAACGGCAGGCCGGGCGCGTCAGCCGCCGTCGTGTCCCCGGGCCGCCCCGGGTCGGCGCGCCGCGCGTCGCGTCCGCGGGTCCATGTCGCGGGCGTGCTCGGTGGCGAAGCCGGAGACCGGGGCAACCGTCCTGGGTCCGCGCCGTCCGCCGGTCACGGACCCGGCCCGGACGTAGCCGGCTCCCCTGAGGGCGCCGGGGATTGCAGCAAAGCCACTTTCATGCAACGCCGTTGCGTGAAAGTGGCTTTGCTGCAACGCGGGCTGGTGGCCCCTACTCGGGCACGACCACGGTCTCGATCCGGCCGGCGGCGGCGAGCAGGGCGGTGTCCTCCCCGGGCAGGGCCTCGAGCGAGATCCCGATCGGCAGGCCGCTCGCCGTCCCGCCGGCGGGCAGCGAGATCGCCGGAATCCCCGACGTCGAGCCGGGCCCGGTGTTGCGGATCGTGGTGAGGAAGACCGGCACCTGCCGCCCGTTCAGCTCGGTGGTGTCGTCGTCCCCGACGGGCGGGGCCGGCAGCGGCACCGTGGGGTAGACGAGCGCGTCGAGCCGGCCGTCCGCGGGGCACAGCGCCGCCGCGTACGCCGCCCGCAGGCGGTCCCGCGTGACGAGCGCCTGCCGGTGGACCTCCGCGGTGACGTCCCCGCTCGCCGCGAGCTCGAGCGCGGCGCGGACGTCCGGGGAGGCGACCCGGGCCAGCACGTCGGCGAACCCCAGCTCCCGCTCCGGGCCGGGCAGGGTCGCGAGGTAGGCCGGCAGGTCCTCGGCGATCTCGAAGAACACGATCGGGAAGCCGCACTCGGCGTCCAGCTCGTGTGCGCCGGCCACCTCCACCTCCACCAGCTCGACGCCGGCGTCGGCCAGCCGGTCCAGCGCCCGCTCGGTGCACGCGGCCACCTCGGGGTGCAGGTCGTCGTAGAAGCCGGGGCGCGGCACCCCGAGCCGCAGCCGGCGCGCCGGCGACGCGGCGGCGCGCTCGCCGGTCACGAGCTCGTCGACGAGCGCGGCGTCGGCGACGGTCGAGGCGAGGACCCCCGCGGTGTCCCGGGTCCGCGAGATCGGCACGGTGGCACCGGTCCCCCACCGACCGACCGTCGGCCGGAAGCCGACCACACCGCAGTGCGCCGCCGGCACCCGCACCGAACCACCAGTGTCGGTACCGAGGGCGACCGGCACCACTCCGGTGGCCACCGCCACCGCCGAGCCGCCCGACGAGCCGCCCGACGAGCGGCCCGGGTCGTGCGGGTTGCGCACCGGCCCGAAGGCGGTGTTGTTGCTGGTGATCCCCAGCGCCAGCTCGTGCAGGTTGGTCTTGCCGACGACCGCGGCTCCGGCGGCGCGCAACCGCTCGACCGCGAGCTGGTCACGGCCCGGTCGCGAGTCGGCCAGGGCCGGGGTGCCGCCCGTGGTCGGCAGGTCCCGGGTGTCGAGGTTGTCCTTCACCGCGACCGGCACCCCGGCCAGCGGACCGGTCCCGCCCTCCGCCCGGTCGGCGAGCGTGATGAACGCACCGAGACCCGCGATCCCCCGCGCGGCCTCGAGGCTCTGGGCGATCACCTCCCGCTCGGACGACGCAGCGATCTGCGCACGGACCTCGTCGAGGCCTCGGGTCTGCAGGGGAGCCATGGCGCCGCCTCTCGTCGGACCTGACGGCCACGCACGAGACCGATCGCGCTTGCGACGGCCGGCGGGACCGGGAGCAGCAGCGTAACCAGCCCGGCCGAGCCCCCTCCCCGAGCCGACGGCCCGGGCCGAGGACGATGGTCCGGGGGCCGTCGCCGAGCGCAGGAGAGCGAGCGCGAGCGGCGACGGGTGGCTGACAGGAAGGGGTCATGCGGTACGCGGCGATCGGGGACAGCTTCACCGAGGGCGTCGGCGACGAACTCCCGGACGGCTCCGTCCGGGGCTGGGCGGACCGGGTGGCCGCGGGGCTCGCGGCCGCGCGCGGTGGCGAGGTCCGGTACGCGAACCTGGCGGTCCGGGGGCGCCTGCTGGAGCCGATCGTGACCGTCCAGCTCGAGGCGGCCCTGTCCCTCGCCCCGGCGCCCACCCTGATCACCCTCAACGGCGGCGGCAACGACATGCTGCGCCGGGGCATCGACGTGGCCCGCCTGGTCGCCCTGACCGAGCGAGCGGTCCGCCGCTGCCGCGATGCCGGCGTTCGGCTCGTGCTGCTCAGCGGCGCCGACCCGTCGGACCGGCTCCCGTTCGGGCGCACGGTCCGCCGCCGCGGCGCGGAGCTCACCACGCACATCAGGGCGCTGGCGGCAGCCCATGGCGTGCAGCTCGTGGACGTCTTCCACGACGCCGAGATCCGCCGTCCCGGCTACTGGTCCGCGGATCGGCTGCACCTGAACGGCGCAGGCCATCAGCGGGTCGCCGAGCTCGTGCTCGAGGCGCTGGGCGCGGGCCCGGCGGCCCGGGCGGCGAGCGCCGACCCACTCGTGGCCCGCCGGCTGCGCACCGAGGCGCGCTACTACCGCGAGCACGTGCTCCCCTGGGTTCACCGCAGGCTGCGGGGCCGCTCCTCCGGCGACACCCGGACCGGCAAGTACCTCGACTGGGTCCCCGTCCCGGCCGCCGACGAGCAGCAGGTGTAGCCGGGTCGGGCGGGCGCAGGCGGCGCGTATCGGAGGCTGCGCAGGTCACCCGCCAGAACGGGTGGTCCGGCGGGTAGCCGGCGACCGTGCCCTCGACGATCTTGACCGCCTGATCGAGGACCGCGACATCGAGTGGGTGGCCGGTGCAGAACAGCCGGGCCAGCTCGCCGCCGCCGCCTCGAATCGACCCGTGGAGACAGGTGGTCGGCGGCGGCGCCGAGGTCAGGTGACCGTGACGATCAGTACGACCAGCGCGAGAACGGTGTCGAGCACCGCGCAGAACTCGGCCATCGAGCGCGCCACGACCCGCTCCGTCCGGTGATGGTGAACGTCCCATGCGGCGTGGGCGAGCAGCCCGGCCGCGACCACCAGCCCGGCCCACCCCGCCGCCGCCTCGACGGCCACGAGCGCGACGGCTCCCAGGACCAGCATCGCGGCGGCCTGCAGCGGCAGCCCCCACGGCGGGCGCAGCGCACCCCGGGACGCGCCATAGCCCACCAGCACGGCAGCCAGGCCGAGCATCCACCACGACGGGTCGAACGCGGGCACCGCGCGCCCGATCCCGATCAGCACGAAGGCGACCGCGAACACCGGCCACGCCGCCGCGCGCGACCGCAGCGCCGCGGCGCCCAGATAGACGAATCCGGAGGCCGTGACGACCGGCACGACCTCGCCGCCACCGGCGATGCCGATCCCGGTCGCCAGGGCCAGCACGAGTCCGGCCGCGGCGGGCCAGCGGCGCAGGAGCCACGGGCGGTCGGGCGCACTTGCCACCGCGTCGGCAGGGCTACTCATGACACCTCCTCGCGTCGAACCCGGTAACGCAGGCGGGACTGCCCACCCTCGCCCGGATGGACGGAGGCCTCCCTGCCTCCGGCCGCCGACAGCGCCGCCTCGTCGTGCATCCACTCCTCCTCCAGTCGGATCGGAAACGCGGGAAACCCGCCCGGGACCGTCATGACGGGCCCTCCGGTTCGCTCGGGGACCGACGCGGACAAGGGTCTCCGCAGGCGGCGCCGCTGCCAGGTGCCGAAGGTCATGCCTGCAGGTCATGGCCGTGTCATGACCGGACACGACCCCATGTCGGCGAGCGGGCGGTAGATTCGTCCGGGATGGCGAACCCCACCCGCAGCTGGGTCAGCTGGTCGTCCGGCAAGGACGGCGCGTTCGCCCTGTACGCAGCGCGCGAGACCGCTGCCGTGGACGTCGTCGGCCTGTTCACGACGCTCGACACCACGACCTGCCGGGTTCCGGTGCACGGCGTTCCGCATGCTCTGGTGCAGGCACAGGCCGATGCCCTCGGCCTGCCCCTGCACACCGTCGACCTGCCGTGGCCGTGTCCCAACGAGGTCTACGAGGCGCGAATGGGCGACGCGCTCGCCGCGGCCACCCGGGCGGGTGTCGAGCGGCTCGTGTTCGGCGACCTGCACCTGCGCGACGTCCGCGACTACCGGGAGCGGGCGCTCGCCGGCTCCGGAGTCACGCCGCTGTTCCCACTGTGGGGCCGCCCCACCGCGGAGCTGGCCGTCGAGATGGTGCGCGGCGGGCTGCGCGCCGTGGTGACGTGCGTCGACCCCACGCAGGCACCGGCTGAGCTGGCCGGGCGGTGGTTCGACGAGCGGTTCCTGGACGCGCTGCCCGCCGGAGTCGACCCGTGCGGGGAGAACGGCGAGTTCCACACCTTCGTCGTCGACGGCCCGGGCTTCACCGCCCCCGTGGACGTGACCGTCGGGGAGCCCGTCGAACGGGACGGGTTCGTCGTCGCGGACCTGGAACCGCGCTGAGCTGCACGCCGCACGGAATCCCCGCAGATCCGGGGCACCTGTCCCGGGACGGCCCGACGAGCGTTCCGATCATCCGATCGGTCGTCGGACCGGCAGCGCACCGCGCCGGGTTCGGTGATACTCGGCCGATGACGACCGCTGCGGCGGCACCACCCGAAGCGCACCACCGGGCGCGGCGCGAGCGGGCCTGATGGTCCATCTGCTGCTCGCGGCAGCCGGGCTCGGCGTCGCCGGCATCGACCCGGCCGGCGCCTTGATCGCCGTCGGCGCGCTGACGATGGGAGCGCGCGAGCGCGAGGTCCTGGGCTTCGGCTTCGTCTCCGTCCTCGGCACCGCCCTCCTGGGCACCGTCCTGTCCCTCACCGTCGGGCAACGGCTCCGGACGGTGCAGTGGACCGCGATGCTCCCCCCGGATCGGCTCGCCGCGCTGATCGAGCTGCTGATCGCCGCCGGCCTGCTGTGGTGGGCCGTCGCCCGCCTGCGGCGGCCGGAGTCGCACCCACCCCGACCGCGCGGACGCACCCGCACGAGCGGCAGCGCACTGCTCGGCCTCGGTGTTCTCTGGGCGGCCGCCGCGGTGCTCGACCCCACGTTCGTCGGCCTCGTCGTGGTGGCGGGCCGCGAGGAGTCCGTCGTCGGCGTCGCGGCCGCCCACCTGCTCTGGATCCTCGTGAGCCAGGCGCCGCTGATCGCGCTGATGGTCGCGACCGCGCGCGGGCGCCACGAACGGGCCGTCACGTGGTTCCACCGGGTCTGGGACCGGGTCCGCCCGGTCGCGTCGATCCTCGGGACGGGTGCGCTGATCCTGGCAGGAGCCCTGTTCGCCCTCGACTCCCTGTGGTGGTTCGTCACCGAGCGGTTCCTGATCCCGGTTCCCGAATGACGGGCCCGGGGCCACAGGTCCGTCGTGGACCGCGCTGAGGAGACCGACCGAGGTTCCGATGGGTCAGCCGCCACCCATGGTCCTGACGATCCGGCCGGCGGAGTCACCGGACCGGCGCAGCACCAGCGCGACCAGTGCCAGCGAGGCGAGCGTCAGCAGCAGCATCACCGTCGACATGGCGGCGATCTCGGGGCGCAGCGACGACCGCAGCGAGGACAGCACGTACACCGGCCACGGCGTGCTGCCGCTGACCTGCACGAAGGCCGACACGATCGTGTTGTCGAGGCTCAGGGTGAACGACATCAGCGCGCCCGCCAGCACGGCCGGCATCATCAGCGGCAGCGTGATCTCCCGGAACCGGCGCCACGGGGTGGCGTAGAGGTCGGCGGCCGCCTCCTCCAATGACTCGTCGATGCCTTGCATCCGGGCGCGCACGATGAACGTCACCACCGCGGTGGCGAACAGCGAGTGCCCGATCACGAGCCGGACGAGCCCGCCGTTCAGCGGCGTGAGCCCGGCATCGGTGCCGAGGGTGACGAACCACGGCAGCAACGACACCGCCGCCACGATCTCGGGGGTGACGAGCACGAGCGCGAGGAGTGCGACGAAGACGGGCGACCAGCGTCCGGGCCTCCTCGCGAGCGCGACCCCGGCCAGCGCGCCGAGGACCGTCGAGACCAGAGCTGCCCCGACGCCGGCGCGGATCGACACCCAGATGGTCTGCCGCATCGTGTCGTTCCCGGCCATCCGCGTGTACGAGTCGACGCCGAACCCCTCCCAGACCTGGAGGAGCCGCCCGGTGTTGAACGAGAAGACCACGATGTAGGCGATCGGCAGGAACAGGAAGACGAAGACGGCCAGGCCGAACAGCAGCAACACGACCTGGCTCGCGCTGCGGCGAGGGCGCGCCTGGCGGGTGGTCGCCTCGCGTGGACGGACTGCGGTCACCGCTGCCTCCTGCACTGGTTCGCCTCCTTCACCGGTCGAGCACCACCCGTCGGCGGGCCCTCAGCACGACGCGCAGGCCGAGTGCGACGACCGCGGCGACGAGGACCGTCGCCAGGATGACCAGGATCAGCAGCACTGCCATCGCCGAACCGAGGGCCCAGTTCTGGGCGGTCTGGAACTGGGACGCCACGAGCTGGCCGACCATGTTGCCGCGGGCGCCGCCGAGCACGGTCGCCGTGATGTAGTCGCCCATCAACGGGATGAACACCAGCAGCAGGCCGGCGGCGATGCCCGGCGACGCCAACGGCAGGGTGACGTTCCAGAGCGTCCGCCACCGGTTGGCCCCGAGGTCCTTGCTCGCCTCGCGCAGCGCCGGGTCCATCCGGTCGAGCGCCACGAACAGCGGGAGGATCATCAGCGGCAGGTAGTTGTACACCACGCCGACCTGGACGGCGGTGCGCGTGTACAGCACCGACAGCGGCTCCCCGAGCAGCCCGATGTCCTGCAGGAAGTTCGACAGCGTCCCGTCCCCGGACAGGATCAGCCGCCAGCCGATCGTGCGCACCAGGAAGTTCGTCCAGAACGGCACCATCACCAGGCCGAGCACCAGTCCGCGCCAGCGGGCCGGCACCTTGACCGCGAGCCAGTACGCGAAGGGGAAGCCGACCAGCAGGCACAGCGCCGTGCCGAGCAGACCGACCTCCAGCGTGTTGCGGAACGTCAGACCGAACGGGCCGGCCATCGCCTCGCGGTAGCGGTCGAGCGACAGCACCTCGTTGGAGTGGGTGCCGAACAGCCCCGGCTTGAACCCGAAGCTGTACCAGGCGACCAGGGCGACCGGGGCGACGAAGAAGAACAGGAACCAGGCCCAGGCCGGGAAGGCCAGCGCCGCCCGCGGTGCGCGCAGGCGCCGCTGGGGGGATCCGATGGCCACCTCAGGCCCCGGCGTTCGCCTTGAGCGTGCCCATGATGTCCACGATCCGCTGGTGGGCCTCGTTCAGCGTCATCGGGACGCGGCTCTCGAGTTGCTCCTCGGTGAAGAACACCATGTCCAGCCGTTCCAGACCCTGCTCCTCGGCCGCCTTCTGGATGCCCTTCACGCCGGTGTGGTAGCCGATGTAGGCGAGCTCGGCGAGGGACACCTCCGGCTGCAGGATGTAGTCGATGAAGGCATACGCCGCATCGGTGTGCTGTGCGCCCTTGACGATGGCCCAGTTGTCCATCCACAGGTTGGAGCCCTCGGTGGGCAGCACCCACTTCCACCGGCCCGTGTCGCCCTCGGCGAGCACCCCCTGCCGGGCGTCGCCGTTCCACGCCTGGATGAGGACCCGGGACGACTCCGACATCGCGCTGCCGCCGGGGTAGGAGTCGAAGACCGTGACGTGGGGGACGAGCTGCTCGAGCAGGATGCGTTCGGCCTCCGCGAGCTCCCGCTCGTCGGTGGTGTTGACGTCGACGCCCTGCGCGAACAGGGCGATGCCGACGACCTCCTTGGGATCGTCCACCACGGACGTGGCACCGGCCCCCTCGTTCTGTGCGGCGTCGAGGAAGTCCTTCCACGACGTCAGCTCGCGCTGGATCTTCGTGTTGTCGTAGACGAAGCCGGTCGTGCCCCACGTCTTGCAGACGGAGTAGGCGTTGCCCGCGTCCCACTCCTGGTCGAGGAACTGGTCCTCCAGGTTCGCCATGTTCGGGATCCGGGTCAGGTCCAGCTCCTCGAGCAGCCCGTTCTGCGACATCTGGGGGACGAAGGTGCCGGTGGGGACGACGATGTCGTAGCCGCTCGTGCCGGCGGCCGCGACCAGCTTCGCGATCATCTCCTCGTTCGACGCGAACGTGTCGACCTGCAGGCGTGGCCCGACCTCGGACGTGAAGCTCGCGAGCACCTCCGGGGCGTTGTACTCGCCCCACGTGTACATGTTCAGCTGGTCCCCCGGCCCGCCCGCGGGGCCCGACCCCTCCGCGGAGCTGCCGCAGCCGCCGAGGACGACGCCGGACAGACCGGCCGCGAACGCACCTCCGAGGAACTTCCGGCGGCTCAGCCGGGCGGCCGCGCCGCGGGACGCCAGAAGCCGTACCGTCCGGTCACCGTCGAACTCGTTCATTCCGGCTCCTTCCGAGGCCACGTCGCCTCAGGGATCGGTGGGGCTGGGTGAGGGAGGAACTGCTCAGGTGAGGGCCGACTCGGCCGGCCGGTCGACGGGGTCCTCGGCCGCGAGATCCGGTCGCTCCGAGCCGAACACGTGGACCTGGTCGGCAGGCCAGCTGCACCCGACCTCGGCGCCGACGTCCAGCCGGGGCGCCCGGGAACGCGGGGTGCGGGCGATCAGGCCCGGACCGTGGCCGGTGACCACCACGTACTGGATCGTGTCGCCGAGGTGCGAGACCCCGCGCAGGACACCCTGCGCGGTGTTCTCGGTCGCGGTGCCGTTCTCGGTCGCCGTGCCGGCCGCCGCACCGACCACGATCTCCTCGGGACGGACGGCGGCGGTCGCGGTGGCGCCCTCGGCCAGCGGGCGGACGTCGCGGGCCGAGCGCAGGACGACGCCCGGGGCGCGGACCACGGTCCCGTGCTCGTGCGCCGCGCCGTGAAAGAAGTTCTGCTGCCCGATGAAGCCCGCCACGAACGCGTTCGCCGGGTGGTCGTAGACGGTGTTGGGGTCGTCGATCTGCTCGACCCGGCCGTCACGCATCACCGCGATGCGGTCGCTCATCGACAGCGCTTCCTCCTGGTCGTGCGTGACGAAGATGAACGTGGTGCCGAGCTGGGACTGCAACAGCTTCAGCTCGACCTGCATCTCCTCGCGCAGCTTCCGGTCGAGCGCCTCGAGCGGCTCGTCCAGGAGCAGCACGCTCGGCCGGTTCACGAGGGCCCGCGCCAGCGCGACCCGCTGCTGCTGGCCACCGGAGAGCTGGCCGGGCCGCCGCCGGGCCATCGGCCCCATCTTGACCATGTCGAGCGCCTCGCCGACGCGCTGCCCGGTCTCCACCTTGCCGACCCGCCGCTGCCGCAGCCCGTACGCCACGTTCTCCGCGACGGACATGTGCGGGAACAGGGCGAAGGCCTGGAAGACGGTGTTCACGTCCCGCTTGTGCGGCGGCACGCCCTGCACGGCCCGGCCGGAGATGAGGATCTGGCCGCGGTCCGGCTGCTCGAAGCCGGCGAGCATGCGCAGCGACGTGGTCTTGCCGCAGCCCGAGGGGCCGAGCAACGAGAGGAACTCGCCGGGCCGCACGTCGAGGTCGACGCGGTCGACCGCCACGACGTCCCCGTACCGCTTCTGCACGTCGACCAGCCGGACGGCCCCGCGGGCGGACTCCCCACCGCCGGTGGCCGCGGCCCCGTTTCCGGACGTCATCGCATGATCACTCGCCTCCGTCGCTCGATTCATCGGTGCACCACCCGACCGCTCGCGACGGTCAGCTCGACGCGCGCATCGCCGACCCGGCCCTGCTCGCAGGCGAACAGGTTCCGGTCGACCACCGCCAGGTCGGCTCGCCTGCCGGACGCGAGGACGCCCCCGGCCTCGTCGTGGTTGACGTACGCCGATCCCGCGGTGAACGCGGAGATCGCATCCGGCAGCGGGATCCGCTGGTCCGGCAGGAACGGCTCGGCGTCGTCGCCCCGGCCCAGCCGCCGCACGGCCACCTCGATCTGGGCCAGCGGGTCGGGCGTGCTCACCGCCCAGTCGCTGCCCATCGCGAGCACCGCACCCGAGCGCAGGAAGTCACCGAACGGGTACATCGTCGCCATCCGCTCCTCGCCGAGGAACGGGCGGGTCAGCTCCTCCAGCTGCACGTCCGACTGGGCCCAGTAGGCCTGCAGGTTCGCGACCACGCCCAGCTCCCGGAACCGGGGCACGTCGGCGGGGTGGACGAGCTGGACGTGGGCGATGTGATGGCGCGAGTCGCGCCTGCCGGTGGCCGTCACGGCCTTCTCGACGGCGTCGAGGCAGTTGCGGACGGCGCGGTCCCCGATGGCGTGCATGTGCACCTGGAAGCCCAGCCGGTCCAGCTGGGTGACGGCGGCCCCGAGCAGGTCCGGCTCGACGAAGTCGAGGCCGGAGTTGGCCGTCGACCCGCCGCAGCCGTCGCAGTAGGGCTCGAGCAGCGCGCCGGTGTAGTTCTCCAGCACGCCGTCGGCCATGATCTTCACGGTCCGGGGGTGGAAGCCGGGGGCGCCGCCGCGCTCCCGCTGCTCGACGAGCTCCGGGATCTGCTCCAGCCCCCGCGACCGTTCCCACCACAACGCGCCCACCACGCGCGCGGTCAGCCGCCCCGCACCCGCCAGCGAGCGGTACGCCTCCAGCGTCGCCGGCGTCACCCAGGCGTCCTGCCATCCGGTGATGCCGAGCGAGTGGAGGTAGGCCTGCGCGTCCAGGATCGCGGCCTCCCACTCGCGGCGGGTCGGCGGCGGAAGCAGCTGGTCCCGTAGCTGGTAAGCGGCCCCCTCGTGCAGGGTTCCGGTCGGTTCACCGGTCACCGGGTCCCGCTCGACCCGCCCCGAGATCGGGTCCGGGGTGTCGGCGGTGATACCGGCGAGCTCCAGCGCCCGCGTGCTCACCCAGGCGCCGTGGACGTCGCGGTTGAACAGGAACACCGCGCGGTTCCCCACGACGGCGTCGAGGTCCTCCTTGACCGGGGTGCCGCCCGGGAAGTGCTCCATCGACCAGCCGCCACCGGTGATCCACTCCAGCTCGGGGTTCTCCTGGGCGTAGCGCCCCACGAGGTCCAGGCACTCCTGCCTGCTCGCCGCGTCGTGCAGCGACACGCGCATGCGGTCCAGCCCTGCGAACGGTGGGTGCACGTGCGCGTCCTGGAACCCGGGGAGCACCATGCGGCCCGGCAGGTGGAGGTGCTCGGTGCGCGGACCCACGAGCTCGCGCACCTCGTCGTCCGAGCCGACGGCGACGATGCGATCACCCCGGACGGCGACGGCGCCCGCCCAGCTGCGGGCCGCGTCCACCGGGTAGACGTCCGCTCCGGTGATGACGAGATCGGCGTGGCGCGAGCGCGTTCCCGCCGAGCGCCTGCCGGTCGACCGGGCTCCGATGACGCTCATGACTCGAACCCCATTCCCACCGCGTCGAGTGCCCGCAACCAGAGGTTGCGGTGCCCCCCGCGTTCGTCGGCCCTGGCCAGGGCACGACCCGTCGCCCGGATCCCGAGGTAGCTCAGCGGTTCCGGGGGGAACGGGATCGGTTTGCGGCGCACCAGCTCCAGCTCGGTCAGCTCACTGCGCCGGCCCGCCAGCAGGTCGAGCACGACCTCCGCGCCGAAGCGGGTGGCGCCCACGCCGAGCCCCGTGTACCCGGCCGAGTAGGCCACCCGTCCGCCGTGGGCGGTCCCGAAGAACACGCAGAACCGGCTGCAGGTGTCGATGGCGCCACCCCACCGGTGGGTGAAGCGGGTGCCCTCGAGCTGGGGGAAGGTGCGGAAGAAGTTCTTCGCCAGCGTCCGGAACGTCTCGGGCCGCTGGTCGTACTCGGCCCGGACCCGCTTGCCGAAGTGGTAGACGGCGTCGTACCCGCCCCACAGGATCCGGTTGTCGGCCGTCAGCCGGTAGTAGTGGAACCGGTTGCCGGCGTCGGCCAGACCCTGCCGGTTCCGCCAACCGATCGCGGCGAGCTGCTCCGCGGACAGCGGTTCGGTCATCAGGACGTGGTCGTACACCGGCACCGTGTACCGGCGGGCGGCGCGCAGCGGCGACGGGAACGCGTTGGTGCCCACCGCCACGGAGCGGGCGAGCACGCCGCCGTACGGCGTCTCCAGCCGGACGGCCGTGGCACCCGGGTGCAACCGCCGCACGGGCGTCCGCTCGTGGAGCCGCACGCCGAGCTCCACGCACGCCCGGCGCAGGCCCCAGGCCAGGCGCGCCGGGTTGACCATCGCGCAGCCGTCCTTGTCCCACAGACCGGCCAGGTACGTCGGCGACGCGACCTCGGCGCGCACGGCATCGCCGTCCAGCAGTGCGACGTCGCCCCCCGCCTCCGCACGCAACCGGGCCTCGGCCTGCAGCTCGGCCACCTGCCACGGGGCGACGGCGACGTCCAGCTCGCCGGTGCGCTCGAAGTCGCAGTCGATCCCGTAGCGCTGCACGGTCGCGGCGATGGCGTCGAGGTTGTCGCGACCGAGCTTGTCCAGCAGCTCGAACTCGGCGGGGAACCGCGCCCGGCCGTTCGCGTGCCCGTGCGTCAGGCTCGCGTCGCAGAAGCCCCCGTTGCGGCCCGATGCCGCCCACCCGACCTCGTGGGCCTCCACGAGCACCACGTCGACCGACGGGTCGCGCTCCTTGGCCAGCAGCGCCGACCACAGCCCGGCGAAGCCGCCGCCGACGACGGCTAGGTCGCACGTGACGTCACCGACCAGCGAGCCCGCTGGCTCGGGTCGGGCCGGATCGTCCCACCAGTACACGGTCGGTTCCGCGTCGGCCAGCGCCGCCAGGTGCGGGTCGCGCACAGTGCCTCCATGGTCGTGCGTCGGTGGTCAGGAACGGTTCGCGACCAGGTCGGCCACCCGGGCGATCGGTGAGGTGCTCGCCCGGCCGCCCGCCTCGTGCCGGTCGGCGGCCCGGTACGCCGCGTACATCCCGCGCACCCCGAGCCAGCGCAGCGGTTCCGGCTCCCAGGCCCGGACGCGGCGACCGACCCACGGCAGCCGGGTCAGCTCGGTCTCGCGCTGGAGCACCAGGTCGCGCAGCGTGCGCCCGGCCAGGTTGGCGGTGGCCACCCCGTGCCCCGCGTACCCGCCGGCCCAGCCCATCCCGGTCGCGCGGTCCAGTCCCACCGTGGAGCACCAGTCCCGGGGCACGGCGAGCACACCCGCCCACGCGTGCGCGAGTGGGACGTCCGCGGCGGCCGGGAAGAACTCGTGCAGGACGCGGCGCAGCGACGCGACCGTGGCCTCCTGCGTGCGGCCGGCGTCGTCGGTCCGGGAGCCGAACCGGTAGGGCACCCCCCGCCCGCCCAGGGCGATGCGCCCGTCCGCCGTCCGCTGGGCGTACATGTACGCGTGCGCCGTGTCCCCCACCGTCTCGGCCCGCTCCCAGCCGATGGCGGCCCACACCTCGTCGGGCAGCGCGTCGGTGACGACCATCGCGGAGTTCATCGGGAGCCAGTGCCGTCGCAGGCCGGGCAGCGCGGCGGTGAACCCCTCGGTCGCGCGCAGGACGTACCCGGCGCGGACGACGCCGTGGTCGGTGACCACCCGGCCCGGGCGCTGGGCCAGGGCCCGGGTGCCCTCGTGGAGCGCGACGCCCATCCCCTCGACGACGTCCGCGAGGCCACGCACGAGACGGGCGGGCTGCACCCGCGCGCAGTGCGGCGTCCAGGAGCCCCCGACGACGCCGTGGACATCGACGCGCTCGCGGGTCTCCTCGGCGCTCAGCAGCACGTGCTCGGGGTCGCCCCACTGCGCGTCCTCGCGCACCCTGGCCTCGAGCCTGTGCTGCTGGGCCGGCGTGCGCGCGACCGTCACGGAGCCGCTCTTGACGACGTCCGCCTCGATCCCCTCGGCCGCTGCCACCCGCACGACCTCGTCCACCGTCAGCTGCATATGCCGCTGCAGGTCGAGAACGCCCTGCCGGCCGTGGGTCGCCGCGAACCGGCGCCGGGAGCCGGCGAGTGCGGCGGTGACCCACCCACCGTTGCGGCCGGAAGCGCCGAAGCCGCAGAACTCCTGCTCGAGCACCGCGATGCGCAGGTGAGGGGCGTCCTTCGCCAGGTAGTAGGCGGTCCAGAGGCCGGTGAAGCCGCCACCCACGATGCAGACGTCGACGTCGGTGTCACCGCGGGGCGGTTCGCGCCGCGACGGCGGCCCGCCCATCTGCGCGTACCAGAACGAGACGCTTCCGTTGGCGCGGACACCCCCGAGCCCGTTCATCGCGCACCGGGAACCGTGCGACGGGTAGCCATCGAGCCCACGGGCGACCCTCCTTCCCTCGGATTGATTTCCGGGGACTGTAGCGTCGGTCACAACGAAGAGCGATGCTCTGAACGTATGAAGCAACGGATTATGCGGCTACCGGCGGCGATGTCGACGGTTTTCGTTGCGCAGCCGAGACCCATGACTTAGCGTGTGATCGCCGATCCGGCCGCTCGGACGGGCAACCGGCTCACCGCACGTCCTCGCTGCGCTCGGCCGGCGCTTCGCCCAGGCGCTGTGTCGATGGTTCGCTCGCAAGCTCGCTCACCGGCACGTCCTCGCCGCGCACGTCCTCGCCGCGCTCGGCCGGCGCTTCGCAAGCTCGCTACGGGTTCTCCGCCGCCATCGTCACGGCCAGCCAGAGCTCCAGCCGCGCCCGCGGGTCGGACAGCGAGCGCCCGCTCAGCCGCTCGGCCTTACGCAGCCGGGACCGCAGGGTGTTGCGGTGCACTCCGAGCGCGCGGGCGGCGGCCTCGAGGTTGCCGCCCTGGTCCAGGAACGCCCGCAGGCACTCCACCAGGGACACGGTGTCCGGGCGGTCGTCACCGGCGTGGCGCAGCAGGCGCTCGAGCACGGCGTCGGTGAACCGCTGGATTCCCGCGGGATCCATCGCCTCGCGCAGCAGCTGCCATGCACCGATGTCGTCGGCGTTCCGGTAGCCCGATTCCCCGTCACCGATCGCGCCCGCTGCACGGGCGATCGCGCCGGCGATCACGGAGCGGTCGCCGGCCCGCGCTGCACCGGCGCGCACGCCGTAGCCGCCGACCATGTCCAGGCGCCGCACCAGCAGGGGACCGAGCGGGTCCGCACGCATCGGCAGGACCGCGACGAGGCCCTCCGGCCGCGGGCAGACGACGGTGCGCTCCTCCAGGCGGGGATCGGCGAGCACGTCGGCGAGCGCGTCGAGCACGGCGCCGGCGAGGCCTGCGGCGCTCACCCCGGGCACGTGGAACACGAGAACCTCGTACGGGGCCGGGGGCAGCGGGCAGAGCTCCGCCACGCGCCGCCACGCCAGGTCGCCGCCGCCGTCGAGAGCGGCCCCGAACACCACGCCCCGCTGCCGGTGTGTGGTGGCGCGGGCGACGCGCAGCCCTTCGACGCCCACCCCGACGAGCGCCGCGGCGTGATTGGCCAGCAGGCGCACGTGCGCGGGCGCGGGATGGGGGCAGCGCACGGCGAGCCATCCACGGGGCATCCCGTGCGTCCCGATGCTCTGCACGTGCACGTCGCAGTCGGCATGGGTCAGTCCGATCGCGCCACGGGAACCGGCCGAGCGCAGCACCGCGTCCCGCACGACGTCGTGCCAGTCACGCGGCCGCCGCGGCGTCGCGACCAGCGTGTGCCCGGAAGAGTCCAGCAGCACCGTCTCGCCGCCGGTGCCGCGGGCCAGCTCGCGCAGGACGCCGCCGTGCCCGGACCGCAGCGCGGCGCGGGCCATCGCGTCCTGGGCATCGATCGCCAGCCGCTCGTGCCGGGACCGCTCGTCGGCATGCCACCGGGCGACCGCTTCGGTGACGGCGATGAACGGAGTGTCGCCGAGCACCCCCAGGACCGGAAAGCCCACCTCGTCGGCGACGTCGAGGACCGGGGCCGGCAACCGGTCGAGGAGCTCCCCCACGGCGAAGCCCAGGCCGGCGCAACCGGCGGCGACGAGCCGGTGCACATATGCCTGCTGACCTGCGGCGTCCTCGGGGATGCCCAGCCCGACGGTCAGCACCAGCTCGCCGCCGCGCAGCCAGGGCACGGGATCGGCGAGCTCGATGACGTGCGCCCAGCGGACGTGGCGGTCGAGGCCCCCGGCTCCCGCCAGCGGCTCGAGCGCCAGGTCGGGGAGTTCGAGCACGTCGGCAACGGTGAGCGGCACGGGCTCCCCCTCGGGAAGTGCGAAGTGCACAACGTTGAGCACGAGATTGTACGGATCGTCCCGCGGGACCGGGAGCGGTCCGGACCTACGGTTCTCCCCACCTACCAGCGCGATGGAGGTCAACGATGACCGTGCAAAGCCATCCCGTCGCCGCCCGGCGTGCCGCATTCGGCTCGTTCGTCGGCACGACGATCGAGTGGTACGACTTCTACGTCTACGCCACCGCCGCCTCGCTGGTGCTGGGCGAGCTGTTCTTCCCCGCCGACACCGACCGCCTGACCGGCGTCATGGCCTCGTTCGCGATCTTCGCGGTGGGTTTCTTCGCCCGGCCGCTCGGCGGGGTCGTGTTCGGGCACTTCGGCGACCGGGTCGGGCGGAAGGCGGCCCTGGTCACCACCCTCCTCATGATGGGCAGCGTCACCTTCGCGGTCGGCCTGCTGCCCACATACTCCGCCATCGGCGTGACCGCCCCGATCCTGCTCGTCGTCTTCCGGTTCGTGCAGGGGCTGGCCGTCGGTGGCGAGTGGGGCGGCGCGGCGCTGATGGCCGTCGAGCACGCCCCCGCGGCGCGGAAGACGTTCTACGGCTGCTTCCCGCAGATCGGCAACTCCGTCGGCGCTCTGTTGGCCACCGGTGCGTTCAGCCTCGTGTCGACATTGGACGATGACGCGCTGCTGAGCTGGGGCTGGCGGCTGCCGTTCCTCGCCTCCGCCGTGCTCATCGTGGTCGGCCTGGTGATCCGGTTGCGCGTCGAGGAGTCGCCGGTCTTCGTCGCCATGCGCGACGAGCACGCACGGCGGCAGCCGGCCGAGCTCCCGGTCAAGGCCGCGCTGCGGACGTCGATGCGCGCGGTGCTGCTGGGCATCGGTGCGTTGCCGGTGGCGGTCGGCGGCTACTACATCGTCACGACCTTCCTGCTGGCCTACGCGACCGGTCCCGAGATCGGCGTGTCCGAGACGACCGTGCTGAACGCGCTGACGGCCGCGGCGTTCCTGGAGGTCGTCGCCACGCTGGTCACGTCCTGGCTGGGCGACCGGGTCGGCCCGCGGCGCGTGGTGATCGGCGGGCTGGTGGCGGTGGCGCTGCTGGCCGGCCCGCAGTTCCTGGTGATGCCGACCCAGAACACGGCGCTGATCGTCACGATGATCCTCGTGATGAGGATCGGCATGTCCGGCACCTACGGCCCGCTGCCGGCCATCCTGTCCGCCATGTTCCGGCCGGAGGTGCGCTACACCGGCATCTCGCTCTCCTACCAGGTGGCCGGTGCGATCTTCGGCGGCCTGTCCCCCCTCGTGGCCACGGCCCTGCTGAACGCGTACGGCGGGCCGCTCCCGGTGGTCGGGCTGCTCGTGCTGATGTGCCTGGTCGCGATCGTCTGCACGGTGCTCGCGCCGCAGCTCGCCGACAGCCCCGCGGCGGGGACAGGCGCGGAGCCCGCTCCCCGCCCGGGCGTCGCCTGATCCCCCCCC
>NZ_JAHKRK010000010.1 GCF_019396355.1 Pseudonocardia nigra
CATCGTCGGCCGGGTCACCCGCCGTGCCGTCGGAGGTGATGGTGAGGCCGGCGGCCGCCGTGTCGCGGGCGGCGGTCTCCGCCGCGGCCTCGATCGCGTCCATCGACCCGAACTCCCGGGCCAGCGCCTGCGCCGCGGTGGGACCGACGTGCCGGATCGACAGCCCCACGAGCACCCGCCAGAGCGGCCGATCCTTCGCCGCCTCCAGGTTGGCCAGGAGCTTGTGGCCGTTGGCGGAGAGATCGCCCTCCTTCTTGCGGAACAGGTCGACCCGCAGCAGGTCCTCCTCCGTGAGCCGGAAGACATCGCCCTCGTCCTGCACCACGCCCGAGGTGAGCAGGGCCGTGGCGGCCTCGTAGCCCAGCCCCTCGATGTCGAACCCGCCGCGGCCGGCCACGTGGAACAACCGCTCCCGCAGCTGCGCGGGGCAGGAGCGGGCGTTGGGGCACCGCTGGTCGACGTCGCCCGCCTTCTGCCGCACCAACCGGGTGCCGCACTCCGGGCAGTGGGTGGGCATCGCGAACTCGCGCTCGGAGCCGTCGCGCATCTCGACGACCGGGCCGAGCACCTCCGGGATGACGTCGCCCGCCTTCCGGATGACGACGCGATCGCCGATCAGCACGCCCTTGCGGCGCACCTCGTCGGCGTTGTGCAGCGTGGCCAGCGCGACCGTGGACCCCGCCACCACCACCGGCTCCATCTGCGCGAACGGGGTGACCCGGCCGGTACGCCCGACGTTGACCTGGATGTCGAGAAGCTTCGTGGTGGCCTCCTCGGGTGGGTACTTGAAGGCGATCGCCCACCGCGGCGCCCGCGAGGTGGAGCCCATCCTGCGCTGCAGCGCCACCTCGTCGACCTTGACGACGATGCCGTCGATCTCGTGCTCGATGTCGTGGCGGTGCTCGCCCCAGTACTCGACGTGGGCGACGACCTCGTCGACGCCCTTCAGTACCACCGAGCGCTCCGAGACCGGCAGCCCCCACGCCCGCAGCGCGTCGTAGCCCTGCGACTGCCGCTCCAGCGCGAAGCCCTCGCGCTTGCCGAAGCCGTGGCAGATCAGCCGCAGCCGCCGCGCCGCCGTGACCCGCGGGTCCTTCTGCCGCAGGGAGCCGGCCGCGGTGTTGCGCGGGTTGGCGAACGGCGGCTTGCCGGCCTCCACCAGCGAGGCGTTGAGCGCCTGGAAGTCCTCCAGCCGGAAGTAGACCTCGCCGCGCACCTCGACGACCGCGGGCACCGGGAACTCCTCGGTGCTCGTGAGCCGGTCGGGCACCTCCTCGAGGGTGCGCATGTTGAGCGTGATGTCCTCGCCGGTGCGCCCGTCGCCCCGGGTGAGGGCCCTGGTGAGCTTGCCGTTCTCGTAGAGCAGGTTGACGGCGAGCCCGTCGATCTTCAGCTCGCACAGGTAGTGGATCTGCTCCGACCCCACGTCCCGGGCCACCCGCTCGGCCCAGCCGCGAAGCTCGTCGGCGCTGAACGCGTTGTCCAGGCTGAGCATGCGCTCGAGGTGGTCGTGCGCGGCGAACTCCGTGGAGAACCGGCTGCCCACCTTCTGCGTGGGCGACTCGGGCGTGACCAGCTCCGGATGCTCGGCCTCCAGCTCCACGAGCTCACGCCACAGCGCGTCGAACTGCCCGTCGGAGATGACGGGCGCGGCGAGCACGTAGTAGCGGAACTGGTGATCGGCGATCTCGGTGGCCAGCCGGACGTGCCGCTCGCGGAGGTCGGGCGTTGCTTCGGTCACGGCGGAAGGCTATCGAGGACTCCCGACGATTCCGGGTGGGCGACACCCAACGGTGGCAGCATTTTGCCGAAGAACGGCATTCCTGCCACTCGTGGACACCCCGGGACGAGCGGAAGCTCGGTCCATGTTCCTCGTCCACTGCCCCCGGCACGGCTCCCGCGTCCTGTTGTCCGAGCGGCGGATCCGCGCGCTCCACAACACCCCCGAGGGGATCGTCGTGGAGGTCGAGTGCCACGACGGCGAGCGCATCCGGGTCGTCACCGGCCGGCACCGGCGTTCGGAGGAGACGAACGGGGCGCTCGTCGGATAGGGACCGGCGACCGTCCCTTTCGTCGGATCAGCCGAGCTCCTTCAGGGCCGTGACATAAGCGGCGACGTTCGTCGGCCCACGGCCGGTCAGTACGCCGTGCAGGTGCGTGACCAACACCTCGCCGATCGCGTGCAGCGCGTCGTGGCGGTCCATGCCCGACTCGAGCAACCGCTGGGCCGCCTGCCAGGCCTCCGGCGGATCGTCGTCCCACAGTTGGTTGGCGACGATCTCGTGCACCGCGACATGCAGCCGCGGGTTCACCCCGCCCACGACGTCCGGGTCCGGGTCGGCCGGCGCGTCGTGGTACTCCGGGTGCTCGCCCCTGATGAGCACGGCCCTGTCGTCCGGGTCGCTCGGGTCCAGGTGCGCGAAGTACTCGTCGCCGATCTTCGCGGTGCCGAACGGCATCGCGAAGAACCGCCGCTCGATCAGATCCCGCAGCCCGTACGCGTCCAGGCCGTCGAGGTCCACCCCGGCGATGTAGACGTCGGCGGGGGCGCCGCCGGGCGCGATGCCGTCGTCCTCGTCGAATGCCGTCGTCATCTCGTCGATGATCTCCCGCAGCTCGGCGAGAGCCTCCGCGGGCAGGCCCACCCGTGCACCGGCCCAGTCGGCCCACGCGGGCAGCGTCTCGTTGAGCGCGGCGAGCACGGCGTCGCCCGGATCGGGTTGCTCAGGCAGCCAGCCGAACAGGAACCGCTCGGTCTTCGCCGGGCTCACCCGCAACGGCTGCCCGCGATCGACGTCCGCGCCGAAGTCGACGATGAGCTCGATGCACGCTCGGGCTCCTGCCGGGAGATCCCGCCCGGCGTCCGAGGCGAGGAACTCCTCGACGATCCGGTGGCGCTGTTCCGCATCGACTGTCGGGGCCGGCTGCGGGGGAGGCGCCGGCACCAGCCGCGCCCTGGCGTTGGCCAGCGCTCGGAACGGGGGGAAATCCTCGTTCACCGGAGGTTCCACGGCCGCGTCGGTCGCCGCGAGGGCAGGCGCCAGCATGCCGCCTGCCTCCTCGTGGGACAGCTCCCGCAGCCAGACGCCAGCGCCGTCGGCGAGCTCCCGGAGGTCGTCGAGGGTCTCGACCGGGTCCGCCGTGACGAACGCGTCCTTGGCGATGCCGCCGAGCGTGTGGTCCACCAGCACCGCGACGCCGTGTTCCACGCCGGCCCGGTCGACGCCCAACAGAACGGTGGTCTGGTCGCCGTAGACGTCACCGTAGGCCCACGTCATCGTCACCCGCTCCGCGCCGAGGTCCTCGACCCACGCCGGCTCGGCCACCCCGCGGGCGGCCAGGGCGTCGGCCGCTGCAGCAGCCTGGGCACGCTGTCGCTCCGTCCCGAGCACGGCGATGCAACGCAGCAGTGCGAGCGCGCCGGTCCGCTTCCGGCTGCCCGCGTACGCGACGACGGCCTCGCCGAACACGACCTCGGGGTCGTCGTCGACGATGAACAGCCCCCACCACGCCCCGAGCATCTCCGACACGTACAGCTCGGCCTGGAGTGCGTCCGGGACCCGCTCGAGCTCGCGAGCCGCCACCTGCACGGTGCGGGCCACGATCTGGTCCGGGCCGGGCGGGGCGCCTGCGCCGCGCCCGGTGGGCTTGCGCTTGCGTCGCTTGCTCTCCGGGCTCACAAATCCTCCTCGCTGACGCTCACCGCCCACGTTCGCGGCGTTGCTGTGCTCTCGCCCACCGTGCCAGGCCCCGCTACCAGTCCTCCGGCGGGTCGACGAAGGCCTGCCCGAGGTCGCGGGCCAGCGCCATCGCCCGCCGCGCCCACGCCGGCGTCGCGCCGGCGAGCCCGCACGTGGGCGTCGGGACCGCGAGCGCGCCGAGCCGGGCGCGGTCGAAGCCGAGGCGGTCGGCGAGGTCGAACGCGCCCCGGGCGAGATCGCGCAACACCGGCCGGGTGGCGGGCTCCCGGGCGGGCACGAGCCCCAGCAGCAGTGGCGTGCCGGCGTCCCACACCTCGCCCAGCGCGTCGAGCGCCGCCGGCCGCGCCGTCGCGCCGGTGAACGCCGGACGCGTGGCGTCGATCCCGATGCCCGCGGCCCCGATGCCCGCCAGCAGCCGCACCGGCGGGCGGTCCGCACAGCAGTGCACGACGACCGGCGCGCCGAGCGCGGCGACCATGTCCCGCAGGGCGTCCTGCGCGTCCGGCTCGGGCACGGCCCGCACCGTGCCGAAGCCCGACGCCGTGGGCAGCGAGCCGTCCAGCACGGCGGGCAGCGCGGGCTCGTCGAGCTGCACGAGCACCTGCGCGCCCGTCCGCTCCGCGACCTCGCCGACGTGGGCCAGCAGGCCCTCCGTCAGGCTCGCGGTGAACTCCCGGACACCGCCCCGGTCGGTGAGCACCCGGTGCCCGGTGTGCAGCTCGACCGCGGCCGCGAGCGTCCACGGGCCGGCGACCTGCACCTTCACCCAGTCCGGGCGCACCGGATCGCACGCCTCGTCGAAGGCGTCGACGTCGGCGCGGCGCAGGTCCACCGCGCGCCGGTGGTCGCGGCCGGGGCGGGCGGTCACGCGGTAGCCCGTCGGGACGACCTCGACGGCGAGGTCCACGAGCAGCCCCGCCGTCCGACCGATCATGTCGGCGCCGACGCCGCGGACGGGCAGCTCGGGCAGGTGCGGCAACAGCGGCAGCTCGCCCACGACCGTGGCGGCGGCCTCGCGGGCGTCGGTGCCGGGCAGCGACCCGACGCCCGTTGCCGCCCCGTCGGGCCAGCGTGCGGGCGGTGGGGTCTCGGCCGGGTCCTCGGCGGGGCCGGGCACGACGATCGCGCCGCCTGCCGCGGTCTCCCCCGGGGTCGCCCCGGCCAGGCCTGCCGCGGCGAGCGCGGCTTCGAGGGCGTCGTCGGTACTCACAGCGGTTGTCTACCAGCGGGCCGCCAGAGGGAAACGTCGTCCCCGCGAGTCGGTACGGCGTGGCGGGCGAGTTGCGACGATCCGGCGGCGGCTCGCACGTCCGGAACGGGCGACTCGCGAGCGGTCAGGGCCGACACGCCCGCCAATCCGTGCCGACTCGCATGTCCGGAACGGGCGACTCGCACGTCGGGAACGGGCGACTCGCGCGTCGGGAACGGGCGACTCGCGGGGTGGGGTCAGTGGGTGGCGGTGATCGTGGCGCTGCCCAGCACGACGTCCCCGGCGGGGTCGGGCCGGTAGAGGGCCACCGCCTGCCCCGGCGCCACGCCGCGCAGCGGCTCCTCCAGCTCGACGCGCACACCGTCCGGGCCCGGTTCGGCCACCGCGGCCGCCAGCCCGCCGTGGGCGCGCACCTGGGCCATGCAGGGGAACCTGTCCCCCGGCGAGCGGCCCGCGCTCCACACGGGGCGTGCGGCGTCGATGGTGCGGACGTCGAGCGCGCCGGCGGGCCCGACCCGGACGGTGCCGCTGACGGGCTCGATCCCCAGCACGTAACGGGGTCGCCCGTCGTCGGCGGGGGCGTGGATGCCGAGGCCCTTGCGCTGGCCGACGGTGAAGCCGTGCACCCCGTCGTGCCGGGCCAGCTCCGCTCCGGTGGCGTCGTCCACCACGGCGCCCGGCCTGCTCCCGAGCCGCGCGCCGAGGAAGGCGCGGGTGTCGCCGGACGGGATGAAGCAGATGTCGTGGCTGTCGGGCTTGTCGGCCACCCGCAGCCCGCGCTCGGCGGCCTCGGCCCGCACCTGCGCCTTGGGGGTGTCGCCGATGGGGAACATCGAGTGGGCGAGCTGGTGCTCGGTGAGCACGGCGAGCACGTAGGACTGGTCCTTGTCGGCGTCGACGGCCCGGCGCAGCTGCCCGTTCTCGAGCCGCGCGTAGTGCCCCGTGCAGAGGGCGTCGAACCCGAGGGCGAGCGCCCGCTCCAGCAGCGCCGAGAACTTGATCTTCTCGTTGCACCGCAGGCACGGGTTCGGCGTCTGGCCCGCGGCGTAGGCGGCGACGAAGTCGTCCACCACGTCCTCCGTGAACCGGGCGGCGAAGTCCCAGACGTAGAACGGGATGCCGAGCACGTCGGCGGCCCGCCGGGCGTCGGCGGCGTCCTCGCGGGAGCAGCAGCCCCGCGACCCGCTGCGCAGCGCGGCCGGGGTCTCCGACAGCGCCAGGTGCACGCCGACCACGTCGTGCCCGGCGGCGACGGCGCGCGCGGCGGCCACCGCCGAGTCGACACCGCCGCTCATCGCGGCCAGCACCCTCATCGCAGCACCCTCATCGCAGCGCGCTCTGGCCGGCCCGGCGCGCCCGCTCCACCACGCCGCCGATCACAGCGGCCACCGCGTCGACGTCGGCAGCGGTGGACGTGTGGCCGAGGGAGAACCGCAGCGATCCCCGGGCGGTGGCCTCGTCGGCGCCCATCGCGAGCAGGACGTGGCTCGGCTGCGCGACACCCGCGGTGCAGGCCGAGCCCGTGGAGCACTCGATGCCCTGGGCGTCCAGCAGCATCAGCAGGCTGTCGCCCTCACAGCCGGGGAACGACAGGTGCGCGTTGCCGGGCAGCCGCGAGGGGCCGCCCTCGACGACGCCGGTGCCGGAGTCGCCGTTGAGCGTGGCGTCGGGCACGGTCGCGAGGATCTTGCCGACGAGGTCGTCGCGCAGCCCGGCCAGCGTGGCCGCGCGCCGCGGCGTGTCGGCGGCCGCCAGCTCGACAGCGGTGGCGAGCCCCACCACGGCGGGGGTGTCGAGCGTGCCGGAGCGGACGTCGCGCTCCTGGCCGCCGCCGTGCAGCAGCGGCGTGAGCGCGACCTCGCGGCCGAGCAGCAGTACGCCCGCCCCGTAGGGGCCACCGAGCTTGTGCCCGGTGAGCGTGAGCGCGTCGGCGCCGGACGCGGCGAAGTCGACCGGCAGCACGCCGACGGCCTGCACGGCGTCGGTGTGCAGCGGTACCTCGAACTCGTGGGCGATCGCGGCCAGCTCCCGGATCGGGTTGACGGTGCCGACCTCGTTGTTCGCCCACATCACGGAGACGAGCGCGACCCGCTCGGGCTCCCGGGCGAGCGCGGCGCGCACCGTCTCGGGCCGGACGCGCCCGAGGTCGTCGACCTCCAGCAGCTCCACCTCGGCGCCCTCGTGGGCCGCCAGCCACTCCGCGGAGTCGAGCACCGCGTGGTGCTCGATGGCCGACACCAGCACCCGGGTGCGCTGTGGGTCAGTGGCGCGCCGGGACCAGTAGAGGCCCTTGACCGCCAGGTTGTCGCTCTCCGTGCCCCCAGTGGTGAGCACCACCTCGGACGGACGCGCACCCACCGCGGCGGCGATCCGCTCGCGCGCCTCCTCGACCTCCCGCCGGGCCCGCCTGCCCGCGGTGTGCAGCGAGGAGGCGTTGCCGGTGCGGCGGAGCGCGTCGGTCATCACGGCCACCGCCTCGTCGAGCATCGGCGTGGTGGCGGCGTGGTCGAGGTAGACGGCCGCGGGCTGCGACCCCGTCGCTGGTGATGTCACGTCAGACCTCGTCGCTGCCAGTCCAGGGCGGCCACCCGTCCCGGTCGATGAACCGGGGTCCAGGGTAGTCGCCGCTCCGTGGCGCACCCCCTGCCGGGCGTCAGGCCGCGACCGCCCCCGACGGGCGGACCGCGGTGCCCTCGACCACCGGGTGGACGAGGCCGGTGACCGTGGCGACGGCCTCCCCCGCACGCCGCGCCAGCTCCCGCCGGTCCGCGACGGCGGCGGCCGGGATCACGGGCAGCACGGTCAGTTCGCACACCAGCCCGGGCAGCCGCAGCACGCGCCGCACTGCGTCCCACAGGGTCTCGTCGCCGACGAACGCGGCCGCGAAGGCGGGCGCACCCGCGGCGTCGCGGAACGTGACCGCCACCGGCCGGACCGGCATCCCGGCATCGAGCGCCGCCTGGAACGCGGCGCGACGGAACCGCCCGGCCGCGGCGCCGCAGAAGGTCGTGCCCTCCGGGAAGACCGCGACGACGGCGCCCGCCCGCAGTGCGGCCGCCGTCTCCGCGACGGTTCCGGGCAGCCCGCGCAGACCCGCGCGGTCGACGAACAGCGCGCCGGTCCGCGCGGCCACCGCACCGATCAGCGGCCAGTCGCGCACCTCGCGCTTGGCGAGCATCCGCACCGGCTGCACCGCGCCGAGCGCGAGCACCTCGAGCCAGGACAGGTGGTTGGCGACGACGAGCGTTCCGCCACCCGTGCTGTAGCGCTCGTCCCCGATGACGCGCAGCCGCACGCCCGCCGCGGCGAGCGCGGCCCTGCAGCACGCCCGCACCCAGTGCTCGCGCGCTCGGCCCGCAGCAGCGGCACGCCCAGTACCGCGCCGAGCAGCACCGCCGCCAGCGCCGCCAGCCGCACGGCCACCACCGGCGCGCCGGTCCGGGCAGGAGCGGATGCGGGCAAGCAGCGCGGCCCGCAGGGTGACGTCGGCGCCCAGCCTGCGGCCACCGCCGGATGCGTCATCCCGCGCCCCCGAGGAAGAACCGCACGTAGCGGTCGTCCATGTGGTCGAGGCCCAGCAGGACCAGGAAGTCGCGCAGTCGAAGGCGGGGTCGCGGGCGGGCGGGCCGCACACCCACGCTCCCAGGCGCAGGTAACCGCGCAGCAGCGGCGGCATCGGGGCCCGGCTCCGGGGGGCGACCAGCGGCGGGCGCCACGGCACCAGCGGCCGCACCCGGTAGGGCTCCGGGGCGAGGTGCCGCGCGAGCACCCGGTCCCAGACACCGGCGGCGAGCGCACCGCCGTCGGCGAGCGGGACGCTCGCGCACCCGGCGAGCCAGCGGTTGCCGGTCAGCAGCATGTACCGGGCGATCCCGGCCCAGACCAGGCCGACGACGGCCCCGTCCCGGTGGTCGGGGTGCACGCAGGACCGGCCCGCCTCCACCAGCGACGGCCGCAGCGGGGCGAGGCCGGCCATCGCGAACTCGGTCTCGGAGTACAGCCCGCCCGCGGCGCGGGCGCGCTCGGGCGGCAGCATCCGGTAGGTGCCGACGACCTCGCCGCTGACGTCCTCCCGCACCACCATGTGGTCGCAGTAGGGGTCGAAGCGATCGATGTCGAGGCCGGGCTCGGGTGTGGTGAGGACGGCGCCGAGCTCGCCGGCGAAGACCTGGTGGCGCAGCCGCTGGGCGGCGCGCACGTCGTCGGCGTCGGTGGTGAGGAGCAGCGAGTAGCGGCGGGACGCGGCGGCCTGCGGCGTCCTGGCGAGCACCTGCGACGAGGTCACGGGCTCTTGCTACGGGGCACAGGCAACGGGCGCGCCTGGACGAGCCGACGTCGCCGTGGCAGCGGGGTGAACACACGGCCGGCGGCGCCGGGCCGCCGGTTCCGGAAACACGCCGTGCCCCGGGCGGCCTGCGCCTGCCCGGGGCACGGGAGCCCGCGGAACGATCCTCGGCGGATCAGCCCTTGCGCTTGGTGATCTCCTCCTGGAGCTGGGGGGCGACCTTGAACAGGTCGCCCACCACGCCGAAGTCGGCGATCTCGAAGATCGGCGCCTCCGGGTCCTTGTTCACCGCGATGATCGTCTTCGAGGTCTGCATCCCGGCCCGGTGCTGGATCGCCCCGGAGATCCCCAGCGCGATGTACAGCTGCGGCGACACCGTCTTCCCGGTCTGGCCGACCTGGAACTGGTGCGGGTAGTAGCCCGAGTCCACCGCCGCGCGCGAGGCACCCACCGCGGCCCCCAGGGAGTCGGCCAGCGCCTCCACGACCGCGAAGTCCTCGGCCGAGCCGACCCCGCGCCCACCGGACACCACGACCGTGGCCTCGGACAGCTCGGGCCGGTCACCACCGGTGATCGGCTCCCGCGCGGTCACGGTCGCGCTGAGCCCCTGCGCCGCCGGCACCGACACGGTCTCCTCCGCACCCGCACCCGGGGACGGCTCGACGTCCACCGCACCGGCCCGCACCGTGATCACCGGATGCGCGGTGTTCGCCTTCGCCTCGGCGATGTACGCGCCACCGAAGATCGAGTGCGTCACCCCGTCGGCACCCACCGCGACCACGTCCGACAGCAACGCCGAGTTGGTGCGCACCGCGACCCGGCCGGCGATCTCCTTGCCGTCGGCCGACGTGCCGATCAGCACCGCCGCCGGCTCGGTTGACCCGATCAGCTCCACCAGCACCGACACCTCCGCCGCCAGGAACTCCGACGCGTCGGTCTCGGCGACGTAGATCTTCTCCGCGCCGTACTCGGTGAGCCCGTCGGCCAGCTTCGCCGCCGTCCCGGCCGGGCCGACCACCACCGCCGACGGCTCACCCAGCCCACGCGCCGCGGTCAGCAGCTCGTAGGTGGACTTCTTGACCTCACCCTCGAGGTGGTCGACGAGGACCAGCACCTCAGCCATGAGTGTTCTCCTCTATCTCTCGTCGATCCGGGTCAGATGAGCTTCTGGCCGACCAGGTACGCGGCGACCTTCGCACCGCCGTCACCCTCGTCCTCGATCTTCTCGCCGGCGCTCTTGGGCGGCTTCGGCGACGCCGAGGTCACGGTGGTCAGCGCGTTGGCCAGGCCGACCTCGGACGCCTCGATCCCCGCGTCGGCGATCGTGATCGCCGCGACCGGCTTCTTCTTCGCCGCCATGATCCCCTTGAACGACGGGTACCGCGGCTCGTTGATCTTCTCACCCACGCTCACCACCGCCGGCAGCTCCGCCGTCAGCGTGGTCACCCCGTCGTCGGTCTCCCGCTTCACCGTGATCGACGACCCGTCCACGGTGATCTCCCGCGCGTGCGTCAGCGCCGGCAGCCCCAGCACGTCGGCCACCATCGCCGGCACCGCGCTCGAGCGCCCGTCAGAAGCCTCGTTACCGGCCACCACCAGGTCGAACCCGCCCTCGACGGTGCCGATCGCCTTCGCCAGCGCGCGGGCGGTCTGCACCGCGCACGACCCCGCCAGCGCCTCGTCCGACAGGTGCACGGCCTTGTCCGCACCCATCGACAGCGCCTTGCGGATCGCGTCGGTGGCCCCGTCCGGACCCATCGTCAGAACGGTCACCTCCCCGCCCTGGGCCTCCTTCAGCTGCAGGGCCGCCTCCACCGCGCGCTCGTTGATCTCATCGAGCACCGCGTCGGTCGCTTCGCGGTCCAACGTGCCGTCGGAGTCCTTGAGCTTCCGCTCCGAATAGGTGTCGGGCACCTGCTTGATCAGCACGACGATGTTCATCGGACCTCTTCGACCTCCTGCCGGTGCGGGCGTGCCGCGGTGGGCCTTCCGGGCGCGCGCTCGGCCGCGGCGCCCCTTTGCCGACTCTGCCACCCGTGACCGCTCTGCGGCGCAACGGGCGTCCGGCCATTGTTACCGGGGGGTAGAGCGGCGGTAAATGCGAGACGGAGTGAACCGCCTCACCGCGCGGCCCGCCCGTCGGACACGAGCATGCCCGGTCCGGTTCGCGGGTACCCGTACGAAATGCCGCTTCTCAACCGCATCCGCAACTTCCTCGCCAGCCCCCAGGGCCGCCGCGTCACTGAGCAGGGCAGGCGGATGGCCTCCGACCCGCGCAGCCGCCAGCGGGCCCGCGGCTTCCTCGCGCGCCTGCGCCGCCGCTGACGGCCCGGTCGCCCCGTCCCCCGGCCGACCCCGGCCGGGGGACGGACGAGAGCGCGCCCAAGGGACCGCCGGACATGGCCTAGGGTCCGGGAACCGCCCGAACCCGTGGAGCCGCCCATGCTCGTCCCGGTCCCCCCGCGCACCGTGCGCGCGCTGGGTGTCGCGCTCGCACTCGCCGTCGGCTCGACGGCATGCGCGAACCCCGAACCGCTGGTGGAGGAGCTTCCGCAGGCGGCGCCGGGACAGCCCGCGGGCACGGTCGTGCTCCCCGCGGGAGCATCGGACGTCGCCCGGACCGTCCAGCGGATCCAGGACGCGATCACCGCGGCGGGCGGGACGGTCACGGCCTTGGTCGACCATGCCGCCGACGCGCGCGGCGTGGGCGTCGAGATCCCGCCCAACACGGTGGTGATCGGCGGGTCGCCCGCCGCCTGGCAGCCGCTGCTCCGGGCGGACCAGCAGGCCGCGGCGGAGCTGCCCCAGCGCTACCTCGTCCGGCAGGACGGGACCGGTGCGGTGACGCTCACCACGAACAGCGCCGCCTACGTCGCGGCCGTCTCCGGCGTCGTCGCGCCCGAGGCGCGCACCGCGCTGCACGACACGACCACGGCGGTGGCGCGCCAGGCGCTCGGCGCCGACCCTCCCCTGGGGTCCCCACTGATCGGGGTGACCCCGGTCAACTATCTCCTCACCGTGCCGACCGACAGCCCGGTGCCCGAGGCCGTCGACCGGCTGCGGCGCGCGGCCGCGGCCGGCGCCGGCCGCGTCGACGCGGTGCTGGACCTGTCCGCAGGCCCCGGGGACGGCGGCCCGCCGCTCCGGCCGACATCGCTGGTCCTGGTCAGCACGCCCGAGGCCGAGGCGCCGCTCCTCGCGGCCGCCCCCTCGATCGGGCTGGACCTGCCGCTGCGGTTCGCCGTGTGGCGCGACGCGCAGGACGTCACGCAGATCGGCTACCCCGACCTGCGACGCATCGCGGTCCGCCACGGCATCCCCGTGGACGACCCGAACGTCGCCCGGCTCACCGCCGACGCCGACCGGATCGCCCGGGCCGCGGCCGGCGCCGTCGACTAGGAGGACGCGGTGGTGGTGACGGGGTACGACGACCGGCAGGGGTGCGGCTACGTGCTCAGGACGGGGGCCGATGCCACCGGGGCGGCGCCGCCGGGCGCCCAGAGCGTGAGCCACGACGGGGTCACCGTGCTGGCCACCCCCGAGCTGGCCGCGACGCTGCGCGACGCGCTCAAGCACCGGCCCACCGCGCTGCTGAGCTGGTCGGGGCCGCGGGTTCCGCTCACCCTGGACGACGCCACGCTGCTCGCCTGGCTCACCTACGACGTCGGCGGGGTGCTGACCGTCGCGAACCCGCCTCGCTGACACCGCCACGGCCGCCACCGGCCCGGTTGCCGCCGCTCCGGACGGGTCTGGGACGGTCCGGACCGTGACTCGCCACCCCGACGGGACGACCGCGGACGCCGACACCGATCGATCGGGGCGCCTGCCCCTCACCGGCGAGCGGACGGTCCCGGGAATCCCGGAGGAGAACTACTGGTTCCGCCGGCACGAAGCCGTCTACGAGGCGCTGCGTCCCCGGTGCGCCGGGGCGGTCGTGCTCGAGGCGGGCAGTGGGGAGGGGTACGGCGCCGACCTGCTCGCCGGCGTCGCCGCGACCGTGCTCGCGCTGGACTACGACACCGATGCCACGGCGCACGCGGCGCGCCGGTACCCGCGCGTCGGCGTGGGACGGGCCAACCTCGTGGCGCTCCCGGTCCGGGACGGCGGCTGCGACGCGGTGGTGTCGCTCCAGGTCATCGAGCACCTGTGGGAGCAGGAGCGGTTCCTGCGCGAGTGCCGCCGCGTCCTGCGGCCCGGCGGCGCGCTGATGCTGTCGACGCCCAACCGGATCACGTTCTCCCCCGGCCGGGAGACGCCGCTCAACCCGTTCCACACCCGGGAGCTGTCGGGCGCGGAGCTCGCCGGGCTGGTGCGTGACGCCGGGTTCGCCGACGTCGAGGTGCTGGGACTGCACCACGGGCCCCGGCTGCGCACGCTCGACGCCCGCCACGGCGGCTCGATCGTCGACGCCCAGGTCGCCGTCGCGGTCGACAACGCGGAGTGGCCTGCCGGGCTGCTGTCCGACGTCGCCGGCGTGACCGTCGCCGACTTCGAACTGCGGGCCGACGACGTCGACGCGAGCCTCGATCTGGTCGCGGTTGCCGTGCGCCCCTGAGCCGGACCACCGGCCAGGTCAACTCGCCAGTAACCTGCTGACGTGACGGAGCGCGAACGCGAACCCGTCGGCACGTTCTGCCTGGTGCTGCACAGCCATCTGCCCTGGCTCGCCCACCACGGGCGGTGGCCCGTCGGCGAGGAGTGGCTCTACCAGTCGTGGGCGCACTCCTACCTGCCCGTGCTCGACGTCGTGGAGCGGCTCGCGGCCGAGGGGCGGCGCGACCTGCTGACGCTCGGCGTGACCCCGGTCCTGGCCGCGCAGCTGGACGACCCGCACTGCCTGCGCGGGGTGCACGACTGGCTCGGCGGCTGGCTGCTGCGCGCCCACGGCGCCGCGGACCGGCTGCCCGACCTCGCCGCCCACGAGCACCGCACGGCGACCGCGGCGCTCGCCCTGTTCGAGTCGCGCTGGCGGCACGGGGCGTCGCCGGTGCTGCGCGGCCTCACCGACGCCGGGGCGCTGGAGCTCCTCGGCGGCCCCGCCACCCACGCGTTCGCGCCGCTGCTGCAGCCGCCGGTGCGGGCGTTCGCGTTGGCCACCGGGCTCGCCGACGCCACGCTCCGGCTCGGCACCCGGCCGGCGGGCATCTGGGCGCCCGAGTGCGGCTACGCGCCGGGTATGGAGGAGGGCTACGCCGCGGCGGGCGTGCGGCGCTTCCTCGTGGACGGCCCCTCCCTGCACGGCGACACCGCAATCGCCCGGCCCGTGGGCGGTTCGGACGTGCTCGCGTTCGGCCGGGACCTCGACGTCACCTACCGGGTGTGGTCACCGCGCGCGGGCTACCCGGGTGGGCGTGACTACCGCGACTTCCACACCTACGACCACCCATCCGGACTGAAGCCGGCCCGCGTCACCGGGCGGTCCGTGCCGCCGGAGGACAAGCGGCCCTACGAGCCCGACCGCGCTGCCGCGGCGGTGGCCCGCGACGCGGCCGACTTCGTCCGCGTGGTCCGGGAAAGGCTCGCGCAGCTGCGGGAGCGGCTGGGGCGGCCCGCCCTGACCGTGGCGGCGTTCGACACCGAGCTCTTCGGGCACTGGTGGCACGAGGGGCCGGCCTGGCTCGAGGCCGTGCTGCGGGCGCTCCCCACCGCGGGAGTGCGGGTCACGACCCTCCGCGGCGCCGTCGACCACGGGCTGGTGGGCGAGCCCGCCGACCTGCCCCCGTCGTCGTGGGGGTCGGGGAAGGACTGGCGCGTCTGGGCGGGCGAGCAGGTGGCCGACCTCGTGGCGCTGGGCGACCGCGTCCAGAAGACCCTGCTGGACGCGGTCGCGCCCGGGGTGACGCGCGACCCGATCCGCGACGCACTGGCCCAGGAGGCGCTGCTCGCGCTGTCCAGCGACTGGGCGTTCATGGTCAGCAAGGACTCCGCGGCCGACTACGCCCGCGGCCGGGCGCACGGCCACGCCACGCGCGTCGAGGAGCTGGCCGCGCTGCTGGCCGCCGGCCGCCGTGCGGCCGCGGCCCACCGGATCGCCTCCTGGGGCGGCGACGACAGCGCGTTCGGCCACGTCGACCCCCGCCTGCTCGCCGCCCGCTGAGCCTCCGCGCGCACCTCGTTTCCGCTCGTGCGCCTCGATTCGGCCGACGCGCCCCGTCGACGGGGGGCATGGGCGGAGAAGGGGTGCATGGGCGGACTGAGGGTGCACCGGCCACCCCCGCTACCCACGGGTAGGTTCCTGCGGGTGCGGGTGCTGATGGTGTCGTGGGAGTACCCCCCGGTCGTGGTCGGCGGCCTGGGCCGGCACGTGCACGCGCTGGCCACGGAGCTCGTCGCGGACGGCCACGAGGTCGTCGTGCTCTCCCGGCGACCCGCCGGCACCGACGCGGAGACGCACCCGACGGTGGACGAGGTCGTCGAGGGCGTGCGCGTGCTGCGCGTGGCCGAGGACCCGATGCACCTGGAGTTCGAGCGCGACATGGTCGCGTGGGTGCTGGCCATGGGGCATGCGCTGCTGCGGGCCGGGCTCACCGCGTTGCGCGGGTGGCGTCCCGACGTCGTGCACGCCCACGACTGGCTCGTCGCGCACCCCGCGATCGCGCTGGCCGACGCCTGCGACGCGCCGCTCGTCGCCACGGTCCACGCCACGGAGGCGGGGCGGTACGCGGGCTGGCTGTCGTCGCCGCTGAGCCGGCAGGTGCACTCCGCGGAGTGGTGGCTCGCGAACCGCGCCGACACCCTGATCACCTGCTCGGCCGCGATGCGCGCCGAGGTGGCCGAGCTGTTCGACCTCGACCCCGAGCCGATCGAGGTGCTGCACAACGGCATCGCGCCGCGCCGCTGGCGCGCGAGCACCGCACGCGTGGCCGCAGCGCGGCGCCGGCACGCGCCCGGCGGGGCGCCGCTGCTGCTCTACTTCGGCCGCCTGGAGTACGAGAAGGGGGTGCAGGACGCGATCGCGGCCCTGCCCCGGATCCGCCGGGCGCACCGCGGCGCCCGGCTGCTCGTGGCCGGCACCGGCACCGCGGCGGAGATGCTCGCCGAGACCGCGCGCACCCATCGGGTCAAGCGCAGCGTCACCTTCCTCGGCCACCTGCCCGACGACGACCTCGCGGCACTGCTCGCCGCCGCGGACGCCGTGGTGCTCCCGAGCCGCTACGAGCCGTTCGGGATCGTGGCGCTGGAGGCGGCCGCGGCGGGCGCCCCGCTGGTCGCCTCGACGGCGGGTGGGCTCGGCGAGGTCGTGCGCGACGGTGAGACCGGGCTCTCGTTCCCTCCGGGTGATGTCGCGCGCCTGGCGACGGCCGTGTCCGCGGTGCTCGCCGATCCCGCGGCCACGCGGAGCAGAGCCCGGGCGGCCGCGGTCCGGCTCGGCACGGACTTCGACTGGCGGCACATCGCGCGCGCCACCGTCGACGTCTACGCCGCGGCTCGCGCGAGCGGCCCGCGCGAACTCGCCCGGCCGAAGATCCCGGACGGCAACGTCCTGGCCCGCCCCGCCGAACGTCCGGAACGCCACGTTCCTGTCGCTGAATGACGGGAACGTGGCTTTCCTGACACTTCTCGGGGGCCCTCAGGCGGCGCGTGCCGCGTCGCCCAGGTCACTCACCTCGCCCAGGACCACGCGCAGGGCCATGTCGGGGAACTCGTTCGCGAGCTCGTCGACGAGGTCCTCGCGTCCTTCGTCGAGCGCGCTGTTGACGGCGGCGATGTACTCCTCGTGCAGGAGCCGGAGTCGGGTCTCGATCGTGGCGTCCACGGTCGGTTCAGCGTCGGCAGGCCCCGTGGTGTTTCCGGCCCCGTCCGATGTCACATCGATTCAGGCGGATTCGACGGTCGCCTGGACCGCCGCCGCGGTCTTCCTGGCGATGTCGGCGAGCGCTGCCCGCTCCTCCGCCGCGGCGTCGTAGTCGGCGCGCCGGTTGCGCACCACCCGCGCGGGTGCACCCACCGCCACCGAGAACGCCGGGATGTCGCCGCGCACGACGGCGTGCGCCCCCAGCACCGTGCCCCTCCCGACCCGCGTGCCCCGCAGCACCGACACCTTCACCCCGAGCCAGCAGTCCGGCCCGATCCGCACCGGCGTCTTGACGATGCCCTGGTCCTTGATCGGAATGTGCACGTCGGCGGTGCGGTGGTCGAAGTCGGTCACGTACACCCAGTCGGCGACGATCGTCGCGGCCCCGATCTCGACGTCGAGGTAACAGTTGATCGTGTTGTCCTTGCCCAGCACGACCTTGTCGCCGATCCGCAGCGAGCCCTCGTGGCAGCGGATCGAGTTGTCGTCGCCGATGTGCACCCAGCGGCCGATCTCCAACCGCCCGTAGCCGGGCCGGGCGTGCAGTTCCACGCGCTTGCCGAGGAACACCATGCCCCGCAGCACCACGTGGGGGTTCGCCAGCCGGAACCGCAGCAGCCGCCAGTACCGCACGAGGTACCAGGGCGTCCATGCGCGGTTGCGGAGCACCCACCGCAGCGAGGCGAGGGTGAGGAAGCGGGCCTGCCGCGGGTCCCGGCGCCCCCGTCCCCAGCGCTCGCGCAGCGGAGCGCCCCACATGCTCGTCATGGCACGCGATGATGCCCGGTCACTCGCGCACCGCCGGGTTTGCCCCCGGCCCGCCGCCGGGTAGCCCGCGCCCGTGACGACCGAGAGCGCCCGCGGGGACAGCCCCGAAGAGGAGGACCGCGTCGTGTCGCGCCGGGTGGACAACCCGACGACGGCGACGGAGGAGGACGAGGGCGCCTACGACGCCGCCGATCCGCTGCCCGACGGCGGCGTGGGGGACTCCTACCGGGGCGCCACCGGCGGCGTCTCCGAGCACTACGTCGAACCGAACGCCGACAGCGAGCCCACCCGCAGCGAGTGATCACTTGCCCCGGCGAGACGCTCGCCGCCACCGCCCGGCGCCGCGTGCCCGGCGGGAAGGGCGCCCCGCTGCGGCGGGCGTGCGCGGGGGCGCTCACCGTCACCCGCGCCGGGGCCCAGCCGTCGCTGCCCGCCGCGGCGGAGCCGGCGGTGGCCGGGTGAGCCCGATCCCGCTGATCATCGATACCGACCCGGGTGTCGACGACGCCGTGGCGATCATGCTCGCGCTGGCGTCCCCGGAGGTTGAGCTGCGCGCGGTCACCACCGTGTTCGGCAACGTCCCGCTGGACCGCACCACCGCCAACGCCGGCCGTGTCCTCGCCCTCTGCGGGCGCTCCGACGTACCGGTGGCCGCGGGCGCCGCGCGCCCGCTCGTGCACCCGCAGCGGGAGCGGGCCGAGTCCTGGCACGGCGGCGACGGCCTCGGCGGACGCGCCGCGACGCTGCCCGCCCCCGCCGCCGAACCCGACCCGCGCGGCGCCGTCGCGCTGATGGCGGACGTCCTGCGGGCAGCGACCGAGCCCGTGACGATCGCCCCGATCGGGCCGCTGACCAACGTCGCGCTCCTGCTCGCCGTGCACCCGGAGCTCGTGCCGCGGATCGGACGCATCGTGGTGATGGGCGGGTCGCTGGGCGGCGGCAACACCGGCGCCGGCTTCGGTGGCGTGGCGGAGTTCAACGCCCTCTGCGACCCCGAGGCGGCGCACCGCGTGCTCACACAGTCCGAGGTCCCGGTCACGCTGGTACCGCTGGACCTCACGCTGCGGTGCCCGGCGGGGCCCGACTGGCTCGACGGGCTCGCCGCCGCGGGCCCGCGCTGCGCCGCGCTGGCCCAGGTGATCGCCCACTACCGCGCCGCTTACCGCGCCAGGTACGGGGTGGACGCCGTGGCGCTGCACGACGCGGTCGCCGTGCTGGAGGCGGTGCTTCCCGGCTCGCTGACCACCACCTCGACACCGATCGCGGTGGCCTGCGACCTCGGTCCCGCCCGCGGCGCCACGGTGGCGGTGCCGGACGGGCCGCCGGTGCACGTGGCGCTCGACGCCGACACCGGCGCGGTGCTCGCCGAGGTGCTGGCCCGCCTGGGCATGGTGGACGGGCTGGGATGACGCGGCTCAGGCCAGCCCGTGCTCGATGGCGTAGCGCACCAGCGCAGCCCGGCCGCTGACCTGCAGCTTGCGCAGCATGTTCTGCACGTGGTTCTCCACGGTGCGCGGGGAGAGCACCAGCCGGCCGGCGATCTGGCGGGCCGTGAGCCCCTCGACCACCAGCCGCAGCACGTCGGCCTCCCGCTCGGTGAGCCGCCGCGCACCCTCCTGCGGGTCGAGCGGCCTGCCGAACCGCTCCAGCACGACCTCGGCGAGGCCGGGGCTGAACACCGCCTCACCGCACGCGGTGCGCGCTAGTGCATCGGCGGCCGTCCCCGCCGCCGTGACGAGATGGCTGGTGGCGCCCGCCCGCACTGCCGCGAGGACGACGGCGTGGTCGGGCGCGGCCGACAGGGTCAGCACCCGTGCCGAGGGCACGGCCGCACTGACGGACTCGACCGCGGACAGCGCGTCGGGGGCGGCGTCGAGGTCGACCACGACGACCTGGGGCTGCCGCTCCGTCACCACCCGGACCGCCTCCGCGGGCGCGGCGGTGGCCAGCAGCGTGACGCCCGGCCTGCGCACCATCTCCTCGGCGTGCCGGCCGACCGTGGCTGCGGCGACGAGCACCACGGTGACGGGCCGGACGATCATGTCGGTGATCCTCCCAAGGAGGGATGGCCGGCGGAGGCCGTTCGCGTGTGACCACCCGTTCAGCCGTACCCCGTCACCATCAGTGATCACTCGTCGGCGAGGCCCTGCTCGATCGCGTACCGGACGAGCTGCGCGCGGTTGTGCAGCTGCAGCTTGCGCAAGGTGTTCTGCACGTGGCTCTCGACGGTGCGGTGCGACACGACGAGCCGCTCCCCGATCTGCTTCGCGGTGAGTCCCTTGGCCACCAGCCGCAGCACCTCCGTCTCCCGGTCGGTGAGCGCGGGCGCCGCGCCGTCCGGCCCCGGCGGCTCCCCGGCCAGGCGCCGGTACTCTCCGAGCACGAGCCCCGCGAGTCCGGGTGTGAACACGGGGAAGCCATCGGCCGTGCGGCGGACGGCCGCGAGCAGCTCCTCGGCACTCGCCGACTTCACCAGGTAGCCGGTGGCGCCCGCCTTCACCGCCTCCAGGACGTCGGTGTGCTCACCGCTGGCCGAGAGCACGAGGACCTTCGTGTCGGGCAGCTTCGCGAGGATGCCCTCGATCGCCGCGACGCCCGAGGTCGCCCCCAGGTTGAGGTCCATCAGCACCACCCGCGGCCGGGCGGCGGGCGCGATCCGCACCGCGGCGTCCGCGTCGGGCGCCGTGGCGACGACCTTCAGTCCGCGCTCGGTCAGGTCGCGCGCCACCCCCTCCCGCCAGATCGGGTGGTCGTCCACGACCATCACCGTGATCTCGCCGTCCGTCATGTCCTCACCTTCCGCGGGATCCTGACGATCCACTCGGTGCCGCGGTCCGGCCCGGTGTCGCAGGTGATCGTTCCTCCCAGGTCGAGCACGCGGCCGCGCATGGAGCGGGCCACGCCGAGCCTGCCCTCGGCCTCGGCGGCGGCCAGCCGGCCGCCGGGGATCCCGGGACCCTCGTCGCGCACGCTGATCTCGATGCCGTCGCCCAGGTCCTCGAGCAGCACCCACGCCGGCGCGTCCGGCCCGACGTGCAGCGCCACGTTCGCCAGTGCCGCTCCGACCACGCGGCTGAGCTCGTCGACGACGGGGGCCGGGAGCTCGACGGGGTGCGCCGGCGTCGAGACGCTGACCCGCGCCGACGCCAGCATCCGCAACGCCGCGGCGAGGTCGCGCCTGCCGTGCGCGTCGACGAGCGCCGGCCCGGTCGTCAGCAGCGTGCGCAGGGCGAACTCCTGTTCCCCGGCGATCGCGCCGAGCTCGCCCGCGGCGCCGCCGAGCTCCGCGCCGCGCCGCCGCACGAAGCCGAGCACCTGCAGCACCCCGTCGTGCACGGCCCTGGCCAGGCGTTCCCGCTCCGACGCCGCGGCCTCGGCGGCGATCGCCTCCCGGAGCCGTTCCGCGGAGCGGCGCAACACGGTGGAGGCGAAGCCGATCGTCAGCCCGGCCAGCGCGAGGAGCTGGATGTCGGCGAGCTCGGCCTGCAGCCGCGCCTGGAACACCACGAGCGCCGCCGACACCGCCGCCGCCCCCGCCAGGCCGCCGGGCACGCCGAACGCGATCGCGCAGGCGAGCACGGCGGCGGGCGTCCAGATCGAGCCCATCACCGGGGCGTCCTGGGCGAGCTGCGCCGGGGTCTGCACCAGCGGCGTGGTGCCCATGATCGCCACGGTGACCACGACGTCGACGACCGCGAGCCGCCCGCGCCGCTTCCGGAGAGCGGGCCGGGAACCGAGGTAGGCGTACCCGGTGAGAGCGGTCCACAGGGTCATCGCCCCGAGCACGGCGACCGCGCCCAGCGGGGAGGCGTACTCGTCGAGGGCGAGCAGGACCCCGACGACGGCGCTGACCAGCGTCAGCACCCGGTAGAAGAGCATGCCGCGCCAGAGCGACTCGAGCGGCCGCTCGGTGTCGGCGGCCGTGGGGGCGGTCATGGCCCCATCCTCGCCGAGCGGCCGCGCCGCCCGGATCAGTAGGCCTACGGGTTCTTAGTACCGGTGACGAGCGCGTTGTAGAACCACCCTCGCGGCACGACCCGCGACAGCACGTTCGCGTCCAGCCAGGACAGCCGCTGCCAGCTGCGGTAGGCGAACATCGCCCAGCCCATCCCCAGCTTCCCCGGCGGCACGGCGGCCTCGAACGTGCGCACCGGCCAGCCGAGCATGGCGGCGGTGAACTCCTCGGTGACGACCCGGACGTCGCGGGCGCCCGCCCGCCGGGCGGTGTCCTCCAGCTGCGCCGGGTCGAACGTGTGGATGTCGACGACGGCCTCCAGGGCCGCAGCGCGCGAGGACTCGTCGAGCTCCTCCTGCGGGCGGCGCCACCCCTGCAACGGAGGGAGCCGGGTGATCGTCGTGGTGGCCTTCCACGTGAGTGCCCCGAGGCGGCGGGCGTAGAAGTCGCCGACCGTGGTGGGTTCGCCGGCGAACACGAACCGGCCGCCGGGCTTGAGCACCCGCAGGACCTCGCGCAGGGCGAGCTCGACGTCCGGGATGTGGTGCAGCACCGCGTGCCCCACCACCAGGTCGAACGTGGCGTCGTCGTAGGGGATCCGCTCGGCGTCGGCCACCCGGCCGTCCACGTCGAGGCCGAGGTGCTCGGCGTTGCGCAGCGCGGCCTGCACCATGCCCGGGGACAGGTCGGTGACCGAGCCACGCTTCGCCAGGCCGGCCTGCATCAGGTTGAGCAGGAAGAACCCGGTGCCGCTGCCCAGCTCAAGCGCGCGCTCGTAGGGCCAGTCCGCGTCGCCCGCGGCGTAGCGGAAGCGGTCGGCCGCGTAGGTGATGCAGCGCTCGTCGTAGGAGATGGACCACTTGTCGTCGTAGGTCCCGGCCTCCCAGTCGTGGTAGAGGACGTTGGCCAGCTTCGGGTCCTGCCGGGCGGCCGCCACCTCCTCGGCGGTGGCGTGCGGGCGCGGCGCCGGGTCCGTACTCATGAGTAGGAGCGTAAACGGGCCTACCATTCCGCCTGATGGTGGACGCACACGCGGTCGAGGTGCCCTCCGGCGGCTGGACGGTCGACGACCTGGACAGCTGGCCGGAGTCACACGTGCGCTACGAACTGACCGACGGGGCCCTCACCGTGTCACCCTCACCGTCCAGCCTGCACCAGGCCGTGTCCGGTCGGCTGTTCGCGCGGCTGGACGCGGTCGCCCCGGCGCCGCTGGCCGTCACCCAGGCCGTGGAGATCCGCTTCGCCCGGCAGCTGACCCGCGTTCCGGATCTGCTCGTCGTGCACTCAGACGAGCCGGGGCGGCACTGGTTCGCCCCGGCCGAGGTACTGCTCGCCGTCGAGATCGAGTCCCCGGGCTCGCACACGGAGGACAGATTCACCAAGCCGGCGATCTACGCTCGGCACGGCATCCCGCACTTCTGGCGCATCGAACTCGACCCGCTGCGGGTGCGCGTGTTCCGGCCGGGCCACGGGGACCGCTACGAGGAAGCCGAGCCGATCGACGAGGAGCGACTCAAGGTCGGCGAGCCGTTCCCCGTCGACCTCGCGCTCGCCGACATCCTCCCGGGATGGGCCCGGCGCGCCGAATGATCAGCGCCCGGTGAACCGCGCCTTGCCCGGCCCGCTCTCCACGAACGAGGTCATGCCGGTCTGCCGGTCCTCCGTGGCGAACAGCGCCGCGAACATCTCGGCCTCCAGATCCAGACCGGTGCGCAGGTCGACGTCGAGTCCGCCGTCGATCGCCTTCTTCGCGGCCGCCAGCGCCACGGCGGGACCGTTCGCGAACTGCTCGGCCCACCGCCGGGCGGCGGCGTAGACCTCGTCGGCGGGCACCACCTCGTCCACGAGCCCGATGGCGAGTGCCTCCTCCGCGCCGACCATCCGACCCGTGAAGATCAGGTCCTTGGCCCGCGCCGGGCCGATCAGCCGCGCCATCCGCTGGGTGCCGCCGCCGCCGGGGATGATCCCCAGCAGGATCTCCGGCTGCCCGAGCTTGGCGTTGTCGCCGCAGACCCGCCGGTCGCAGCCCAGCGCCACCTCCATACCGCCGCCGAGCGCGTAGCCGGTGATCGCGGCGACCGTCGGCTTCGGGACTTCCGACAGCGCCCCGAAACAGGCCGAGAGCCTGCGCGCGACCGGCGCCATGTCCGCGTAGGACATGCCGGCCATCTCCTTGACGTCGGCGCCGGCGGCGAACACCTTCTCGCCGCCGTACACGATCACCGCGCGCACGTCGGCCCGCCGCGTGGCCTCCTCGGCACACGCCTTCAGCTCCTCCTGGACCTGCCGGCTGAACGCGTTCATCGGTGGCCGTTCCAGCCGGATCGTGCCGATGCCGCCGTCGACCTCAAGGTTCACGAATTCGCCCACGCCCGGCACCCTACGGCCTCGCTGCAGCAAAGCCACTTTCCTGCAACGAGGTTGCGTGAAAGTGGCTTTGCTGCAACGGCGGCGGCGGGTTCGGGGTCAGCGCAGCCATGCCGTGTAGCGGCCCCGCCTGCGCTGGACGGCCAGCGGCATGCCGAACGTGGCCGACAGGTTCTCGTCGGTCAGCACGTCGTCGAGCAGCCCGGCGGCCACCACGCCGCCCTCCCGCAGCAGCAAGCCGTGGCTGTAGCCGACCGGGATCTCCTCCACGTGGTGGGTGACCAGCACGGACGCCGGCGCGTCGGCGTCGGCGGCCAGCGCGGTGAGCCGGGCGACGAGGTCCTCGCGGCCCCCGAGGTCGAGCCCCGCCGCGGGCTCGTCGAGCAGCAGCAGCTCGGGGTCGGTCATCAGCGCGCGGGCGATGAGCGTGCGCTTGCGCTCGCCCTCGGACAACGTGCCGTACATGCGCTCGGCCAGGTTGCGCACGCCGAGCGCGTCGAGCAGGTACTCGGCCCGGTCGGTGTCGGCCGACTCGTAGTCCTCCCGCCAGCGCCCGAGCACCCCGTACCCGGCGCTCACCACGACGTCGCGCACCAGCTCGTCACCCGGCACGCGCCCGTTGAGCGCCGCCGAGCAGAGCCCGATCCGGGTGCGCAGCTCGAAGATGTTGACCCGGCCCATCCGCTCGCCGAGCACGTGCACGGTGCCCGACGTCGGGTGCAGCTCGGCGGCGGCCAGCCGCAGCAGGGTCGTCTTGCCCGCGCCGTTCGGCCCGAGCACGACCCAGCGCTCGTCCAGCTCGACCGACCAGTCCACGTCGTGGAGCAACGCCGTGCTCCCGCGCCGGACGGCCACGTCCTCCATCCGGAGGACGAGATCGGTCATATCGCTTCGCTCGGTATCGATGCTCGCTCCGCTGTCGGTGATCAACGACTCACGGGAGGGTCCAGGCGCAGCCACCCCCCTATCCTCGCGGATCGTGCCGGTCTTCCCCCTGGGTGCCCACGCCGATGCGGGCGGCGTGCGCTTCGCCGTGGCCTCCACCAGTGCAGATGCCGTCGAGGTGTGCCTCGTGGACGGCCCGGACGGGGAGCTGACGGAGCGCCGGGTCGCCCTCACGGAACGGACCTTCGGTGTCTGGCACGGGTACCTGCCCGGCGTCGCCCCGGGGCAGCGGTACGGCTACCGGGTGCACGGCCCGTACCGGCCGTGGGACGGCGTCCGGGCCAACCCGGCCAAGATCCTCGTCGACCCCTATGCCCGCCGGATCACCGGCCGCGTCACCGACCTGCGCGCGGCGAGGGGATGGGCCGCCGACCCGATGACGGGGCCCCCTAGCCCGGTCGACTCGCTCGGGCACGTGCCCCTGTCGGTCGTCACCGGCCCCGACGTGCCGGCCCCGGGCCCGCGCCCGGACGTCCCGTGGTCGGATACGGTGATCGCCGAGCTGCACGTGCGCGGCTACACCCGGCAGCACCCGGAGGTCCCGCCGGAACAGCGCGGCACCTACCTCGGGCTCGCGCACCCGGCCGTCATCGAGCACCTGACCCGGCTCGGCGTCACCGCGGTCGAACTGCTGCCCGTGGCCGCCATCGCCGACGAGCCGCCGCTGCTGGACCGCGGCCGCTCGAACTACTGGGGCTACGCCACGCTCGGCTTCCTCGCCCCCCACGCGGGCTACGCGAGCGTGCCGGGCGCGGAGATCGAGGAGTTCCGCACCATGGTCGCCGCGCTGCACGCCGCGGGGATCGAGGTCATCCTCGACATGGTCCCCAACCACACCGCGGAGGGTGGGGTCGGCGGCACCACGCTGTCCTACCGCGGCCTCGACGCCCGGGCCTACTACTGCATCGGCGGCAACGGCTACGACGCCGACATCACCGGCACCGGCAACACCCTCGACTCCGGCTCCCCGACGGTCGTCCGGCTGGTGTGCGACGCGCTGCGGCACTGGGTCACGGCCTTCGGCGTCGACGGGTTCCGCATCGACCTCGCCAGCGTGCTCGGCAGGCCCCGCTCCGGCGGCTTCGACCCGAACGCGCCGCTGCTGACGGCCATCGCGGTCGACCCGGTGCTGTCCCAGGCCAAGCTCATCGCCGAGCCCTGGGACGCCACGGGCGAGGGCTACCGCGTCGGCGGCTTCGGGGTGGCGTGGTCGGAGTGGAACGGCCGTTACCGCGACGCGGTGCGCGACTTCTGGCGTGGCCACGGCGGCATCGGCGAGGTCGCCTCCCGGCTCACCGGCAGCTCCGACGTCTACAAGATGTCCGGACGGCGGCCGTGGGCGTCGATCAACTTCGTCACCGCCCACGACGGCTTCACGCTGCGCGACCTCGTCTCCTATGAGCGCAAGCACAACGAGGCCAACGGGGAGGGCAACCGCGACGGCACCGACGACAACCGCTCGCAGAACTTCGGCGTGGAGGGCGAGACGTCCTCACCGGTGATCGTCTCGCGGCGGCTGGCGGCGGCGCGGGCCATGCTCGGCACCCTGCTGCTGTCGACCGGCACACCGATGCTGCTCGGCGGCGACGAGCTGTGGCGCACCCAGGGCGGCAACAACAACGCCTACTGCCTCGACGACCCCACCTCGTGGGTCGAGTGGCCCGCCGACGGGCCCGCGGCGTCGCTGACGGCGTTCACCGCGCGCGTAGCGGAGATCCGCCGCAGCTCCCCCGCCCTGCACCGGGACCGGTTCTACCGCGACGGCGAGGTGCTCTGGTGGCACCCCGCGGGCCGTCGGATGGGCGGGCACGACTGGCACGACGCCGGCCTGCGCAGCCTCGGGCTGCTGCGCGCGAAGTGGCTGCTGCTCCTGCACGCCGGTCCCGACGCCGTGCCCGCGACGCTGCCGCCCGGCGGACCCTTCACACCGGTGCTGGACAGCACCAGGGCCGACGGCGTGCCGGTCAGCTGCCGCTCACTGCCCGCCGGGACCACCATCACGCTGCCCCCGCGCTCGCTGCTGCTGCTGTGCGGCGCCTGAGGGAGGTACCGTCGCACCGTGCCGCGCTACGACTTCCGCTGCCGTGAGTGCTCGCAGACCTTCGAGGTCAGCCGCCCCATGAGTGCTGCCGGGGATCCGGCGCCCTGCCCGGCGGGCCACGCCGACACCGTCAAGCTGCTCAGCACGGTGGCGGTCGGCGGACGGAGCACGGGCGGCCCCGCAGCCGTCCCCGCAGCGGGTGGCGGCGGCTGCTGCGGGGGCGGCTGCTGCGGCGGCTGACCGCGCAAGAGCCACACCCCCACGGCCAGCGTCCGTCACTCACCGCTACCGCCTCCCCGCGCCCACCCCGCCCCCGAGTTGCAGCAAGGTGGCTTTACTGCGGTCTCATGGCAGCAAAGCCACCTTGCTGCGACAGGGCACGACGGCCGGGGGACACAGCGCGTGACCGGGTCGCCGGTCCGGTCACTGCAGCGGCAGCACGATCCGCGCGAGCTCGGCCGACGAGGCGAGCAGCGGGTGCGCGGGCAGCACCCGCACCGTGTACCCGGTGAGCCCGGCGTGCGGGAGCTTCACGACGCACTCGAAGCGGTCGCCGCGGCCGTCGGCCTCCCCGACGTGCTCCATCTCGACGGTCACCGCGTCGGCGAGGTCGTCGGACTCGCCGACGCGCCCGACCACGGCCTGCACCGCGACGTCCGACGGGGCGAGCCCGGCCAGCTGCACCGCGGCCCGCACCGTCATGGGTGCACCCACCTCCGGCGTGTCGGGCAGCCCGGTGGCGTCGACGCCGGCGATCTGCACGCGTGACCACGCCGCGTTCAACCGGGAGCGGTAGGCGGCGAGGTCGCGGGCCGGGGCGAAGTCGTCGGCCGCGATCCGCACGGCGGCGCGCGCCGCGGGCGCGTACCAGTCCTCGACGTACTCCCGCACCATCCGCGTGGCCTGCACCTGCGGGCGCAGCGTCATCAAGGTGTGGCGCACGAGCTCGGTCCAGCGGGTCGGCACGCCGTCGGTGCGCTCGTAGAACGCCGGCGCCACCTGGGTGGCCAGCAGCTCGTAGAGGGCGTTGGCCTCGAGGTCGTCGCGCTTGGTCGGGTCGGCGATGCCGTCGGCGGTGGGGATCGCCCAGCCGTTCGCGCCGTCGTAGAACTCGTCCCACCAACCGTCGCGGATGGACAGGTTGAGCCCGCCGTTCAGCGCCGACTTCATGCCGGACGTGCCGCAGGCCTCGAGCGGGCGCAGCGGGTTGTTGAGCCACACGTCGCAGCCCCAGTACAGGTACCGGGCCATCGACATGTCGTAGTCGGGCAGGAACACGATCCGGTGCCGCACCGCGGGATCGTCGGCGAACCGCACGATCTCCTGGATGAGCGCCTTGCCGCCGTCGTCGGCCGGGTGCGACTTGCCCGCGACGACGAGCTGCACCGGGCGGTGCGGGTCGAGCAGCAGGTCGCGCAGCCGGTCCTTGTCGCGCAGCATCAGCGTGAGTCGCTTGTAGGTGGGGACGCGCCGGGCGAAGCCGACGGTCAGCACGTCGGGATCGAAGACGTGGTCGGTCCACCCCAGCTCGGGCGTCGACGCGCCGCGCTGCAGCCACGCCTCGCGGACGCGCCTGCGGACCTCGGCGACGAGCCTGGCGCGCAGCGCGCCGCGCAGGTCCCACAGCATCTCGTCGGAGACCGGCTCGCGCGGGGTCTGGGTGGCGACGGGGCCGGAGTCGCCGAGCAGCGCGGTGACCTCGCGCGCCTCCCACGTGGCCCCGTGGACGCCGTTGGTGACCGAGCCGATCGGCACCTCGTCGGCGTCGAAGCCCTGCCACAGTGGGCCGAACATGCCCCGCGAGACGGCGCCGTGCAGCCGGGACACCCCGTTGGCGCGCTGGGCCAGGCGCAGCCCCATGTGCGCCATGTTGAACATGTTCGGGTTCTCCTCGGCACCCAGCGCCAGCACCCGGTCCATCGGCAGGCCGGGCAGCAGGTTCTCGGAGAAGTAGTGGCGCACCATGTCGACGGGGAACCGGTCGATGCCCGCCGGCACCGGCGTGTGCGTGGTGAACACCGTGCCCGCCCGGACGGCGCCCACCGCCTCGTCGAAGCTCAGCCCGTCGCGGGCCTGCAGCTCGCGGATCCGCTCCAGGCCGAGGTAGCCGGCGTGGCCCTCGTTGGTGTGGAACACCTCCGGCTCCGGGTGCCCCGTGGCGGCGCAGAACGCGCGCACCGCTCGGACGCCGCCGATCCCGACGAGGATCTCCTGCCGGATGCGGTGGTCCTGGTCGCCGCCGTAGAGCCGGTCGGTGACGCCACGCAGGTCGGGCTCGTTCTCCTCGATGTCGGAGTCGAGCAGCAGGAGCGGGACGCGCCCGACGCTCGCCTGCCACACCCGGGCCCGGAGCACGCGCCGCGCGGGCATCGCCACCTCGACGAGCACCGGCCGGCCGTCGGTGTCCGTGAGCAGCTGCAGCGGGAGGCCCTGCGGGTCGAGCACCGGGTAGTGCTCGAGCTGCCAGCCGTCCAGCGACAGCGACTGCCGGAAGTAGCCCGAGCGGTAGAGCAGCCCCACACCGATCAGCGGGACGCCGAGGTCGGAGGCCGCCTTGAGGTGGTCACCCGCGAGCACGCCGAGGCCGCCGGAGTAGTTGGGCAGCACCTCGCTGACGCCGAACTCCATCGAGAAGTAGCCCACGGCCGCGGGCAGCGTGGGGTCGTCCTCGCGCTCGACCTGGTACCAGCGCGGCTCCTCGAGGTAGCTCGCCAGGTCGTCGGCGAGCTCGCGCACGGTGACGACGGTGTCGGCGTCCCTGGCGAGCTCCGCGAAGCGCGTCGACGAGATCTCCCCCAGCAGCCGCACCGGGTCGTGGCCCGCCCGCTCCCACGCGTCGCCGTCGAGGGCGGCGAACAGGTCCTGGGTCGGCGGGTGCCAGCTCCACCGCAGGTTGGTGGCCAGGGTCTGCAACGGCGCCAGCGGGGCAGGCAGCTGGGCCCGCACGGTGAACCGACGGAGAGCTCTCACGGGCCGGAGGGTACGTGAATCGGTCGCGGGATCGTTCCAGCGCACGGCGCCTTCCGCCGGTCGCAGCAGCCGTCGTCCTCCCGTGGGACCGCCGTGCCGCCACCTCGCCGCGACCCGATCGGGTGCCGCTGCCCGCCGCGCCCCGCCACGTTGCGGTCATCCGGGTGACTATCGCGTGAACGCGCGCGCCCCGTTCCGATCGGGGCCGTAGTGGGTAGGTAGGTTTGTGACTTCCGGAACACGTGTGCAACGGGGGGTGGGCCGATGACCGGTCGGCTGGGAATCGACGACGTCAGCCCCTCGGTGAGTGGCGGCCGCCATCCCAGCAAGGCCGTCGTCGGCGAGGTGATCCCGATCTCCGCCAACGTCTGGCGCGAAGGCCACGACGCCGTCGCCGCCAACGTGGTGTGGAAGCAGGTCGGCAGCCGCGGGGCGGCACAGCACGTCCGCATGACCCCGAGCGAGAGCGGCCCCGACCGGTTCGAGGCGGTCGTGGTCCCGGACGAGCCCGGGCTGTGGACCTTCCGCGTGGACGCCTGGAGCGACCCCTGGGCGACCTGGCGCCACGCCGTCACCGTCAAGCTGGACGCCGGGCAGAGCGCGGGCGACCTCGCCAACGACCTCGAGGTCGGGGCCCGGCTGCTGCAGCGGGTGGGCCGCAGGCCGTCCGAGCGCCCGCACCGCGACCTGCTGTTCGGTGCGGCCAACGCCCTGCGCGACACGGCGATGCCGCTGCACGCCCGCGTCGCGCCGGCGCTGTTCCCGGCCGTCGAGAAGATCATGGCCGAGCGCCCGGTGCGCGAGCTCATCACGCGCGGCAGGCCGCAGCAGGTCTACGTGGACCGGACGCGGGCCCTGTTCGGCTCCTGGTACGAGTTCTTCCCCCGCTCCACCGGCGGCCACGACGAGACCGGCCGCCCGGTCCACGGCACGTTCGTCACGGCGGCCAAGGAGCTGGACCGCGTCGCGGCGATGGGCTTCGACGTGGTCTACCTGCCGCCGATCCACCCGATCGGCACCATGCACCGCAAGGGCCGCAACAACTCCGTCAACGCCGGCCCGGGTGACGTCGGCTCGCCCTGGGCGATCGGCTCCGCCGACGGCGGGCACGACGCGATCGAGCCCGAGCTGGGCACGCTCGAGGACTTCGACGCGTTCGTGCAGCTCACGCACGACCTCGGCATGGAGGTGGCGCTCGACTTCGCGCTGCAGTGCGCCCCCGACCACCCGTGGGTGGACGCACATCCGGAGTGGTTCACCGTGCGACCCGACGGCACGATCGCCTACGCGGAGAACCCGCCGAAGAAGTACCAGGACATCTACCCGGTCAACTTCGACAACGACCCGGCGGGGATCTACGCCGAGTCGCTGCGGGTGGTGCTGCACTGGGTCGAGCACGGGGTGCGGATCTTCCGCGTGGACAACCCGCACACGAAGCCGCCGAACTTCTGGCACTGGCTCATCTGGCAGGTGAAGGCGCGCTACCCGGACGTGCTGTTCCTCGCCGAGGCGTTCACCCGGCCCGCGCGCCTGTTCGGGCTGGCGAAGCTCGGCTTCACGCAGTCGTACACGTACTTCACCTGGCGCACCACGAAGGCCGAGCTCACCGAGTTCGCGCTGATGCACGCCGAGCACGCCGACGAGTGCCGGCCGAACTACTTCGTCAACACCCCGGACATCCTCCACGAGTCGCTGCAGACCGGCGGCCCCGCGATGTTCGCGATCCGGGCCACGCTGGCCTCCACGATGGCGCCCACGTGGGGGGTGTACTCCGGCTTCGAGCTGTTCGAGTCGGAGCCGGTGCGCCCGGGAAGCGAGGAGTACCTCAACTCCGAGAAGTACGAGCTGCGCCCGCGCGACTTCTCCGCGGCGGCCGCCGCCGGCAACTCGCTGGAGCCCTACCTCGCCCGGCTCAACGAGATCCGCCGGGCGCACCCGTCGCTCCAGCAGCTGCGCGACATCCACTTCCACCACGTCGACAACGACGCGCTCATCGCCTACTCGAAGACCGACCCGCTCACCGGCGACACGGTGCTCGTCGTGTGCACGCTCGACTCGCACGTCACCCAGCAGGGCACCACGTCGCTGGACATGCCGGCGCTCGGCGCCGACTGGAACGACACGATCACCGTGCACGACGAGGTGAGCGGCGAGACCTACCAGTGGGGGCAGTTCAACTACGTCCGGCTGGACCCGGTGAACCAGGTGGCGCACATCTTCCGGGTGCAGCGGTAGGCCGGTGACGCCCGAGCAGATCGGAGAGCGCCTGCGGGAGGACCCGGCGACGGCCGGCCTCCGGCTGGCCGTCCTGCACGGGTCACGCGCCCGAGGCACGGCAGGCGCCCACTCGGACTGGGACATCGGGGTGCTGGCCCCCGACGGCGATCCCGACCTCGCCGCCCTCACCGTCGCGATCACCCGGCTCCTCGGCACCGATGCCGTCGACGTGGTCGATCTCGCCACGGCGAGCGCCCTGTTGCGCTACCGCGCGGCCCGGGACGGCGTCCCGCTGCTCGAAGGGCGGGCAGGTGAGTTCCAGGAGTTCCAGATCGCGGCGGCACAGTTCTGGTGTGACGCAGGCCCGGTGATCCGCGCGGCCCAGGACGACGTGCTGGCCGGACTGGGATGACCGGGGCGCCCGGCTCGATCGATCGGGAACTCCTGGCCGAACGTGCGGCAGCGGTGGAGCGCCACCTCCGCCGGGTGGCCGAGCATCTCCCTCCCGACCCCGCCGGTCTGGAGCCGCTCAGCTCCGCCACCGACACGGTCGTCCTGCACCTGTGGCAGGCCGTGCAGGTGGTGATCGACCTGGCGGTGTCCAGCTGCGTCCGCCTCGGGCTCGGCAGCCCACCCACGTACGGCGATGCATTCCGTCGGCTCGCCGACGGAGGCGTGATCCCCGGATCGCTCGCCGAGCGGCTGGCCCGCGCTGCCGGGTTCCGCAACCTGATCGTCCACGCCTACGCCCGGTTGGACCTCCGGCGACTGCACGCGATCGCGTCGTCCGGGCCGGCCGATCTCCGCGCGTTCCTCGTCGCCCTGCGGGATCGGTGATCACGGCAGGAGCACGAACGCCCCCGCGTGGGCCGGCCGGACAGCGCCGAAGTGCCGGTGATCCAGCGTGGCGACCGCTGTGACGCCGAGCCGCTCCGCGCAGGCGACCACGGACGCGTCCACGGTGCCGAGCGGAAAGTCACGGTACCGGGCCACCAGCTGCGTGATCCGTGGCCAATCCGCGGCGTGCACGGGTTCGGTGGAGAACGCTCCGGACGCCAGATCGGCGAGAAACAGCAGCTCGGCGCGGGTCCCGAGCCTGCGTCCGACCAGGTGGGCGACCTCGGCGATCACGAGTTGTGGAACGACGAGGGTACCCGGGTGGTCAGCGAGAAAGGTGGCGCAGCGGACATGGTGCGCGTCGGCCGCGTCGACGTACGCGTAAAGCGGCCCGGCGTCGACGACGACCATGTCGCGGCGCCCGCGCTCGTCGGACATGTGTCAATCGCGACCGTTGATGATCTCCGGCCACTCGGCCGCGAGGATCTCCTCGATGCGCTCGGAAGTGTCGGCCTGACCGCTGTTCCCCGCTCCGGTGGCGCGGAGACGGCGCCGTCCGCGCTGCCGGGGCAGGTGGGCCTCGATGGCCTCTCGCGTCCACTCGGAGAGAGTCAGGCCTCGGCGAACGGCCTCGTCGCGCATCTCCCGGTCGAGGTCCTCCGGCAACTTGACCGTCGTCCGCTTCATGTATGCCAGCATACCCAGCGTCCCCCGCGGCAGGCGTGAGCAAACGCCCAGCGTATCCGCCGGCCACTCGCCCAAATGATCATCATTCCCGATCGGGGGGCCTCCCACGTTCGGTGATCTCCGCGTCACCCGGTTAACCTCGCGTCTGATGAGCGAGAAGGTCGAGCCCGGCACCGTCGACGCCGATGGCGTCGTCGTCGAACACCCGGCCGAGGACTACGGGCACGCACGCACCCTCGACGTGGACCAGGACTGGTTCAAGAGGGCGGTGTTCTACGAAGTACTGGTCCGCGCCTTCAACGACTCCAATCGCGATGGCACCGGCGATCTGCGCGGGCTCACCGAGAAACTCGACTACATCAAGTGGCTCGGCGTGGACTGCCTCTGGCTCCCGCCGTTCTACGACTCCCCGCTGCGCGACGGCGGCTACGACATCCGCGACTTCCGCGCCGTGCTGCCGGAGTTCGGCACGGTCGAGGACTTCGTCGTACTGCTCGACGAGGCGCACAAGCGCGGGGTCCGGGTCATCACCGACCTGGTCATGAACCACACGTCGGACACGCACCCGTGGTTCGAGGAGTCGCGCCGCAACCCCGACGGCCCGTACGGCGATTTCTACGTCTGGTCCGACGACGACTCCCGCTACGCCGACGCGCGCATCATCTTCGTCGACACCGAGACCTCGAACTGGACCTACGACCCGGTGCGAGGGCAGTTCTACTGGCACCGGTTCTTCTCCCACCAGCCCGACCTCAACTACGACAACCCGGCCGTGCAGGACGCGATGATCGAGGTGCTGCGGTTCTGGCTGGACCTCGGCATCGACGGCTTCCGGTTGGACGCCGTGCCCTACCTGTTCGAGCGCGAGGGCACCAACTGCGAGAACCTCGCGGAGTCCCACCAGTTCCTGAAGCGCTGCCGCAAGGTGATGGACGACGAGTACCCGGGCCGGGTCATGCTCGCCGAGGCCAACCAGTGGCCGTCGGACGTGGTGGAGTACTTCGGTGACGCCGAGGTCGGCGGCGACGAGTGCCACATGGCGTTCCACTTCCCGCTGATGCCGCGCATCTTCATGGCCGTGCGGCGGGAGAACCGCTTCCCGATCTCGGAGATCCTGGCGCAGACACCGGCGATCCCGTCGGGCGCGCAGTGGGGGATCTTCCTGCGCAACCACGACGAGCTGACGCTCGAGATGGTCACCGACGAAGAGCGCGACTACATGTACGCGGAGTACGCCAAGGACCCGCGGATGAAGGCCAACATCGGCATCCGCCGCCGGCTGGCCCCGCTGCTGGAGAACGACCGCAACCAGCTGGAGCTGTTCACCGCGCTGCTGCTCTCGCTGCCCGGCTCGCCCGTGCTGTACTACGGCGACGAGATCGGGATGGGCGACAACATCTGGCAGGGCGACCGCGACGCGGTGCGCAGCCCGATGCAGTGGACGCCGGACCGCAATGCCGGGTTCTCCACCTGCGACCCGGGCCGGCTCTACCTGCCGATCATCATGGACCCCGTCTACGGCTACCAGGCCGTGAACGTCGAGGCGCAGTCGCACTCGTCCACGTCGCTGCTGCACTGGACGCGGCACATGATCGAGGTCCGCAAGCGCCACGGCGCGTTCGGGCTCGGCGAGTACCACGAGCTCGGTGGCTCGAACCCGACCGTGCTGGCCTACGTCCGGTCCCACGGCGACGACGTGGTGCTGTGCGTCAACAACATGTCCCGGTTCCCCCAGCCCGTGGAGCTGGACCTGTCCCCGTGGCAGGGCTGCGCCCCACACGAGCTCACCGGCGGCGTGCCGTTCCCGAGCATCGGTGAGCTGCCCTACCTGCTCACCCTGCCCGGCCACGGCTTCTACTGGTTCTCGATCACCCCGCCGGAGGAAACTGCGTGAGTCTCAGCGAGGAGCTCCCCCACCTGCTGCCCGACTGGTTGCCCCACCAGCGCTGGTTCGCCGCGAAGGGCCGCCCCGTCCGCTCGGTCTCGGTGGCCACCTCGACCCCGCTGATCAGCGAGGGTGAGCTGCTCCTCGACCTGGCGCTGCTCGCAGTCGCATTCGACGACGACTCGCCGGTGCAGCACTATCAGCTCCTCGTGGCGCGCAGGGAGCACCTGCGCGGCGAGCTGGAGCACATGATCATCGGGGCGGTCGACCACCACCTCGCCTACGACGGGCTGTGGGACCCGGACGTCACCGAGTGGCTGCTGGAGGCCATCCGCGCGAGCCGCACCGTCGACGACGTGCGGTTCGTCCCGGAGCCCGGCGCGGAGATCGCCGAGGGCGTGCCGGGGCGCGTGCTCGGGGTGGAGCAGTCCAACACCTCGGTGTCGTGGGGCGAGCAGTCGATCCTCAAGCTGTTCCGCCGCGTGCTGCCGGGCGTGAACCCCGACCTCGAACTGCACCGCGCGCTGCGGTCGGTGGGCAGCACCGAGGTGGCGGCGCTGCAGGGCGCCATCGAGGGCGTCCTCGACGGGCAACCGGTGACGCTCGGGATGCTGCAGGACTTCGCGGCCAACTCGGCCGACGGTTGGTCGATGGCGCTGGCAAGCGTCCGTGACCTGCTCGCCGAGGGCGACCTGCGCGCCGACGAGGTGGGCGGCGACTTCGCCGCGGAGGCCTCGCGGCTGGGCGAGACGATCGCCGTCGTGCACGCGGAGCTGCGGCAGGCGCTCGGGAGCGCCGAGACCGACCCCCGCGAGCTCGCCGCGACCTGGCACCAGCGGCTCGCCACGGTGGCCGGCGAGGTGCCCGCGCTCGCCGAGCACCTCGACGCGATCCGCGCCGTCTATGACGCCGTGGGCGCGATCGGCCATCCGGTGCCGGCCCAGCGGGTGCACGGCGACCTGCACCTCGGCCAGACGCTGCGCACGCCCTACGGCTGGCTGGTGATCGATTTCGAGGGTGAGCCGGCCGCGCCCCTCGAGCAGCGGGTCCGCCCCGACCCGGCGCTGCGGGACGTCGCGGGGATGCTCCGCTCGTTCGACTACGCGGCGTTCCACCAGCTGTCGCAGTGGGAGCCGGGGGTGGACTGGTCCGACCCCCACCACGACTCGCAGATGATGTGGCGGGCGAACGAGTGGGCCGAGCGCAACCGCTCCGCCTTCTGCGACGGCTACGCGATCCGCTCCGGCGCCGACCCCCGTGAGCAGGTCGCGCTGCTGCGGGCGTTCGAGCTGGACAAGGCGGTCTACGAGGTGCTCTACGAGACCCGCAGCCGTCCGGCCTGGGCGCCGATCCCGTTGGCCTCGATCCGCCGGATCACCACCGAGGCGTCGTCGGGGGCGGACGCCGGGGTGAGCTGAGTGCCGCTGCGGTTCACGGGATCGGGGGAAGGTCCCCGCCCGCCGCGAGGTCGTCGATCAGGGTGAGCACGTCGTGCGTGGCGACCCACCGGCTGACCGCGCACGCCGCCATGGCGTAGACCTGCCGGTCCGCACCCGCCGCCGCCAGCCACTCCTGGGGAGTGCGGGGCAGTGGCCCGGTCGGCGCCACCCGGCAGCGGTCGCCCGCGCCCTCCGGGAGCAGGTAGCGGGGATCGGCGGAGACGAGGACGGCGAGCCCTTCGTCGAACCACTGCGGCACGGTGCCCGAGCCGAGCCGGGCGTGCAGTTCCACGTGCGACAGCTCGTGGGCGGCGATCACCGGGTCCACGCCGCGCGGCGAGAGCATCACGGCCCGGTTCAGCACGGCGATCCCACGCTCCCCGCCGCCGCCGATCCGTTCGTAGCAGGCGTCGCTCAGGCAGGCGAGCACGGCGGGCGCACTCTGCCGGCCGCCGTAGAACTGCGCCACCCGCCGGTCCGCCGCGGCGACGACGTCGAGCAGGTGCCGCTGCTGCTCCGGCGACAGGCCCGGCTCGGCGTACACGCCCGGCCCCAGCCGTTGCAAGCCGTAGCAGCCCGGGCAGGTCGTCGCGGCGACCGCGGGAAATGCCGTCACGACCGTCGCCACCGCGGCCGCGAGCACCGCGGCGATCCCGGCGGCGACCCATCGCCATCGCCGTCGCACCTTCGGCCCCCTCACCTGTCCCACGCACCGCGGATCGGTCATTCCGGAGCCACGAGCGGGTGGCCACCACCGACAGCAATCGGATCGTTGCGCCCAGGGGCGGCGACCTTGGCGCGGGCGCAATAAGGTGCGCGGGTGGATCGCGAGGAGAACCGAACCCAGACGATCGATCAAGCCACCGACGCGTGCCCGCCCGACGCGCACACGGTGGACCGGCTGCTCGGTGGCGCGCACCACGACCCGCACGCCGTGCTCGGCGCCCACCCGCACGCCGACGGCACCGTCGTCCGCGTGCTGCGCCCGCACGCCGACGAGGTGCACGTCGTCCGTGAGGGCGGGGAGGGCCACCCGCTCGTGAAGGTGCACGACTCGGGGCTGTTCTCCGGCCTCATCCCCGGTCCGCCCGCCGACTACCGCCTGGCCGTCCGCTACGGCGAGCGCGTCGACATCGTCGACGACCCGTACCGCTGGCTGCCCACGCTCGGCGACATCGACCTGCACCTGATCGGCGAAGGCCGCCACGAGCGCCTGTGGGACGTGCTCGGCGCGCACGTCCGCCACTACGACACGCCGGCCGGCGTCGTCACCGGCACGAGCTTCGCCGTGTGGGCGCCCACCGCCCAGGGCGTCCGTGTCACCGGTGACTTCGACGGCTGGTCCGGATGGGCGCACCCGATGCGCGTGCTCGGCAGCACCGGCGTGTGGGAGCTGTTCGTCCCGGGCATCGAGCCGGGCACCCGCTACAAGTTCCGCATCCTGGGCAAGGACGGGCGCTGGCGGGACAAGGCCGACCCGCTGGCCTTCCGCACCGAGATCCCGCCCGCCACCGCATCGGTGGTCGACGCCTCCACCCACGAATGGGCCGACGCCGAGTGGATGGCCGCGCGGGCACAGCGGCAGGCGCACGCCGAGCCGATGAGCGTGTACGAGGTGCACCTCGGCTCGTGGCGGCAGGGCCTGAGCTACCGCGAGCTGGCCCACGAGCTCGTCGAGTACCTGGACGAGACCGGCTTCACCCACGTCGAGCTGCTGCCGGTGGCGGAGCACCCGTTCGGCGGGTCCTGGGGCTACCAGGTCACCTCCTACTACGCGCCGACGGCACGGTTCGGCACGCCCGACGACTTCCGCTGGTTCATCGACCACCTGCACCAGCACGGCTACGGCGTGATCATCGACTGGGTGCCGGCGCACTTCCCGCGCGACGAGTGGGCGCTCGCGAAGTTCGACGGCTCGCCGCTCTACGAGCACGCCGACCCACGCCGCGGCGAGCAGCCCGACTGGGGCACGCTCGTGTTCGACTTCGGCCGCCGCGAGGTGCGCAACTTCCTCGTCGCCAACGCGCTGTACTGGCTCGACGAGTTCCACATCGACGGGCTGCGGGTCGACGCCGTGGCGAGCATGCTCTACCTCGACTACTCCCGTCCTGAGGGCCAGTGGCTGCCCAACGTCCACGGCGGCCGGGAGAACCTCGACGCCGTGACGTTCCTGCAGGAGATGAACGCCACCGTCTACCGCAACCATCCCGGCGTCGTCACGATCGCCGAGGAGTCCACGGCCTGGCCGGGCGTCACGCGGCCCACCCACCTGGGCGGGCTGGGGTTCGGCTTCAAGTGGAACATGGGCTGGATGCACGACACGCTCGACTACATCGGGCGTGACCCCATCTACCGCGGCTACCACCACAACCAGATGACGTTCTCGCTGATGTACGCGTTCAGCGAGAACTTCGTGCTCCCGATCAGCCACGACGAGGTCGTGCACGGGAAGGGCTCGCTGTGGACGCGGATGCCCGGCGACGCGTGGAACAAGGCGGCGGGTGTGCGCGCGCTGCTGGCGTACATGTGGGCCCATCCGGGCAAGCAGCTGCTGTTCCAGGGCAGCGAGTTCGGCCAGGAACGGGAGTGGTCCGAGCAGCGGTCGCTGGACTGGTTCCTCCTGGAGGACCCGCTGCACGCCGGCATCACCACGCTGGTGGGCGACCTCAACCGCACCTACCGGGCGAACCCCGCGATGTGGACGAAGGACACCACGCCCGAGGGCTTCTCCTGGATCGACGCCAACGACGCATCCGGGAACGTCCTCAGCTTCCTGCGCCACGGCGTGGACGCCGACGGCAAGCCCACGGTGCTCGCCTGCATCGCGAACTTCTCCGGCACGCCCAAGCCGGACTACCGCGTCGGCCTGCCGTTCGCCGGCCGGTGGAAGGAGGTGCTCAACACCGACGCACAGATCTACGGCGGGTCGGGTGTGGGCAACCTCGGCGCGGTCGAGGCCGAGCGGACGATGTGGCACGGGCGGCCCGCCTCGGCCGTGCTGCAGCTGCCCCCGTCGGGGGTGTTGTGGCTGGTGCCCGAGCCCTACCCGGGCGCCGTGCGGCGGGGAGCCGCGCGGGCGGCGGCGCCGTCGACCGTGGACGCCGCGGCGATCGCGCACCCCGCGCAGACGGCCGACCCGGCCGACGTGTCGGCCGAGGTACCGGCCGCCACACCGATCGAGCCGGTCGAGCCGCCCGCACCGAGCACCTCGGCCGGGACGCCCGCGGACGACACCGACGCCGTCGTCGCCGCGCCGGCCCCCGACCACGACGTCATCGACAGTGCGCCCGCCGCGCCGGTGACCGACGGCGACCCGATCGAGGCGCCGCCCGAGCCGGACGTCGTCGACGTGGCGGGCGGGCCGGTCGTCACCCCCGCGGCCGAGCCGGAGCTGGGCGACGCGACCGATCAGGTGCGGGAACCCGAGGCCTCCACCGGCGCCGACGCCCCGGCCGGCGACGACGCCGGCCGCCGAGTGGCCGACGACAGCAACACCGCCCAGTAGGCGAGCAGGATCGCGCAGTAGAGCGACCGCCCGAGATCGGCGCCGAGCCCCTCGGGCGGCCACTCCGCGTTCCAGGACACCGGGATGACGGCCACGGCGAGCGCTCCGGTGGCCGCGGCGGCGCGCCCCAGCGGGATCAGTGCGAGCACGCCCGGCCACAGCAGCATCAGGTAGTTGTGCCAGGCGATCGGGGAGAACAGCAGCCCGGCAGCGAGCACCGCCCACGGCGCCGTGCCGGCGGGGTCGAGCCGGTCCCGGTGCCGGGCGCACCAGGCGAGCGTTCCGACGAGCACCGCGGCACCGAGCAGCGTGCCGACGAGCGACGGGATCCCGATCCGGACCGCGAGCCCGGGCAGCGACGCGTTGTCGACGGTGTCCGGCACCGGCTCGGTGAACGCGATCCGCAGCCACGCGAACGCGCTCGACGGGCCCGCGACGAGCACGCCGAGCAGGCTCGCCCCCGCCGCAGCCGCCATACCCGCGCGCAGCGGCACCCACCGCCGCTGCACGGCGGGAAGCAGCAGCACCGGCGCCAGCGACGGCTTGAGCGCCACCGTGACGCCGTAGCAGACGGCCGCGAGCACCGGCCGGCCGCGCCGCTCGGCGATCCAACCGGCCACGAGGCCGGCGAGCAGCAACGGGTAGATCTGGCCGAGCACGAGCGTGCCGTGCAGCGGCGACGAAGCGAGCACCGCGAGCGTCGCGAGCGCCGTGACGGCCGGGTGCAGTCGCAGCTCCCGCGACACGGCGAGCACCGAGCCCACCACGATCAGCAGCGTGAGCACCGCGAAGACCCGGTACGCGGTGAGCGCGTCGAGCGCGGCGAACGGGGTGAGCAGCACCGTGAGCAGCGGCGGGTTGAGATTCGTGAGCTTCGCCGGGGTGTCGTAGATGTCCTGCCCCGCGGTGAGCGCCACCGCCGAGTGCCAGAACGTGTCGAAGTCGACGTGGAGCTCGCGCATGTCCGCCGACGGCAGCAGCGTCACGAGCGCGTCGGGATGCCGAATGTGCAGCACGACCGCGGCGCCGAGCGACGCCAGCACCAGGAGCGCGGCGACAACCCAGCGCGCCGCTCCCCATCTCACGGCGCGGACATCGCCCAAGGCAGACACGGTGCTCGACGGTAGCCCGCCGGGTCGGATCCGGCGGAACCGCTCCCCCGCTGCGGGTCCGCTTGGGAGGATGTGCCGGTGCGCGCCCGTGACCGTCGTCTCACCGCCGTAGCCGCGCTCGTGCTCGTGCTCGTCGTCCTCTGCAGCTGCACGCAGGCCGTCCCCGGCCGGGCGCGGGCGGCCGCCGGGGCGTCCACCGCCGCGGTGGCCGCACCCCACGCGGTCCACGCGAGCACGGACGCCCTCGGCGACACCGTCACCGATGCGCTCCAGAACGTCTGGCGGGAGGACTTCCCCGCCGCATTCGGCCGCCCGTGGACCGACGTCGACACGTTCGCGCCGGTCGACACCTCCGACCCCGACGAGCCCACGCCGCCGTGCGTCCGTCAGGCGGCCGACCTGGTGGATCAGGCGTTCTACTGCCCGGCCGCCGACGCGGTCGTGTGGGACGCCCACGGCCTGCTGCCGGCGCTGCACGACCGGTTCGGCCCGGCGGGCGTCGCCGTCGTGCTGGCCCACGAGGTGGGCCACGCGGTGCAGACCCGCCTCGGGATCGACGAGGCCCAGCGGCGCGACCCGGCGCGGTACCCCACGATCCTGCTCGAGGCGATGGCCGACTGCTACGCGGGCGTGGCACTCGCCCACCTGGCCGCGCAGCCCGTGCCGGGCCTGCCGCTGGGCCCCGCCGAGCGGGACGCGGCGCTGCTGGCGCTCGTCGGGTTCCGCGACCCGCTCGGCGTCGTGGCGGGCGACGAGAGCGCGCACGGCAACGCGTTCGACCGGGTCTCCGCTTTCCAGGACGGCTACGCCGGCGACGCGCGGGAGTGCGCCGGGATGTCGCTGGACAACCGCACCTTCACGCAGCGCCACTTCGGGTCGGAGGCCGACCGGGCCCGGGGCGGCAACCTGCCGCTGACCGAGCTGCTCGCCGCCGTCGAGGCCGACGCCACCGCGTGGTTCGCCGCCGTCGTCCCCGGCTGGCGACCGCCGCCGCTCGGCACCGGTCCCGGCTGCCGGAGCCAGGACCTCGCCGCCCAGGGGCCGGCGCGGTACTGCGCCGCCGACGGCCGGGTGTCCGTCGACGAGGAGCCGCTCGCCGCCGTGCACCGCCGGTTCGGGGACTACGCGGGAGCCACCCTCGTGGTGAGCCGGTACGCGCTCGCCGGCCTGCACGCCGTGGACGCCGAGATCACCGGGCCAGCCGCCGGCGCGGCGGCGGTGTGCCTCGCCGGGGCCTACACCGGCCGGTTGCTCGACCGCGATGCCGGCTTCTCGCTGTCCCCGGGCGACCTCGACGAGGCCGTCCAGGTGCTGCTCGAGGGCGACTGGGCAGCCCGTGACGCCGCCGGTGACACCGACCCGACCGGATCCGGATACGCCGCACCCGGGGGCGGTAACGCCGATGCCGACGGTGACGGATGAACGGCCATCAGCCGCGTCTACGATGCCCGCGGCGACACAACGTGACGGTATATCCGGACGACGCGAAGAGGACGAGCCTCCACACATGCAGATCCACACCACCCCGCTCCCCGGCTCGGCACTGGTCGACCTGAAGCTCCTGGAGGACGACCGCGGCTTCTTCGCCCGGGCCTTCTGCCATCAGGAGTTCATCGACGCGGGCCTCGAGCCGCTGGTCGAGCAGGCCAACATCTCGTTCAACCACAAGGCTGGCACGCTGCGCGGCTTCCACTACCAGCTGGAGCCGAACGCGGAGACGAAGCTGATCCGCTGCTACCGTGGCGCGATCTACGACGTGATCGTGGACCTGCGTCCGGAGTCGCCCACCTACCTCAAGTGGTTCGGTGCCGAGCTCACCGAGGACAACCGCACGGCCATGTACGTGCCGCGCAACTTCGCGCACGCCTACCTCACGCTGACCGACAAGGCCGAGGTGATCTACCAGGTCAGCACGGCCTACACGCCGGGCGCCGAGCGCGGCCTGCGCTGGGACGACCCGGAGCTGGGCGTCGACTGGCCGATCCCGCCGGTGATCGTGTCGGAGAAGGACGCGAACTGGCCGCTGCTCTCCGAGGTCTCGGTGACGGCCCGATGATCATCCTGGACACCGCGCTGAAGAGGCGCGAGGCCGAGGGCCGCCCGATCCGCGTCGGCATGATCGGCGCCGGCTTCATGGGCCGCGGCCTGGCCAACCAGATCGTCAACTCGGTGCCGGGCATGCGCCTGGTCGCCGTCGCCAACCGCACGCTCGCCAACGCCGAGCGCGCCTACGCCGAGGCCGGCGTGGAGCCGGTGCGGGTGGAGAACGCCTCCCAGCTCGACGCCGCGATCGAGAAGGGCTCGCCTGCCGTCCTCGAGGACGCGTTCGAGCTGCTCAAGGCCGTGCACCTGGACTGCGTCGTCGACGTCACCGGCGCCGTGGAGTTCGGCGCGCGGGTCACCGTCGCGGCCATCGAGCGCGGCCTGCCGGTCGTCACGATGAACGCCGAGCTGGACGGCACCGTCGGCCCCCTGCTCGCCCACCGGGCCCGCGAGGCAGGCGTGGTGCTGACCGGCGCCGACGGCGACCAGCCGGGCGTGCAGGCCAACCTCATCCGCTTCGTGCAGGGCCTGGGCGTCACCCCGCTCGTCGCGGGCAACATCAAGGGCCTGCAGGACGAGTACCGCACGCCCACCACGCAGAAGGCGTTCGCCGAGCGCTGGGGCCAAGACCCGTACATGGTCACGAGCTTCGCCGACGGCACGAAGATCTCCTTCGAGCAGGCGATCGTGGCCAACGCGTTCGGGCTCACCGTGCCCAAGCGCGGCATGAACGGCTGGGACCACGAGGGCCACGTCGACGAGCTCACCGACAAGTTCGACGTCGACCAGCTGCGCGAGCTCGGCGGAATCGTCGACTACGTGGTCAAGGCCAAGCCGGGCCCCGGCGTGTACGTACTCGGCACGCACGACGACCCGAAGCAGCGCCACTACCTGGAGCTCTACAAGCTGGGCAAGGGCCCGCTGTACAGCTTCTACACGCCCTACCACCTGTGCCACTTCGAGGTGCCCAACAGCGTGGTGCGCGCCGTCGACTTCGCCGACGCCGCCCTCACCCCGCCCGCGGGCCCGCACGTGGACGTCGTGGCCACCGCCAAGCAGGACCTCAAGGTCGGCCAGACCGTCGACGGCCTCGGCGGCTACGACACCTACGGCGTGGCCGAGTCCAGAGCGGTGACCCGCGCGGAGAACCTGCTGCCGATGGGCGTGGCCGAGGGCTGCGTGCTCAAGCGGGACGTGGCGAAGGACGAGGTCCTGACCTATGCCGACGTGACCCTGCCGCCCGGGCGGCTGGTGGACCAGCTGCGCGAGGAGCAGGAGAAGCTCTTCGGCTGAGCGCTCCCACGATCACGCGAACGGCACTTTCGCTCAAACCTGTTGGGCGAAAGTGCCGTTCGCGTTACGGGCCCTTCCCATAGCGCGCCTGGATCAGCAGTCCCAGCCCGTCGAGCACGCGCTGCAGCCCGAACTCGAAGTGGTCGAACATCGAGGTGAACGCGCCCGCCTCGCCGACCTTCGTGAGCATCGGCAGCTTCCCCGCGACGACGGCGGGCCCCACGTACTCCCCCTGGATCTCCCACCACTCGTCGTCGCTGATCCCGGTCCGCTCGGTCGCCTGCGTCGCCTCGATCGTGGTCTTCGCCAGCCCCGCGACGAACGAGCTGACCATGACCACGGCCCCGAGCATCTCGTCCTCGGTGAGGCCGAGGCCGTCCACGGCATGCAGGACGATGTCGGTGGACCGCATCGAGTTCGGGCCGAACATGGGGCGGCCCTGTGCGACCTGCAGCAGCCAGGGGTGCCGCAGGTACAGCGCCCATTCCTGGCGCCCGAACGCCTCCAGCCGCGTGCGCCAGTCGCCCTCGACGGCGGCGGCGGCATCGAGGTCCTCGCGGTAGACCTCGTCCACCATGAGGTCGACCAGCACCGCCTTGCTCGGCACGTAGCGGTACAGCGACATCGCGCCCATGCCCAGCGTCGTCGCGATCCGCCGCATCGACAGGGCCACCAGCCCTTCGGCGTCGGCCGCCTCGATGGCGGCGCGGACGATCCGTTCGACGGACAGTCCCGGCTTCGGTCCGCGGGTGGGCTCCTCGGACGTGCCCCACATCAGCTGGAGGCTGCGCCGGACGCCTTCTCCGCCGTGCCGGCCCGCCTTGTCGTCTCGTGACATTGCCGCCGATCCTAGAACTGAGTACGCTGTGAAGCTAGACGTACAGCGTACCCAGTTATGGGAGGATCCGTGGGACGCAACGCCGTCATCACCGAGGCGCTCGGCAAGCGCTTCGGCGACAAGCAGGCACTGGACGGGTTCGATCTGGAGGTACCGAAAGGGACGGTCCTCGGGCTGCTCGGCCCGAACGGGGCGGGCAAGACCACCGCCGTGCGCGTACTCACCACGCTGCTGCGCGCCGACGCCGGACGCGCCGAGGTAGCGGGCTTCGATGTCGCCCGCGAGCCCGCGAAGGTGCGCCGGCACATCGGGCTGACCGGGCAGCAGCCCACCGTCGACGACATCCTCACCGGCCGCGAGAACCTGATCATGTGGGGCAGGCTCTTCCACCTCTCGGCCCGGGCCGCGGCCCGCCGGGCTGACGAGCTGCTCGAGCAGTTCGCGCTGACCGACGCCGCGCACCGCAGGGCGAAGCACTACTCGGGCGGGATGCGCCGGCGCCTGGACATCGCGAGCAGCCTGGTCCTCGCCCCGCGCGTGTTCTTCCTCGACGAGCCCACCACGGGTCTCGACCCACGCAACCGCGGTGAGGTGTGGCACGCGCTGCGCGGGCTCGTCGCGGGCGGCACCAGCGTCCTGATGACCACCCAGCACCTCGACGAGGCCGACCAGCTCGCCGACCGGATCGTGGTGATCGACGGCGGCCGCACGGTCGCGGAAGGCACGCCGTCGCAGCTCAAGTCCCGGATCGGGGGCGACCGCATCGACGTGACGATGCGGGACGAGCGCGACGTCGCGGCCGCCGCGGCGCTGCTCGCCCGCAGCACGGGCGCCGACCCCGAGGTCGATGCCCCGCTGCGCCGGATCAGCGCCCCGGCGCGGAAACGGGTCGCCGCGCTCACCGAGGTGGTGCGGGCGCTCGACGACGCGGGTCGCGCGGCCGAGGACATCGGCGTCCGCCGCCCGACCCTCGACGAGGTGTTCCTGCACCTCACCGGGCACCCGGCCGAGAGCGCCACCCCCGCCGGACCGAGAATCGAGGTGCCCACATGACCACGATGACCGTCCCCCCGGGAGCGGACCAGCTGCGCTGGGTGCTGTCCGACTCCTGGACGATCGCCCGCCGTGACCTGCTGCATTGGGTGCGCAACCCGAGCGTGATCATCTCGAGCGTCGCGTTCCCCGTGATGTTCGTGCTGCTGTTCGGCTACGTGTTCGGCAGCGCCATCGCCGTGCCGGGTGGGGGCGACTACCGCGAGTTCCTCATGCCGGGCATGTTCGCCCAGGCGATGGTGAACGGGGCCGCCGCCACCGTTGCCGTGGTCGCTGCGGACCGGGCGCGGGGAGTGACCGACCGGTTCCGGTCGATGCCGGTGGCCCGCAGCGCGCCGGTGATCGGGCGCAGCATCGCCGACATGTTCGGTTCCGTCGTCGACCTGCTCGTCCTCGTCGGCTGCGGGCTGCTGGTCGGCTGGACCACGCGCACCGGCCTGCTGCCCACGCTGGCCGCGATCGGGCTGCTGCTCCTGCTGCGGTTCGCGATGATCTGGGTGGGGATCTTCCTCGGCCTGGTCGTGAGCCAGGAGGCCGCCGGGCTGGCCTGGGCGCCGCTGTTCCCGCTGACGATGGTGGCCAACACGTTCGTCGCGCCGTCCCAGATGCCGGGGTGGCTGGGCACGATCGCCGACTGGAACCCGATCTCGGCGACGGTGACGGCCACCCGCGAGCTGTTCGGCAACCCCGGCGCGGGGCTCGCTGCAACGTCCTGGCCGGCCGAGAACGCGATGCTGCTCGCGGTGCTGTGGCCCGTGCTGATCGTCGCCGTGTTCCTGCCGCTGGCGGTGCGGCGGTACCGGGCGATCTCGCGGTAGGCCCAGGGGGCGGCGGGACGTGCCAGCAAGGTGGCAATGCTGCCGTCCAGTGACAGTATTGCCACCTTGCTGGCGTCTCGTGGACCCGGCGGCCGGACGGGACGGGTCAGACGGCGGCCGGGGCGCGGCGGGCCGTCACCGCGATCACGCCGACCAGTTCCCAGCCCCCGTCGGCGACGAACACCCCGGCGCCGACGTGCACGAACAGGGCCGCACCGAGCATGTTCAGCGCGACCAGCAGCCCGACGACCGCGGTGGCGTTCCTGGGCCCTCGGCAGCCGACGATCAAGGCGCAAACGTCGCTGCTGGATCGGTCCAGAGCGACGTCAGCGCTTTGATCACACGCGTGCCCCCGGGCCCGGGGAGTGCCACGAGGGCAGGTCCGGCTGCTCGCGCACCCACATATCGGCCAGAAGAGCGCATTCCTGCCAGGCGGACGGGCGCGGCGCGTGCGCGGTCCGGCTCGCGCCGGGCCGTCCGGGCTCAGGGCTTGCGGCCCACCGCACCGTACTCGTCCACATGGGAGGCCACGCCGATGTCGGTCGCGGCCGGCCGCCAGAACGGGCACGAGACCACGCCGGGTTCGAGCAGCTCGAGGCCGTCGAAGTACTGCCCGATCTGCTCCGGGGTGCGGAGGATGTAGGGCAGCGACCCCGCCTGGTTCCACATGTCGATGGCGGCATCGAACGGTCCGTTGTCGATCGTGCCGTCCGCGACGACCAGGTAGCTGTCCGACGGCAGCGCCTCGACCAGCCGGGAGACGATCGCTTTGGCGTCGTCGAAGTCGGGGACGTGGCCGAGGATGTTCATGAGCATGAGCGCGATCGGCCGGTCGAAGTCGAGACTCGCCGCAGCGCGCTCGAGGATCCGGGCGGTGTCCGACAGGTCGGCGTCGATGTAGGTGGTGAAGCCCTCCGGCGTGCCCTGCAGCAGCACGCGCGCGTGCGCCAGCACCACCGGGTCGTTGTCGACGTAGACGATGCGCGCCTCGGGAGCCACCCCCTGGGCCACCTGGTGGGTGTTCTCGACCGTCGGCAGCCCGGTGCCGATGTCGAGGAACTGGCGCACCCCGGCCTCGCCCGCCAGGTGTTGCACCGCCCGCTTCAGGAAGGCCCGGGAGGACCGGGCGATGTCGACGATCGGCGGGAACATGTTCCGGAAGTCGTCGCCGACCTGCCGGTCGACCTCGTAGTTGTCCTTCCCGCCGAGCCAGTAGTTCCAGATCCGCGGGGAGTGGGCCACGGTGATGTCGATCGCGGGCGTCGACTGTTCCTGCGTCACGGTGCGCGAGCTCCTGCCGTTCGGGTGAGTGCGTGTGCGTTCACCCAACCTAGTGCGTCCCGTGCCCACCGGTTCAGAACAAAACGGTCGCAAAACTGCCGATCTGCGTGAAGCCCACCCGGTCGTAGGCCGATCGGGCGGAGTGGTTGAAGCCGTTGACGTACAGGCTCGCGACCCGCCCCATCGCGGCGAGCCGCTCGGACACGGCGGCGGTGCCCGCGGTGCCCAGCCCGTGGCCGCGGCGCTCCGGGTGCACCCACACGCCTTGGATCTGCCCGACCTGCGCCGACAGCGCCCCGATCTCGGCCTTGAACACGACCTCGCCGTTCTCGAACCGCGCGAACGCCCGCCCGGCCGCGACGAGCTCGGCGACCCGGGCCCGGTAGCCGACGCCGCCGTCGCCCGCGCGCGGGTCGATGCCCACCTCCTCGGTGAACATGGCGATGGCCGCCGGCAGGTAGCGGTCCAGCTCGGCCGGGCGCACCGCGCGCACGTACGGGTCGGGGGCGACCGCGGGCGCCCCGGCCAGCACCATCAGCGGCTGGTCGGCGCGCACCTCGCGGGCCGGCGCCCAGAACGGGGCGAGGTCGTCCCACAGGGGCAGTACCAGCTCCGCACGTCCCACCAGGGACGAGCAGGTGCGCCCCTGCCGGCGGGCTCGATCGGCGAAGCTGCGCAGCGCAGCGCGGTCACCGCGCAACGGCACCAGGTTGGCGCCGGAGAAGCACAGCCCGTCGAGGCGGGAGCCCACACCCCACAGCTCGCCTCCGAGCCGCCACGGGTCCAGGCCCGCCACGTCGACGCGCGCGGCGACCATGCAGGCGGCCACCGGATCGCTCTCCAGCACCGCTCGTACCCCCACGCGGTCCCGGTCGTCGAGGAGCCGCGCTCCGGCGACACGAAGCACCCCATCACGATGCCAGACCGCCGCCCCGGTGCACACGACAGGATGGGTGCCGGTCAGCCCACCGTCACCTGCGGCTCGCCCTCGGCCTCCATCGTCTCGGCGATCTTCATCGCCTCCTCGATCAGGGTCTCGACGATGGCGTGCTCGGGGACGGTCTTGATGACCTCGCCCTTGACGAAGATCTGGCCCTTGCCGTTGCCGGAGGCGACCCCGAGGTCGGCCTCGCGGGCCTCACCGGGGCCGTTGACGACGCAGCCCATGACGGCCACCCGCAGCGGCACCTCCATGCCGGTGAGCCCGGCGGTGACCTCGTCGGCGAGCTTGTAGACATCGACCTGGGCCCGGCCGCAGGACGGGCAGGAGACGATCTCCAGCTTGCGCGGGCGGAGGTTGAGCGACTGCAGGATCTGCGTGCCGACCTTGATCTCCTGGACCGGCGGCGCGGAGAGCGAGACGCGAATGGTGTCGCCGATGCCCTGGCGCAGCAGCGCGCCGAACGCGACGGCCGACTTGATCGTGCCCTGGAACGCCGGGCCGGCCTCGGTGACGCCGAGGTGCAGCGGGTAGTCGCAGGCCTCGGCGAGCAGTTCGTAGGCCCGGATCATGACGACGGGGTCGTTGTGCTTGACCGAGATCTTGATGTCGTGGAAGTCGTGCTCGGCGAACAGGCTCGCCTCCCACAGCGCCGACTCGACCAGCGCCTCCGGGGTTGCCTTGCCGTGCTTCTCCAGCAGCCGCTTGTCCAGCGACCCGGCGTTGACGCCGATCCGGATCGGCGTGCCGTGGTCCTTCGCCGCGGCCGCGATCTCCTTGACCTGGTCGTCGAACTTGCGGATGTTGCCCGGGTTCACGCGGACGGCGGCACAGCCGGCCTCGATCGCGGCGAACACGTACTTGGGCTGGAAGTGGATGTCGGCAATCACGGGGATCTGCGACTTCCGCGCGATCGCGGGAAGCGCATCGGCGTCGTCCTGGCTGGGGCAGGCGACGCGCACGATGTCGCAACCCGACGCCGTGAGCTCGGCGATCTGCTGCAGCGTGGCGTTGACGTCGGCGGTGAGGGTGGTGGTCATCGACTGCACCGAGATCGGGTGGTCGCTGCCGACGCCGACCGGGCCGACCTGCAGCTGCCGGGTCTTCCGGCGCGGGGCCAGGGTCGGGGCGGGAGGTGCGGGCATGCCCAGGGAGACGCTCACGACCCCCAGTATCCCCCGCACCCGACCGGTCCCGCCGCCGACGGTGCCCGAGACCACGTCCGCATCGCGCGAACGGCACGTTCGAACAAACCTATTGAGCGAAAGTGCCGTTCGCTCAACTGAGCTGGGCGAGGATCTTGCGGAGCGTGTCCAGGGCCGCCGCCGTTTCGTCCCAGAACACCATGTGCCCGGCGCCGGGGACCTCGACCAGGCGTGCACCCGGGTTCGCGGCCGCCGCCTCCGCCGCCCCCTCGGCCGTGACGACCGGGCTCTCCCCGCCGTACACGAGCACGGTCGGGGTAGGGACCTGCGACCACGTCGCGAAGAAGTCCTCGCTCTCGAAACCGGCGTGGGTGGCCGCGATCGCCTCCGCGTCGCAGCTCGACAGCCAGCGGGCCCGCAGCTCCTGCTCCCGCCGCGGCCAGCGCGGCCACGACCGGGCCACCTCGTCGGCGTCGGTGCCCCGCTGCGCCTGCTCCACCTGGCCGAGGAACGCCTCCAGCGTGGTCGGGTACGGCCCGCGCCCGGGCCCGCTCATCGGCGGGTCGACGAGCACGGTGCCCCGCAGCGGCACGCCCAGGCATGTCCGGTGGCTGAACGCCGTCGCGGAGCAGGCGGACAGCCACCGGTGACTCAGCAGTGCCGCGGTGACGGCCGCGATCCGGGCGCCCATCGAGTGCCCGAGCAGCAGCGGCCGGTCCAGGCCGAGCCCGTCGAGCACGGCGACGGTGTCGTCGGCGTAGTCCTCGAGCGTGTACGACTTGCCCGAGTCGGAGAGCCCCCGGCCGCGCACATCCACGACGATCGGCCGGACGAGGTCGGTGAGCTCCCGCGCCACGAAGTCCATCGTCACCGCCGGGCTCGTGATGCCGGGCAGCACGACGAGCGGCACGCCGTCGCCGCCGTAGTCGAGGACGTGCAACCGCAGGTCGCCCGAGCGCACCCAGCGCGACACGGCGGGCACCTCGGCGAGGTCGGCCAGCGCGGACTGCAGGACGGCCCTCACCGCGCCACCTCCGCAGCCACGATCAGCCCGCGCAGGTAGCCGAGCGCGTCGTTCAGCTCGATCACGTCCCCGTACTTCGCCTGGATGTCGAACAGGTTGGCCTCGTGCGGCGCCTGCGCGCGGTCGCCCACGCACTCCCTCGGCACGAGCACGGAGAAGCCGCTCTGCACCGCGTCGACGGCGGTGGCCCGCACGCACCCGCTGGTGGTGGCGCCGCAGACGAGCACGGTGTCCACCCGCAGGCCGGCGAGCAGCGCGGCGAGCGTGGTCCCGAAGAACGCCGAGGCGCCCTTCTTCGTGATCAGGTGATCGCGCGGGTCGACCGGCAGCCGGTCGTCCACCGCGACGGCCCGGCTGCCCTCGCGCAGCGCCCGCATGCCCGGCGCCTTGGTCAGCCAGGTGACGGCGTCCCCGTCGGCCTCCGCCGGGGTGTAGGCGATCGCCGTGAACACCACGGGCACGCCCGCGGGGCGCCCGGCCTCGATCAGCTCGGTGGTCGCCGCGACCACGGCCGACAGGTCGGCCCCGGTCGGGGCGGCCGGGTCGGTGAACCCGTGCGTCAGGTCGACGACGACGATCGCCGGCCGCGCCCCGCGGCGCACCGGCGCCCCGAACCCGGCCCGCTCGTACACGGCGTCCTGCGAGGTCATGCACTCCTCCTGTCCAGCTGCTCCTGCAGCGCCGCGCGGCGGCGGGTCGCGCAGTCGTCCACGGCCTCGACGATCGTCTGGTAGCCCGTGCACCGGCACAGGTTCGACGCGACCACCTCGCGGATCTCCTCCTTCGTCGCCTCCGGCCGCTCGGCGAGGTAGCCCTCGGCGAGCATCAGGAACCCGGGCGTGCAGAACCCGCACTGCAGCCCGTGGTGGGCGGAGAACGCCTGCTGCAGGTCCGAGAGCGTCCCGTCGGGCGCGGCGAGCGACTCGACGGTGCGGATGTCGGCGTCCTCGGCCTGCGCGGCGAACATCAGGCACGCCCGCATCGGCGCGCCGTCGACGAGCACGGTGCACGCCCCGCAGATGCCGTGCTCGCAGCCCACGTGCGTGCCCGTGAGGCCGAGGTCGTGGCGCAGCACGTCGACGAGCGTGCGGCGCGGCTCGATCGCGAGGTCGTGCCGCTCACCGTTGACGGTCAGCTCGATCAGCTGCACCTCGGTCATGAGATTCCCTCCAGTGCTCGGTGGACGGTCTCCCGCGCGATCGGGGTGTCGTCCAGCTCGACGCCGGTGGCGCGCAGCGCGTCGTTCACGGCGTTGAGCACGGCGGCGGGCGCGCCGATCGTGCCGCCCTCCCCCGCGCCCTTGGCACCGTTCGCGGTCAACGCGCACGGCGTCTCCAGGTGGTGGATCGCGACGTCGGGGATCTCGGCGGCCGTCGGCACCTTGTACTCCATGAAGCTCGGCGCCTGCGGCTGCCCGGCGGCGTCGTAGGTGACCTGCTCGAACAGGGCCCCGGCGATGCCCTGCGCGATGCCGCCGCGCGCCTGGCCCTCCACGACCTGCGGGTGGATCGCCACCCCGCAGTCCTCCACGCACACGTACCGCAGGATCTCGACGCCCCCGGTGCCCGGGTCCAGCTCGACGACCGCCGCATGCGTGGCGTTGGAGAACGTGCCGTCGCCGCCGACGTCGAAGCTCGCGGTGGCCGTCAGACCCGGGCCGACGCCCTTGGGCAGCAGGTGCGCCCGCAGGTAGGCGACGTCGGCGAGCTCGGCGAACGACAGCCGCCGACCCGGGTCGTCCCGCAGCCGCACCCCACCCGCGCCGTCCAGCTCGCAGGCGTCGACGTCGGCCTCCAGCAGGTGCGCCGCGATCTCCCGCAGCTGCTCCCCGAGCTGGACCGACGCCGCCGCGACGGCGCTGCCGCCGATCGTGATCGAGCGGCTGGCGAACGAGCCCCAGCCGTAGGTGATCCGGTCGGTGTCACCCTGCACGATCTTGACCTGGGCGATGTCGAGCCCGAGCCGGTCGGCCACGATCTGCGCCATCGTCGTCTCGTGGCTCTGCCCGTGGCTCATCGTCCCGGTGGTGACGCTGACGGTGCCCGAGGTGTCCATCCGGATCTCGGAGATGTCGAACCCGGGCACCACCTGCATCTTCCGCTGCGCGAACGCGCACGAGCCGTAGCCGGTGCGCTCGGAGAAGCAGGCGTAGCCGATCCCGATGATCCGATCCGAGTCGCGCACGTCGTACCAGCCCTCGTCCCGCACCACCTGCTCGCAGAGGTCGAGCGACTCGCGGTAGGAGCCCGGGTCGTAGGTGATCCCGTTGACGCCGGTGTAGGGGAACACCGTGATGACGTTGCGGCGCCGGACCTCGACGGCGTCCATGCCCAGCTCGCGGGCGGCGCGCTCCATGAGCCGCTCCATGACCATCACGTACTGCGGGCGGCTCACCCCTCGGTACGGTGCGGTGGGCGCCTTGTTCGTGGTGACGGCGCGGCCGCGCACCCGGTAGGCGGGCACCCGGTACACCGACGGCATCTCCGCCGAGGCCATCAGCGGCTCGATGCCCGCCGTGAACGGGTAGCAGGAATAGGCGCCCATGTCGCACACGACGTCGGCGTCGAGGGCGAGGATGCGGCCCTCGGCGTCGAACGCTGCGCGCACGTCGTAGCGCTGCTCCCTGGCGAGGAACGCCGCGGTGAGCGCGTCCTTGCGGTCCTCGATCCACTTCACCGGGCGGCGCAGGCGCAGCGCGGCAGCGGCGGCCGCGATCTCCTCGCGCCCCACCACGCACTTCTGCCCGAACCCGCCGCCCATGTCCGGGACGGTGACCCGGACCTGCTTCTCGTCCAGCCCGACGCAGCCGGCGAGCACGGTCCGCACCTGGTGCGGCACCTGTGTGGCGGTCTGTACCCGAAGCTGCTCGTCGCGGTCGTCGAAGGAGGCGACGACGCCGCGGGTCTCCAGCGGCAGCGCGTTCTGCCGGCCGGTCTTCGTCCGCACCCGGACGACGCACGGCGCCTCGGCGAAGACGTCGTCGATGCCCTCGGTGGCGAACAGCGAGACGTCCACCAGCGTGTTGCGTGGCGCCTCGGCGTGCACCAGCGGGGCGCCCTCGGCGAGAGCGGCGGTGTCGGAGACGACCGGGTCCAGCTCCTCGTACTCGACGACGGCGGCCTCGAGCCCGTCCTCGGCGGCGTACGGGTCGCGGGCCACGACGATCGCGACCGGCTCGCCGACGTAGCGGACCCGGTCGCGGGCGAGCACCGGCATCGCGGTGGGCACGAACTCCTGCGGCGGCCGGTCGAGCAGCGCGGTGATGTCGCGGAGGTCCAGATCGGCCGCCGAGAAGGCGGCGACGACGCCGGGCACCGCGCGCACCTCGTCCAGGTCGACCGCAACGATCCGGGCGTGCGCCACCGTGCTGCGGACGAACTGGGCGTGCAGCATCCCGGGCAGCACGATGTCGTCGACGAACCGGCCCCGCCCGGCCAGCAGCCGCGGGTCCTCGCGGCGCGGGACGGACGCGCCGATCCAGGCGCCGTCCCGGCGGAAGTGCGCTTCGGTCATCGGCTGCCCGCCTCCTCGCAGGCTCGGGCGACGAGCGTGCGGGTGAGCGCGCGGCGGTAGTGCGCGCTCGCCCCCGGCTCGTCGCGGGGGTCGATCGCCTCCGCCGCGGCTGCCGCCGCCCGTGAGTGCAGAACATCGCCAGGGCGACCACTCCCACTCACGACGTCCGCCAGCACGGCCTCGGCCGCCGGCACCCGCAGCGGCACGGGGGCGACGCCGCCGAGCACCACGCGCGGGGCGTCCAGGTCCACCGCCGCGGCCACGATCGCGAAGTCGCCGCGCCGCTCGGCGTACTCCGTGAGCGCTGCCCGCGGCGCGGGCCGCGGGAACACCACCTCGACGATCAGCTCGTCCGGCTCGAGCGCGGTGGTGAACACGCCCTGGAAGAACTCCCCCGCCGGGATGCTCCGCCGCCCGCCCGGCCCCTCCGCCACGATCTGCGCGTCGAGCAGCATCGCGAGCAGGCACCACTCGGCGGTGGCGTCGGCGTGCGCGAGGCTGCCGCCGACCGTGCCGCGGGTGCGGATCGGCAGGTGCCCGACCCAGCGCATCGCGTCGGAGAGGACGCGGAACCCGGGCCCGAGGTCGGCGGTCTCGACGGCGTGGTGGGTGACGAGCGCCCCGATCCGCAGCGTGTCCCCGTCGTGGCGGATCGCGCCGAGCTCGGTGATCCGGCCGATGTCGATGAGGTGCTCGGGCCGGGCGAGGCGGAAGTTCATCATCGCGACCAGGCTCTGGCCGCCCGCGATGACCTTCGCGTCGTCCCCCAGCTCGGCGAGGAGCCCCACCGCGCCCGCGATCGTGCGGGCGCGGTGGTAGGTGAACGCGGCGGGCTTCATGTGCTCAGCCTCGGACAGCCGCGTCGGACGCCGGGCCGGGGGTCACCACGACGGCCTCCTCGTCGCCGGTGATGTGGTCGAGCTCGCGGCCGCGGGTCTCGGGTGCGGCGACGGCCATGAAGATCACCGCGGCGACCACGACCACGCCCATCAGCGCGAACGTCAGCGGCAGGCCGAGCACCGGCCACAGCAGGCTGCCAAAGATCAGCGGGACGAACCCGGTGACCGCTCGGCTCGACGACGACGCCCAGCCGAAGCCGCTGGCCCGCAGCTCCGTCGGGTACAGCTCCGAGACGTAGGCGTACATCACCGGGATCACCACGAGCGCGAAGAACCCGAAGACGGCGATCATCACGATGGCCGCGGTCGGCGAGCCGAGCACGAGCGAGAACACCAGCAGCGACGCCGCCGACAGCACCGCGGCGACCCCGATGACCCACTTGCGGCCGATCACCTCGACCAGCAGCACCGCCGTGACCACCCCCAGGATGCCGACCGCGTTCATCACCGTCGTGCTGCCGAACGCGGCCACCTCACCCATGCCCTGAGCCCGCAGGATCGACGGCATCCAGGCCAGCGCGGCGTAGTACACGACCATCACGGAGATGAACAGCGACCAGGCCACCCCGGTGATCTTCGCGTTGAAGGCCCACACCAGCCGCAGCTGCTCGACGCCTGCGGCCAGCCCGCGCTTGCGGGACGCGGCGGGCGCCGGGATCACGGTCGGGATCTCGTAGGGCTCCGGCGCCGCGCCCGTGCGCATCACCATGTCGTCGATGACGGCACGGGCCTCGGCCTCGCGACCGGTGCGCGCCAGGTAGAGCGGCGACTCCGGCACGCCACGGCGCACCCAGAACAGCAGCAGCGCCGGCAGCACCATCAGCGCCAGCATCCAGCGCCAGTTGCCGGTGACCGGGACGAGCATGGTGGCGGTCAGCCCGGCGAAGGTCGTGCCGATCGGCCACCAGCCGTCCATCGCCGCGAGCACCCGGCCGCGTTGCTTGCGCGGGGAGAACTCGCTGACGATCGCGTAGTCCACCGGGATGCAGCCGCCGAGGCCGACGCCGGCGAGGAAGCGCAGCACCAGGAAGATCTCCCAGCTCGGCGACAGCGCACCCAGCACGGAGAACAACGCGAAGATCATCAGAGTGAGGCTGAAGGCCTTCTTGCGGCCCACCCGGTCCGCGACCGTGCCCCAGGCGACCGCGCCCACGGCCATGCCGACGAGGTTCGCCGTGGCCACGAGCCCGCGCTCACCGGTGGAGAGGTCGAACTCGGTGCCGAGCAGCGGCGTGAGGAAGCCGTTGAGGGCGACGTCCCAGGCGTCGAACATGTAGCCCAGCCCGCCGATGATGAAGATCTTGCCTTGGACGCCCCACTTCCACGGGAGGTCCTGGACGACCTGGTCGCCTGTACGCATGTCGGGCTCCGTTCCGGGGAGGGGTCAGCGCACGAACGGGTAGGAGAAGGACTCGAGGTCGGCGTCGTCGCGCGGCGTGCCGCGCCACAGCCAGTCGTAGGACACGTCGGACTCGCCGTTGAACGCCCGCAGCTGCCGGTCTCGTTCCTGCTGCTCGGGGCCGTCGGGCAGGTGGTAGAAGCGCATGTTCTCCAGGGACGCGTCCTGGACCATGCCGGCATGGGTGGCGCGGCGGGCCACGTACCGGGTGAGGGCGCCCGCGATGCCGTCGCGGGTCACCGCGCCCAGCTCCTCGGCGAGGACGGCCGCGTCCTCCATCGCCTGCGACGCGCCCTGCGCCTGGTAGGGCAGCATCGCGTGGCAGGCGTCGCCGAGCAGTGCGACGTGGCCGTCCACCCACACCGGGTCGCGGTGCCGGCGGAACATCGCCCACTTCGACGCGTCGCCCTCGGCCTTGGACAGCATCGCCGCCACCCGGTCGTCCCACCCGGGGAAGGCGTCGACCATCTCGTCGGCGGTGGCCGGGGCCGACCAGGTCCGCTCGATGTCGAGGGTGTTCGGGACGATCGCGACGACGTTGAGGTACTCCCCGCCGCGGATCAGGTAGTGCACGAGGTGCCGGTCCGGCCCGTACCAGATCGTGGAGTGGAATCGGTCCATCAGGAAGCGGGTCGCGGGGTCGGCCGCGATCTTGTCGCCGGGGATGAGGGCCCGGTAGGCCATCTCCCCGGAGAAGGCGAGCGTGTCGGGCAGGCCCATGGCGTCGCGGACCGCGGAGCGGACGCCGTCGGCGCCGACCAGCACGTCGCCGTCGAAGCGCCTGCCGTCGGTGGTGATCGCGACCGGCCGGCCGGGGTCGGCCACGTCGATGTCCACGACCTGCGCGCCGGTGTGCACCTCGACGACCGGGCCGGGGCCCTGCGGGTCGAGGCAGGCATCGAGCAGCACCTTGTGCAGGTCCGCCCGGCGGTAATGCCAGTACGGCGCGTTGAACTCGCGCTTGACCCGGTCGCCCAGCGGAAGGGTGGCGATGATGCTGCCGTCCTGCCAGCGCCGGCGCACCTGGTCCTGCGGCTCGGTGTGGATGGCCTCGAGCTGCCTGCGCAGCCCCAGGCCCAGCAGGACGCGGCTGGCGTTGGGCGCGGTCTGGATCCCCGCGCCCACCTCGCCGAGCTGGGGAGCCTGCTCCAGGACGGTGGTGCGCAGTCCGCGCCTGCGCAGCGCGAGCGCGGTGGTGAGGCCACCGAGGCCGCCACCGGCGATGGTGACCGCGTAGGACTGGCTGGCCGGCACTGTTCCTCCCGGACGTCGTCGATCTCGGATCCACTGTCCAGAGTGGACAGGTGGCGTGGCGGGGTGCGCCGCGAACCCTCCGCAGCTCCCGGATACCCGAGCGGCACCCGGCAGAGATGATCCGAACACTGACGATCCAGGAACGCAAGGGGTTCCGCAAGCTGTAACGCGTCAGAAACCGAACAGTCGGGAACGCCACCCCCGGGCGGCGCCCGAAGAACCCCTGATCAGCCGCCTGACTCGAGGCCGAACGGAGCCCTCAGTCCTCGACCAGGCTCTCCCAGTGCTCCGACAGCGCCGTGAGCCTGCGCAACAGCGCCGCCTGCTCCGCGCCGTCGTACCCCAGCATGAGCAGCCGGTCGAGGTCGCGGGCCCGGCGGTCGGTCTCGCGCAGGACCGCCTCACCCTCCGGCGTGAGGCGCAGCAGGCGCTTGCGGCCGTCCTCGACGGGCCGCTCCCGCGTGATGAGCCCGCGGTCCTCCAACCGTCGGACGATGCTCGCCATCGTGGAGCGGTCCAGCGCGACGGACGAGGCGAGCGACCCCTGCTCCGCCCCGGGATAGGCGTCGACGGCGGTGAGCACCGCGAACTGCGGGCCGGTCAGCACCGGGTCGACCAGCCGCACCCAGGCCGCGGTGTAGGCCTGGTGCAGCCGGCGCGCGACGTAGCCAGGCGCGGCGAGGAGCGCAGGTGGCGCAGGCAGGCCCTTCGAGGGGTCGATTCCTGCACGTCCCGCCGGTCCCCCGCTCGTCACGGCACCCAGCTAAGCACGGGGTGCGCGGTGTCCGCCGGGCCGGGGCAGCGCCCCTCCCCCTTGACCTGAAGGGACCGACAAGGGATTGTCAGCCTTCGGACTATATCCCCCGGACTCCTGGAGGGACTCCCATGGACCAGAACCTGTTCAACGAGATCTGTCTGCAGCAGCTCACGCTCAGCGGCGTGCACGACGGCGAGACCGTGGCCGTGCTGACCCGCGGCGACGAGCGCGTGGAGTACGCGAACGCGTTCATGTGGGCGGCGCAGAAGCTGGGCGCGAGCACGTTCCACCTGCGGCTGCCCAACCCCACGTCGGCGTCGGGCGCGTGGGCCGTGGGCGACTCGGGCCTCGCGGACAACCCGCTGGCCGTCGAGGCGCTCAAGCGGGCCGACATACTCGTCGACTGCACGTTCCTGCTGTTCAGCAAGGAGCAGTTCGAGATCCAGGCCGCCGGCACCCGCATCCTCACCGCGGTCGAGCCCGCTCCCCTGCTGGCCCGGCTGATGCCGACCACCGAGCTGCGGGAGCGGGTCGAGGTCGGCGCCGAGCTGCTGGCCAAGGCGCAGACGATGCGGATCACGAGCCCGCACGGCACCGACGTGACCTACCGGCTCGGGGTCTACCCGACGATGAGCGAGTACGGCTACACCGACCAGCCCGGCCGGTGGGACCACTGGCCGGCGGCGTTCGTGTTCACCGGCGGCGCCGACGACGGCGTCGACGGCAAGATCGTGCTCGCGCCCGGCGACGTGCTGCTGCCGTTCAACACCTACGTCCAGACCCCGGTGGAGATCACCATCGAGGCCGGCTTCATCCGCGACATCCGCGGTGCCGCCGGGTCCTCGGGCCTGGACGCCGACCTGCTGTCGTCCTACATCCGCTCGTTCGACGACCCTCGGGGTTACGGGATGAGCCACGTCGGCTGGGGCCTGGACGAGCGCGCGCACTGGCACGGGCTCACCCAGTTCGGCGGCGGCATGGGCATGGAGCTGCGCAGCTTCTACGGCAACGTCATGTTCTCCATCGGCCCGAACAACGAGCTCGGCGGCCCCAACGACACCGCTTGCCACTTCGACATCCCCATGCGCGGCTGCTCCCTGTACCTGGACGACGAGCTGATCGTCGATGCCGGCGAGCTGACCGTGCCGGAGATGCGCCCGGCGGGACGCCGGTGAGCACCGTGCGCGACCACCACATCGGGATGATCGTCCCGAGCTCCAACCTCACGATGGAGACCGAGCTCCCCCGGATGCTCCGGGCGCGGGAGGAGATCGAGCCGGACGACCGGTTCGTGTTCCACTCCGCCCGGGCCCGGATGCAGCACGTCACGCCGGAACAGCTGCGCGCGATGAACGCCCAGGCCGAGCGGGCCGCCGCCGAGCTCGCCGACGCCCGACCGGACGTCGTCGCCACCGCCTGCCTGGTGGCGATCATGGCCCAGGGCCCCGGCTACCACTGCACCGCGGAGGACGCGATCACCGCGGCGCTGCGCGCGGAGGGCGCCGACGCGCCGGTCGTGTCGAGCGCAGGCGCCCTGCTGTCGGGCATCGCGGCGCTCGGGGCGCGGAAGGTCGCGATCATCACCCCGTACCTGAAGCCGCTGACGCAGGCCGTCGCCGACTACCTCGAGGACGCGGGTGTCGAGGTGGTCGACGCGCTGTCGCTTGAGGTGCCCGACAACCTCGCCGTCGCCCGCCTCGACCCGGCCGACCTGCGCGACCACTGGAAGAAGCTCAGCCTGGCGGGCGCCGACGCGCTCGTGCTGTCGGCGTGCGTGCAGATGCCGTCGCTGCCCTCGATCCAGCCGGTCGAGGACGAGGCCGGCATCCCGGTGCTGTCCGCGGCCACCGCGACGACGCACCGGATCCTCACCGAGCTGGGGCTGGAGCCGCGGGTGCCGGGGGCGGGGCGGCTGCTGGCGGGCTGAGCTCCGTCGCGGATGTCAGGAAAGCCACGTTCCTGACGCTCAGTGGCAGCAACGTGGCTTTCCTGACAGTCCTGCCGGAGCTGCGGGGGTAAGCGAGCCACCGGGTCTCGCATGCCGCAGCGCGCTGCTCGGTGGCACCATGTGGAGCCCAGGTCCGCGACACGATCACGCGCTGATGGTCGTCCGCAGAGATCGGCTCAGCGCCTTCAGCCCGTGATCGGCACCGCAACGGCCACCGCCCGAACTCCACTGCCGACCTACGCCGCGATCACGGGCAGAAGATCCCCTCGGAGTTCCCACGACGGCCATCCGCCCGGGGATCGCCGAGGCGAGCGGCTCACGTCCGGCCCTTGTCCTCCTGCGCACTCTGCAGCGTCGACGAGTGCGGCAGCCAGGTGGCGAGCTCGACCGGCCACCCGTCCGCCTCCAGCGTCGCGACGACGGCCGGATCGTCGTCGAGCACCGACACGACCTCCCGCACCGTCGCCAGCCGCCGCAGCACGGCCCGCTTGAGGTAGCGCGCGGGCCGGTAGTCGTCGTCGTCCCGCATCACCAGCGGGCCGGTCGGCAGGTCGTGCCGGGCGAGCCAGCGCTCGGTGAGTCGCCGGTTCCGCTCCGGGCGGCCGGTCAGGTAGATCACGTCGTGGTCGACCAGCGCCTTGCGCAGCCGCTCGGCGCCCTCGGTCAGGAGCGGGTCGCGGTCGGCGGCCTGGAAGAACCGCTCCCAGCGCTGCGGGCGGGCGTCCAGGTGGTGCAGACGGTGGGTGACGTCGGCCAGCACGCCGTCGATGTCGAAGACGGCGAGTGTCTTCACCGACGAATCTCCGCCGCGCTCCGCTTCGGCGTCGATCCGTGGGACAGGCATTGGCGGGCGAGCATCGGGGGCAGGGGCGGGTACTGCGGTCACTGCAGAGTGATCGGGTTGACAAGGTCCGCGATGAACAACAGTCCGCTCCACGCGATGAACACCAGCGCGACGACGTAGGCCACCGGCATCAGCTTGGCGACGTCGACCGGTCCGGGATCGGGCTTCCCCCGGAGCCGAGCGATCCTGCGCTTGATCGACTCCCAGATGGCGGGGAAGATCTGTCCGCCGTCCAGCGGCGGGATCGGTAGCAGGTTGAACAGGAACAACGAGATGTTCACGGCGGCCAGCAGCTGAAGGAAGATGGACAACTCCGCTGCCGCCGGCCGCTCCAGCGCAAGGATCTCGCCGCCGAGGCGGGAGGCGCCGACGATGCCGACGGGGCCTTCCCTGTCGCGGTCCTCCCCCAGGAACACCGAACCGAAGATCCCGGGCATGCGCTGCGGCAGCTCGATGAGTGCCTGCCCGGTCCGGGTGACGACACCCATCATCTCCTCGACGACGGTCCCGAGGTTCTGTCGCTCGTAGACCACCACCGGCGACAGGCCGAGGAAGCTGCCCTGGACGTACTCGCCCTCGTCCTGGAGGCTCGCCAGCTCCGTGGTGATCAACGTGGGCCGCAGGTCGATGAGCTGGCTGTCCCGTTCGACGGTCACGGTGACGGTGCCGGACGCTTCGCGGATCGCGCGTTGCAGTTGAGGCCAGTCATCCTGGTCGTAGCGCTGCCCCTCGAAGGCGACGATCCGGTCTCCTGCTCGGAAGCCTGCCGCCGCCGCCGGTGTCGGAGGCGCCCCCGGCGGGCACTCGGTCGTCGGCTCGGATGCGCGCACGACACACGCGCTCACCGAGCTGACGGTCGTCGATGTCCCGGTGGGCAGACCGATCGCCATGAGCACGATCGCGAACAGCACGACCGCGAGGATCAGGTTCATGAACGGGCCCGCGAACATCACGATGATCCGCTTCCACGGCGCTCGCAGGTAGAACTGCCGGTGCGCGTCCTCGGGCAACACGTCCATCGCCGACTGCCTGCGGGCGTCGTCGATCAGCCCCTGGAACGGGCCGGTGCGCCGGCTGCGCCCGAGCGTCTCGCCCTTGGCCGGCGGGATCATCCCGATCATCCGGACGTACCCGCCGAGCGGAATGGCCTTGAGCCCGTACTCGGTCTCGCCGACCTTCCGCGACCAGACCGTCTTCCCGAACCCGACCATGAACTCGGGAACCTTGATCCCGAACCACCGGGCGGTGGCGAAGTGCCCCAGCTCGTGCCAGGCGACCGAGAACAGGATCCCCACGAAGAAGATCAGGATCCCGAGCACCGTCATCATGTGGTCACTCCAGCTCTCCCCGCCAGCTCGCGCGCCCGGGCCCGGGCCCACTCCTCGGCGGCCAGCACATCAGCCACGGTAGCGGGATCCGCCGTCCAGGCGTCGGCCGCGTCCAGCACCCGTTCCAGCAGGTCGGTGATGCCGACGAACGGGAGCGCGCCCGCCACGAACGCGGCCACCGCCTCCTCGTTCGCCGCGTTGAGCACGGCGGGCACGCAGCCCCCGGCCGTCCCGGCGGCGCGGGCGAGCCGCACGCCGGGGAACGCGTCGTCGTCGAGCGGTTCGAACGTCCAGCTCTGCGTCGCATCCCAGCGGCACGGCGTGGTCGCGCCGGCCAGCCGGTCGGGCCAGCCGAGCGCCAGCGCGATCGGCAGCTTCATGTCGGGCGGGCTGGCCTGCGCGAGCGTGGACCCGTCGGTGAACGTCACCATCGAGTGCACGATCGACTGCGGGTGCACCGCCACGTCGATCCGGTCGTAGGGCACGCCGAACAGCAGGTGCGCCTCGATCACCTCGAGGCCCTTGTTGATCAGGGTGGCCGAGTTGATCGTGATGACCGGGCCCATCGCCCACGTCGGGTGCGCCAGCGCCTCCTCGACGGTGACAGCGGCCAGGTCCGCGCGCCGCCTGCCGCGGAACGGCCCGCCGGACGCGGTGAGCACGAGCCGCTCCACCTCCTCCGCCCGACCGCCGCGCAAGCACTGGGCCAGCGCGGAGTGCTCGGAGTCGACCGGCACGATCTGCCCCGGCGCCGCGGCGCCCGTCACCAGCGCGCCGCCGGCCACCAGCGACTCCTTGTTCGCCAGCGCGAGCGTGGCACCGGACGCGAGCGCCGCCAGCGTGGGACCGAGCCCGACCGAGCCGGTGATGCCGTTGAGCACCATGTCGGCTCCCGCGGTGGCCGTCAGCTCGGTGGCCGCGTCCGGCCCGGCGAGCACCTCGACGCCGGGCAGCCGCTCCCGCAGTGCCGGCGCGGCGTCCGGCCGGCTCACGGCGACGCGCCGGACGTCGTGCGCCCGCACCTGGCGCGCGAGCAGGTCGAGGTCGCCGCCACCTGCGGCGAGGCCCGCGACCGCGAACCGGTCGGGGTGCGCCGCGAGCACGTCGAGGGCCTGCGTGCCGATGGAACCGGTGGAACCCAGCACGAGAACGGAGCGAGTCATCACCAGCCATCATCCCCGCTCCGCTGTTGTGCGACGATGAGACCTCCACCCGCTGATCAGGAGGACACCCGTGGCGAGGAACTCACGCGAGCTGGCGAAGCGACCTGCGGTCGACCCGCAGGACGAGCCGTCGGTGGAGTGGGGCTGGCACGGCTCGTTCCCCCGCGGGATGATGATCGCCGGTTGGGCGTCGGTGCTGATCATGCTGTCGTTCCTGATCGGCAACCACCAGGGCCGCATCGAGAACGTCTGGCTCATCGTCATCGCTGCGGGAATGGCCATCGGGCTGATCATGCACTCGGTGCGCAAGCGGCACGCCTGGCGGCGCTGAGCCCTCCCGTGGCCGGCTCCGCGATCGAGCTGGAGGTCGGCGACCGCGTCGTCCGGCTGAGCAACCCCGACCGGGTCTACTTCCCGGCGCGCGGGGAGACGAAGCTCGACCTGGCCCGCTACTACCTCGCCGTCGGCGACGGGATCGTGCGCGCGCTGCGGGACCGCCCGTGCATGCTGCACCGCTTCCCCACCGGCGTCACCGGCGAGAAGGTGCACCAGAAGCGCCTGCCAAAGGGCGCCCCGGACTGGGTGCGAACGGTCCGCGTGCACTTCCCGCGCTGGAACCGGCACGCCGACGAGCTGTGCGTGCAGCACCCCGCGGACGTCGTGTGGGCGGTGCAGATGTCGACGGTCGAGTTCCACCCCTGGAACTCCCGGCGCGCCGACACCGAGAAGCCCGACGAGTGGCGCATCGACCTCGACCCGATGCCGCAAGCCACCTACGCCGACGTGCGGCGGGTCGGCCACGTCGCCCACGAGGTGCTCGACGAGCTGGGCGCCACCGGCTGGCCGAAGACGTCCGGCGGCAAGGGCATGCACATCTACGTGCGGATCCCGCCCGACCACGGGTTCGCCGACGTGCGGCGCGCCGCACACGCGTTCGCCCGCGAGGTGGCCCGCCGCTGCGATCTCGTCGACCTGACGTGGTGGCGCAAGGACCGCGACCCGGCCTCGATCTTCGTCGACTACAACCAGAACGCCCGCGACCACACGATCCGCAGTGCGTACTCGGTGCGCGGCGTGCCCGAGGCCGTCGTATCCACCCCGATCCGGTGGGACGAGATCGACGACGCCGACCCGCGCGACTTCACCATCGCCACCGTCCCACCCCGGTTCGCCGAGCTCGGCGACCTGCACGCGGGCATCGACGACGCCGTGTTCCTCCTCGACGAGCTGCTGGAGTGGGCCGACCGCGACGCCCGCGAGGGCGCGGAGGAGCCGCCGGCGGAGGACGTAGCGGACCTGGACGCGTGAGCGCGGGCGGCGGCGCCGAACGCCAGCAAGGTGGCTTTACTGCCACTGGATGACAGTATTGCCACCTTGCTGGCATCAGGACGCCGCCGCCCGCAGCCGCACGAACTCCTCCACCAGCGTCGGCAGCTGCCAGTGGGCGTTCAGGCCGCTCGGGTTGGGCAGCACCCAGACGCGGGTGTCGCCCAGCCGCTGCTCCTGCGGCCCGACGTTCGCCTGCGGCGCGGCGAACGCGCTGCGGTAGGCCCCGATCCCGACGACCGCGAGCCAGCGCGGCGTCACCCGCTCGACGAGCGCGCGCAGCCGCTCCCCGCCCGCCACGAACTCGGCGGGCGTCAGCTCGTCGGCCCGGGCGGTGGCGCGGGCGACCATGTTCGTGATCCCGAGCCCGAGCGCGCGCAGCTCTCCCTGCTCGGACGGCTGCAGGCGCCGCGGGGTGAAACCCGAACCGTGCAGCGCGGGCCAGAACCGGTTGCCGGGCCGCGCGAAGTGCTGGTTGGTGGCGGCCGAGACGAGACCGGGGTTGATCCCGCAGAACAGCACCCGCAACGGTGGGTCGCCGGGGCCCGGCAGCACGTCGTCGATCGTGCGGGACCGGGCGGCCTCGAGCTCGGCAGCCGTCAGCCTGGGCACGGGCGATCACCTCGGGTCGTCATGGCCCGATCATCCCCGACGGGCGCTACCCGCCGGCGAGCGCGATCAGCCCGACGGCCGCGCCGGCGAGGCCGAGCCTGCGGTCTGCGTCGTGGTCACGCGCTCCCGCAGCACGGTGAGCCCGAGGAGCACCGGGATCACGGGGTACAGGGCCGTGAGCACCACCGCGACGGCGACGAGCTGCTCGCGCGTGGCGAGGGTGTAGAGCACGATCGCGAGCGTGCCGAGCGCGCCTGCGCCCACGGCGGCGAGCGCCGCCGGGCCCCTCATCGGGGCCGTGCGCAGCGACGCGCGGGCCGTCACCGCCATCGGCAGGATCACGGCGACCGAGGCGACCCGGCTCGCGACGAGCGGCCAGAGCCCCGCCGCGGGGTCGACCGGCACCAGCGCGATGAACTGCAGCGCGAACCCGATGCCGGAGACGAGCCCGTCCCGGCTGCCCACGGCGGTCCGGGTGGCGCCGCCGACGTGCGTGACCAGCCACAGCGCGGGCGCCGCGACCGCGATGCCGAGCCAGCCGAGCACCGACGGCCGTTCGCCCAGCAGCAGCACCCCGAACAGCACGGGCAGGACCACGCCGGCCACGTCGCTCAGCGGCACGACCACGCTCAGCTGCCCGTTGCCCATCCCGCGGAAGAGGAACGCGACGCCGATGCCGGTGCCGATCCCGGACAGCGCGCCCCAGCCGAGCGCGCCCGCCGTCACCGACGGCGCCGGGACGACCAGAGCGGCCACCAGGATCAGGACGGTCCCGCCGAGCTGGGCCACGAGCGCGACGACGGCGCTGTGCACGCGGCGCGAGAGCAGCGCGGCGATGAAGTCCGTCGCCCCGAAGCAGACGGCCGAGGCCAGCGCCAGGGCGTTAGCCATCGGCCCGGTCGCGCTCGGCCTGCCCGACGGGGCAGATCCGGCCGCCGTCGGTGCAGGCGGGACGGTCGCAGAGCCGGCAGACCCGCTCCGAGCTGCCGACCTCCGCATAGACGGCGGTGAGCAGCCGGTCGAGGAGCGCGGCCAGCGTCTCCCGGTCGGCGGCGGGCAGGGCCTCCACCAGCGCCGTGAGCCGGCCCCCGCGCGCCCCGAGCAGCGCGTCCGACGCGGCTCGCCCGTCGTCCGTCGGGTGCACGGCGACCGACCGGCCCGCGGTCGGGCGCCGCTCCACCAGGCCGCGCTGCTCCAACGTCTCCACCATGCGGACCGCGGCGGACTGCGTGAGCCCGATGCGCTTCCCGAGCTCGGTAACGCCGATCCCGGGGTCGGCGCAGAGCACCACCAGCGCGGCGGCCCCGCTGCTGCTCGTGCCGGCGGCCGACGTCGCGCCCGCCACGATCAGGTCGGTGACCGCCAATGCCGCCGCCCCGAGGAGGTTCGCTGTTCGGGTCTCATCATGCATGAGTCATGCATACCACGCCTGCCAGCCGAGTATGCCCCCGATCGGGCGGGGGCTCAGCCGGACGTCCGGCGCGGGCGCGCCGGCCCACTTCGCCTCCCGGATCGCCCGCAGGGCCGTCCGGCGGCCCGCAGCGTCGAGCCGGTCGACGAACAGCACGCCGTCGAGGTGGTCGGTCTCGTGCTGCAGGCAGCGGGCGGCCTCGCCGGTGCCGACGATCTGCACCGGCCGCCCGTGCTGGTCGCGCCCGCGGGCACGTGTTCAGCCGCCTGTGCGTGTCGAGGGCGCGCTCGGCCAAGGCCGCGGTATGTGCTCGTTCCACCGCCGACTCGCACCGATCACGGCCGCGGTGATCGCACGAGCGCGCGGTTTCGGTCGTGTCGGAGCCTGCTGCCGGATCGCTCCGGCGGCCGCCCCCGCCGGGTCACCAGAACCCGGTGCTCTTGGGGGTAGGCGATCACGGGCAGAAGGTCGTCAGTTGATCTTTGGTAGCGACCTTTTGCCCGTGATCGCCCAGGTCGGGACGCGAAGGGTGCCGCGATCACGGGCAGAGGGTTGCTCGGGGAGATCGACTCGCGCCGGGGTGATCGCCGCGAGCGATCGGTTGCCGTCGCGCGGACCTCGCGGATGCGCATCTCGCTGATCATGCGGTCGGTGTGCGACGCTCTGCCGGTGGCCGTCGTCAGCGAGCTCTTCCCGCTCCCGCCCGACGGCGGGGGAACGCTCAGGCGCCCATGAGCACGTCCGCCAGGTCGAACGAGACCGGGCGCTCCAGCTGCTCGTAGGTGCACGACTCCGGGTCCCGGTCGGGACGCCAGCGCACGAACTGGGCGGTGTGGCGGAACCGCTGCCCCTCCATGTAGTCGTAGCGCACCTCGACGACCCGCTCCGGACGCAGCGGCACGAACGACAGGTCCTTGCCGGCGTTCCAGCGGCTCGTCTCGTTCTTGCGCGGGGTGCGCTCGCCCTGCTCATGGGCGGCCCAGTCCCACGGGTGGCCCTCGAACGACGTCACCAGCGGTTGCAGCTCGGCGAACAGCTGCTTGCGCGTGGCCATCGGGAACGCGCCGACGACCCCGACGGAGTTGAGCACATCGCGGTCGTCGAACAGCCCGAGCAGCAGCGACCCCAGCGCGTCCGGGCCGGACTTGTGCACCCGGTAGCCGGCCACCACGCAGTCCGCCGTGCGCTCGTGCTTGATCTTGCTCATCACGCGCTTGTCGGGCTGGTAGGTCAGGTCACGCTTCTTCGCGATCAGCCCGTCCAGCCCGGCGCCCTCGAACTGCTCGAACCACCGCCGCGCCGTGTCGAGGTCGCCCGTGAGCGGGGTGACGTGCACCGGCGCACCGGCCTGCGCGAGCGCCTCCTCCAGCCGTGCCCGGCGCTCCTCGAACGGGCGCTCGGTGAGGTCGTCGTCGCCGACGGCGAGCAGGTCGAACGCGATGAAGCTGGCCGGAGTCTGCCCCGACAGCAGCTTCACCCGGCTCGCTGCCGGATGGATGCGCTGCTGCAGGGCCTCGAAGTCGAGGGTGTTGCGCTCGGTGTCCGCCACGACGATCTCGCCGTCGATCACCGCGCGCTCCGGGAAGTTCGCCAACACCGCCTCGACGACCTCCGGGAAGTAGCGGGTCATCGGCCGCTCGTTGCGGCTGCCGATCTCCACCTCCGCACCGTCGCGGAAGATGACGGAGCGGAAGCCGTCCCACTTCGGTTCGTAGAGCTGGTCGGCGGGGATGTCGCCGATGGGCTTGGCCAGCATCGGCGCGACGGGCGGCATGACGGGCAGGCGCACCCGCACAGTCTCCCTGCTGGCCACGGGAAGTCCACCCCGCTTCCCTCAGCCGAGTTCGTGGCCCGTCGTGGCCTCGATGTGCTCGGGAACCGGGTCGTGGCGCTCGCCCACGCTCGAGGTCCCGGCCGGCTCGAACATGAGGATCGACGCGCCGCCCGGCGACGAGGGCTTGTGCTCGACCCCGCGCGGGACGACGAACACGGCGCCCCGCGGCAGCGTGACCGTGCGTTCGGCGCCGTCGCGCAGGGCGATGGTCAGCTCGCCCTCGAGTACCAGGAAGAACTCGTCGGTGTTGTCGTGGACGTGCCAGACGTGCTCGCCCGCCCATTGGCGATGCGGACGTCGTAGTCGTTCACGCGGGCGGCGATTCGCGGGCTCCACAGGGCGTCGAATCCGGCCAGGACGTGTTGCAGATCGACGGGATCGGTCATCACGTTCTGATCATCAGGCACGGCGGTCGGCGCCGGAAGTGCTAGGAATTGCGTATGTCGCGTCAATCCTCGCAGGGCTCGCACCAGGTGGCGTTGATCGTGGACGACGGCTCGAACCCGTTCGAGCTGGGCGTGGCCACCGAGCTGTTCGGGTTGCGCCGCCCGGAGCTGGGCCGCCCGTGGTACGACCTCACGCTGTGCGCTCCGGGCGGCGCCGTGCGCATGCATCGCGGCTTGTTCACGTTGTCCGATGTCGCCGACCTCGGCGCCGTCGACGACGCCGACACCGTGATCGTGCCCAACCGGCCCGACCCGGAGGTCGAACCGTCCTCCGCCGTGCTGGCCGCCGTCCGCCGCGCCGCCGGCCGGGGCGCTCGCCTGGTGAGCTTCTGCACGGGCACCTTCGTGCTCGCCGCAGCCGGGGTGCTGAACGGCAGGCGGGCCACCACGCACTGGCGGTGGACCGAGTTGTTCACCGCCAGATATCCCGACGTGCAGCTGGAACCGGACGTGCTGTTCGTCGACGACGGCGACGTCCTGTCCGCAGCGGGAGCGCAGCCGCCCTGGATCTCGGGCTGCACCTGATCCGCCGCGACCACGGCGCCGAGGTCACGCAGGCGGTGAGCAGGCGCCTGGTCTTCGCCGTGCACCGCGACGGCGGTCAGCGACAGTTCGTCGAGCGGCCGGTCCCGGCCGTCGCCGACCTGTCACTCGCCCCGGTGCTCGCGTGGGCGCAGCAGCGGCTGTCCGAGCCGCTCACCGTGGCCGACCTGGCCGCGCGGGCCGCGGTCAGCCCGGCCACTCTGCACCGCCGGTTCCACGCCGAGCTCGCCACCACCCCGCTGGCGTGGCTCACCGCGGAGCGGGTGACGCTGGCCTGCCGGCTGCTCGAACGCGGGGAGAACCGGCTCGACGTCGTCGCGCGCACCAGCGGCCTCGGCACCGCGTCCAACCTCAGAACCCGGATGCGTCGGCACGTCGGCCTCAGCCCGGCCGCGTACCGGCAGCGCTTCGCCGCGACGCCTCAGGATCCGGTGGCCGCCAGCTGACCGCAGGCCGCGGCGATCTCCTGCCCACGGGTGTCGCGGACCGTGCAGGCCACCCCCGCCGCCTGCACGCGCGCCACGAACTCGTCCTGCACAGGGCGCGGCGAGGCGTCCCACTTGCTGCCCGGCGTGGGGTTGAGCGGGATGAGGTTCACGTGCACGCGCTTCGTGCCAACCTGCTGGCGCAGCAGCTTCCCGAGCAGGTCGGCGCGCCACGGGTGGTCGTTGACGTCGCGGATCAGCGCGTACTCGATCGACACCCGGCGGCCCGTGGCCTGCGCGTAGCCGCGGGCCGCGGCGAGCACCTCGCTCACCTTCCACCGGTTGTTGACGGGCACGAGCGTGTCGCGCAGCTCGTCGTCGGGGGTGTGCAGCGACACCGCGAGGGTGACCGGCAGCCCTTCGGCGGCCAGCTTGTCGATCGCCGGGACCAGCCCCACCGTCGACACGGTGACACCGCGCGCGGAGATCCCGAGCCCGTTCGGCGCCGGTTCGGTGATCCGCCGGACGGCCGCGACCACGCGCTTGTAGTTGGCCAGCGGCTCGCCCATGCCCATGAAGACCACGTTGGAGAGGCGGGCGGGGGCACCCAGCGCACCGTCCCGCGCCGCCGCGGCGGCCTGACGGACCTGCTCGACGATCTCCGCCGTCGACAGGTTGCGCTGCAGCCCACCCTGCCCAGTGGCGCAGAACGGGCACGCCATCCCGCAGCCGGCCTGGCTGGAGATGCACACGGTGGCGCGGTCCGGGTAGCCCATCAGCACCGACTCGGCGCGCGTGCCGTCGTGGCCCTTCCACAGCGTCTTCCGAGTGGCCCCGTCGTCGCAGGCCTGCTCGAGCACTGGCGTGACGATCGGGGGGAGCAGGCCACGCAGCGTCTCGCGCGCTCCGGCCGGCAGGTCGGTCATCGCGTCGACGTCGGCGGCGAACCGGCCGAAGTAGTGCCGGGCGAGCTGGTCGGCGCGGAAGCCGGGCAGGCCGAGCTCGCCGACAGCGGCCCGGCGGTCGGCCGGGTCGAGGTCGGCGAAGTGGCGCGGCGGTGTGGCGCGCTTCGGTGCGTCGAACACCAGAGGCAGGGAAGTCATGACCCTTCGATTGTGCCAGCCGCGACGGGGGCGCCTCGCCTGCGCAGGTAGTAGGCCAGCACTGCTGCGCCGAGCGCGGGCCCCCACACGGGGAACGGGAAGGTGAACAGCGCCCAGTAGGCCCCTTGCTCGACCATCGACAGGGCGAACGGGATCGCCGCCACCGTGAACAGGGCCGCCACCAGGGTGCCGGGCACGACCGCCGCGGCGATCGGGACCGCCCGTCCGCGGACCACCGGCATCCACCGCGGCCAGACCTCGCCCCAGCGCGAGATCAACCCGATCGTGAGCACCGCGCCCGCCAGCGCGGCCATCCCGAGCAGGAACCCGTGCAGGCGCATCTCCGGGAACGCGGTGAACTCCTCGACGCTCATCCCGATCGGCCACGGCGTGAGCGAGCTTGCGAGCTCACCATTCAACACAGCAGCCCGGCGAACGCGGTCGACGAGCGTCAGCGAGGAGACTGAGTGAGCCAGGTGAAGCGGTGCAGGCCGTAGGGCAGCGCGCAGGCCGCCGCGACCAGGGTGGCGACCCGGCCCCAGCGCGCCGCCGCCTCCGGCCGCGTCCATGCCGGTGCCGGACGGTCGGCGTGCGTCCTGCGGTACACCGCCACCCCGAGCATTCCCCACAGCAGGCCCCCGACCAGGAAGAACGTGAGGATCAGCGGCGTCACCAGCTTCGGCCCCATACCGGCGATCATCGTCCCGTACTGCAGGAGGACGTCGCGGTCGGCGAGTCCCGTCACCCAGGCGAGCACCGCGATCAGCGCGATCACCCCGACCGCGAGCGGACCGCCGCGCCACCGCCAGGCCCCCGCGATCAACGTTCCGGCGAGCACGACCGGCCCGAACACGGCCATCAGGTAGCCGATCATGGTGAGCGGCGGCAGACCGGGCGCGAGCAGGCCGAACCCGACCGTGTAGGCGGCGGCCACCACGAGGACCAGGCCCGTCGCACCGCGGGACGCGGCGAGCACTGCCACCGCGGCGCCCACGGCGCCCGCAGCCATCAGGAGTGGTGGCCCCGCCGCGATCGGAACCAGGTCGAGCAGCGTGGCGGAGCCCTCGCCCCGGCGGGCGAACGGGTAGGTGCCCGGGCGCATCCACCACCATGCGGACAGCGCAGCGAGCAGTGCGGACCAGGCCACGACCGGGATCACCAGCCGGGGCGGCGCGATGTGGCGTTCCTCGATGTTCACGAGGAGAACCATCCGCTGCTCGAGCCCTCGTTCCCTCCCGTCGCGGAGGGAACCTCCTCCCCCGGCCGGGGGAGCTCGCCAGGCTACCGGCGGGCGCGTCCCCGCAGCTCGCGGAGCAGCCCGGTGCGGTGCGCGCCCACCGTCCACAGGAGCAGCCCTGCCACGAGCCCGACGACACCCTGCGGATAGAGCGCACCGGCGGAGTCGAACGCGAGCACCGCGCCCACCGCGCCGAGCACCATCAACCCGCCGCCCGCGGCGAGCACCGACCGCTCGTCCAGCACCGACGACACCGACACCAGCGCGACGCCGGTCATCACGCAGGCCAGCGGCACCGTCAGCTCGCCGAGGTCGAAGAAGCCCAGCACGGTGCCGGACACCGCCATGAGCGCCGCGGTGATGCCGAACACGAGCAGCAGCCGGGTGCGCGCGGCACGCGTGAGCGGGCCGCCCGGCCCGTGCCGGCGCAGCGCCACCACGATCGCCCCGGTGAGGCCGAGCCCGGCCGCCAGCACGACGGTGCCGAAACCACCGTCGAGCGCCGCTGCGCCGATCGTCCACCAGGCTCCGCCGACGAGGGTTTCGAGGTAGGGCACCGTGCGTTCCCGCATGCGTCCACGGTAGCGATCCGGAGCTGGACGCGACCCCACGGCCGCCCCACGGCGGTTGTGCGAGGGTCTGCGATGATCGTCACTCTTCCCACCCCTCCGAGGAGATCCCGATGTCGGAGTCCTCCCCCGCATCCGCGCCCGTCAGCCGTCGCACCGTCGTGGTCGCGGCAGGTGCCCTGGGCGCCGGCGTCGTCGTCACCGGCTGCTCCGTCGCCGAGACCGGCACGGGCGGCGGCGCTGCGGGCGCCGCCCCCGCAGGCGCCGTGCTCGGGCCCGCGTCCGAGGTCCCCGTGGGCGGCGGCCGGATCTACGACGAGCAGGGCGTGGTCGTCACCCAGCCCACGGAAGGCGAGTTCGCCGCATTCTCGACGGTGTGCCCGCACCAGGGCTGCACGGTCAACCGCGTGGCCGACGCCGCCATCGTCTGCCCGTGCCACGGCAGCACCTTCGCGCTCGACGGCGCCGTCACCCAGGGCCCCGCCACCACCGGGCTGGAGACCCGCGCCGTCACCGTGACCGACGGCCGGCTCACGCTGGCCTGAACAGCCCCTGCTTGCTCCGGACGTGCACCCGGTAGCCCACCGGCAGTGTGCCGCCCGCGGTCTCGGCGATCGCCCGGTCGGCCACCTCGGGCGAGAACTCGATGCGCAGCACCGCCTCGAGCGTCGCCCGGTCCGGGAACCGCCACACGGTCGCCACCCGGCGCAGCGCGAAGCCCGCGCGCTCGAAGAACCGCTCGACCCGCGCCGGGTCGTAGCGCTGGATGTCGGCCCGCATCCACGTGCCGTACGGCCCGACCGTGGCGTCGAGGTCGACGATCGCGATCGCCCCGCCGGGACGCAGCACGCGCTCGGCCTCGGCCAGCCCCGGCTCGCAGCCCGGGCCGAAGAAGTAGGCGGTGCGGGCGTGGACGAGGTCGACGCTCGCGTCCGGCAGCGGCAGCGCGGCCGCCCCGGCCTGCAGCACCCGCGCCGCGCCGCCGACCCGGCGGCGCGCCCGCTCGACCAGCGGGGCGTACGGTTCGACGCCGGTCACGGACGCCGCCTCGGCGGCGAACACCGGAAGGTGGAACCCGTCGCCGCAGCCCACGTCGAGCACGTCGGCGCCGGCCCACGGGACCTGCTCGCGCAGCACGCGCCAGATCGCGCCGTCGGCGTCCTGCGCCGCGTTCTCGCGCTCGTAGACCTCGGGCCAGTTCCAGATGTTCGGGCTGGGGATCGGCGGCGTCCCCGCGGCCGCCCGCCGGGACGCGCGGGTCATGCCGGGACGACGATGCTCAGCGCGAACCAGGCCACCACGGCTGTGGGGAGCAGCGAGTCGAGCCGGTCCATGAGCCCGCCGTGGCCGGGCAGCAGCGTGCCCATGTCCTTGATCCCGAGGTCGCGCTTGATCATCGACTCGACCAGGTCGCCGAGCGTGGCACTGACCACGAGCAGGGCACCGGTGAGCGCGCCCGCCCACCACGGCCCACCGAGCAGCAGCGCGACGGCCAGTGCACCGGCCGCCATCCCCGCCACCTGCGACCCGGCGAAGCCCTCCCACGACTTCTTCGGGCTGATCGTGGGGGCCATCGGATGTCGACCGGCGAGCACGCCGGCGGCATAGCCACCGACGTCCGAGGCGACCCCGCACAGCAGGAACGTGAGGACGCGCGCCAGCCCGTCCTCGGCCACCGTCAGGAGCACTGCGAACGAGCAGAACAACGGCACATACGCAGCCGTGAAGATCCCGGCCGTGACGTCGCGGACGTAGTGGGCGGCGCCGCTGCGCATCCGCCACAGCATGACCGCAACTGCGGTACCGGCGAACGAGCCCGCGATTCCCGACAACCCGAACGGCCAGGCCAGCCACACCATCGCCTGGCCGCCGGCGAGCAGCACGGGCAACGGGATCTCGATCTCCGCGCCGCGCCGCAGCGCCCCGGCCAGCTCCCAGGTGCCGACGGCCGTGGCCAGGGCGAGGACACCGACGAAGAAGTGCCGCTCGACCAGCAGCGACCCCAGGATGACGACACCGAGGCCCACGCCGACAGCGATCGCCGCGACGAGGTCGCGCCCCGCACGGGACGGCCGTCGGGTGGGCGGGATCATCGCCGCAGCGCGCTGGGAGGAGGAGGCGGTCACCGTCGGGTCAGACTTCGAGGAGCTCTGCTTCCTTGTGCTTGACGAGGTCGTCGATCTGGTGGACGTACTTGTCGGTGGTGCCCTGCAGCTCCTTCTCGGCGCGACCGACCTCGTCCTCACCCGCCTCGCCGTCGCGGACGATGCGGTGCAGCTCGTCCATCGCCTTCCGGCGGATGTTGCGGATCGTGACGCGTGCGTCCTCGCCCTTGCTGCGGGCGACCTTGACCATCTCCCGGCGGCGCTCCTCAGACAGCTGCGGGATCACCACGCGGATGATCTGGCCGTCGTTGCTCGGGTTGAGGCCGAGGTCGGAGTTGCGGATCGCCGTCTCGAGCGCCTTGAGCTGGCTGGCGTCGTAGGGCTTGATGACCGCCATCCGCGCCTCGGGGACGTTGATCGAGGCGAGCTGGTTGATCGGGGTCATCGAGCCGTAGTAGTCGACGACCACGCGGGAGAACATGTTCGGGGTGGCGCGACCCGTCCGGACGGAGGCGAGATCGTCCTTCGCGACGGCGACGGCCTTCTCCATCTTCTCCTCGGCGTCGAAGAGCGTCTCGTCGATCACGGCTGTGCCCTGCCTTCCTGCCCGGATCCGTCGTTCCAGTCGGGGGTGCTGACCAGAGTGCCGATCCTCTCACCCCGCACCGCGCGGGCGATGTTGCCCTCGACGAGCAGGTTGAACACGATGATCGGCATCCGATTGTCCATGCAGAGGCTGAAGGCGGTGGCGTCGGCCACCTTCAGGCCCTGTTCCAACACCTCGCGGTGGGTGATCTCGTCGTAGAGCTTGGCGCCGGGATCGAGCTTCGGGTCGGCGGTGAAGACGCCGTCGACGCCCTTCGCGAGCAGCAGCGCCTCGGCACCGATCTCGAGCGCCCGCTGGGCGCCCGCCGTGTCGGTGGAGAAGTAAGGCATGCCCACCCCCGCGCCGAAGATCACGACCCGGCCCTTCTCCAGGTGCCGGATCGCGCGGCGCGGGATGTAGGCCTCGGCGACCTGCCCCATCGTGATCGCCGTCTGCACGCGGGTGTCGATGTGGTGCTCGCGCTCCAGGAAGTCCTGCAGCGCGAGGCAGTTCATCACCGTGCCGAGCATGCCGATGTAGTCGGCCCTGGCGCGGTCCATCCCCCGCTGCTGCAGCTCGGAGCCGCGGAAGAAGTTGCCGCCGCCGATCACCACGGCGACCTGGGTGCCGGCGGTGACGACCTCGGCGATCTGGCGGGCGACGGTCTCGACGACCTCCGGATCGACCCCGACGGCTCCGCCGCCGAACATCTCGCCGCCGAGCTTGAGCAGCACGCGGCGGAAGCCGGGGCGGTCGCCGTCGGGGCCGGTCCGTGGGTCGGTCATCGTGTCCTCCGCCGGGCCGATCAGACCTGGCCGACCTCGAAGCGCACGAACTCCTTGACCGTGACGCCCGCGCCGTCGACCAGCGCCTTCACGGTCTTCTTGGAGTCCTGCACCGAGGGCTGCTCCAGCAGGACGACGTCCTTGTAGAAGCCGTTGATCCGGCCCTCGACGATGCGCGGCAGCACCTGCTCGGGCTTGCCCTCCTCGCGGGCGGTGGCCTCCGCGATGCGCCGCTCGTTCTCGATCACGTTGCCGGGGACCTGCTCGCGCGTGGTGTACTGCGGCCGCGCGGCGGCGACGTGCATCGCCACACCCTTGGCGGTGTCCTCGTCGTCGCCCTCGTAGGCGACCAGCGCGCCGATCGCGGGCGGGAGGTCCGACGCGCGCCGGTGCAGGTACAGCGCCACCGGGCCGTCGACGTGGATGTAGCGCTTGAGCTCGAGCTTCTCGCCGATGCGCGCGGACAGGGCCTGCACGGCCTCGTCCACGGTGCCGCCGTCGAGCGAGGCGGCCTTCAGCGCGTCGAGGTCGGCGGGACGGCTGTCCACGGCGACGCGGAGGACCTTCCCGGCGAGCGCCTGGAAGTCCTCGCTCTTGGCCACGAAGTCGGTCTCGCAGTTCAGCTCGACCATCGTGCCGCCCTCGGCGGCGACCAGGCCGTTGGCCGTCTCGCGCCCGGCGCGCTTGCCCACGTCCTTGGCGCCCTTGATGCGGAGCAGCTCGACGGCCTTGTCGAAGTCGCCCTCGGCCTCCTCGAGCGCCTTCTTGCAGTCCATCATCCCGGAACCGGTGAGGTCCCGGAGCTTCTTGACGTCAGCGGCGGTGTAGTTCGCCATGGTGGTGTCTTTTCGTCCGTTTCTCTTCGGGCGGGATGCGGGACGAGCGCCGCCGCGGGACCGCGTCGAGCGGCCCGCGGCGGCAGCGGTCAGCCCGCGGTCTGCTGCGTACCGTTGCTCGTGGTGGCCGGCGCGGGCTCGGCTGCCGGGTTCGGCGCCTCGCTCGGGCCACCGGTGGCCGTCAGGCTCGCGCCGTCCGAGCCGGCGCCACCGCTGTAGAGGTTCTGCTCCCACTCGGCCAGCGGCTCGTCGCTGCCGATGGCCTCCGGCTTGCCCTCGGCGTCGCCGCCGCGGCCGCGGGCCGAGCGGGCCATGAGGCCGTCGGCCGCGGCGCGCGCGATCACCTTGGTGAGCAGCGCGGCGGACCGGATCGCGTCGTCGTTGCCCGGGATCGGGTAGTCGACCTCGTCGGGGTCGCAGTTGGTGTCCAGGATGGAGACGACCGGGATGCCCAGCTTGCGGGCCTCGCCGACGGCGATGTGCTCCTTCTTGGTGTCGACGATCCAGACCGCGCTCGGCACCTTCGACATGTCGCGGATGCCGCCGAGGGTCTTCTCGAGCTTGTCCTTCTCACGGGTGAGCATGAGGATCTCCTTCTTGGTGCGACCCTCGAAGCCCCCCGTCTGCTCCATCGACTCCAGCTCCTTGAGGCGCTGCAGCCGCCGGTGGACGGTCTGGAAGTTCGTGAGCATGCCGCCGAGCCAGCGCTGGTTGACGTAGGGCATGTTGACCCGGCCCGCCTCGTCGGCGATGGCCTCCTGCGCCTGCTTCTTCGTGCCGACGAACATGATCGTGCCGCCGTGCGCCACGGTCTCGCGGACGAACTCGTAGGCCCGGTCGATGTACGACAGGGTTTGCTGCAGGTCGATGATGTAGATGCCGTTGCGCTCGGTGAGGATGTAGCGCTTCATCTTCGGGTTCCAGCGCCGGGTCTGGTGCCCGAAGTGCACGCCGCTGTCGAGCAGCTGCTTCATGGTGACGACGGCCATGGCCGGTGTTCACCTCTCGCGTCAGGCGCGACCGCTCGGTGGCGGCAGCGCGCGGTTTCGCGGGAACGCCGGTCGACGGCCCCGCCCTGGCGTCGCGCCGGTGTCCGGACCCGCGACGTAGTGGCGCGGGACCGCCCGTCCACCGTTCCCACCCGGGGCCGGGAACCTGCCCGGTCGAGCGGGGTACGCGAGCGCGCGAAGTCACCCCGAACTCCAGCCGGGGTGCAGGTCGAGTGTACGCCGCGGCGGGATCGGGCCTCACGGCACGTCCCCGAGTTGTCCACATCGGCGCGCCACCGTCCACAGCTCGCCGATTCGTCGCTGCACCGCCCCCGTTCCGCGCGACCCTCGCCGCATGAACCGGCAACCCACTCCACCCCGCCGCGGGCGCCACCGGCGGCCGGGCCGCGCGACGGTGGCGGGCGTCGGCGCCGTGGTGGCCGTCCTGATGGTGCTGTCG
>NZ_JAHKRK010000100.1 GCF_019396355.1 Pseudonocardia nigra
GGCATCATCGACCCGGCCAAGGTCACCCGCTCGGCGCTGCAGAACGCGGCCTCCATCGCGGCCCTGTTCCTCACCACCGAGGCGGTCATCGCCGACAAGCCGGAGAAGAACGCCGCTCCGGCCGGCGGCGACCCGACCGGCGGCATGGGCGGCATGGACTTCTGACCGGTCCGACGCCGCACGTCCTGAGCGACCGTGCACATCCCGGACCTGCGGTGCACACCTCCTGACATGTGCACGGCCGCCACGAGGTGTGCACGGTCGTTCGACGCGCCGGCGCGTCAGGCGACGGCCGCTGCCATCCGGCGGACCGCCTCGGTGAGCAGCTCGTCGGACGTGCCGAGGTTCAGCCGCGCGAACCCGCGGCCGGGCACGCCGAAGTCGGGCCCGGGTACCAGCGCGACTCGGCCCCGTTCCCGGAACGTCGCCGCCGGATCGTCGCCGAGTCCGAGCCCCCGGCAGTCCAGCCACGCCAGGTAGCCGGCGTCCGGCGGGCGGTAGCCGACGGCGGGCAGGTGCTCCGCGAGCAGTGCGGCGAGCCGGTGGACGTTGCCGTGCAGCGTCCCGACGAGCTCGTCCAGCCATGCGTCGCCCTGGGTGAACGCGGCCTCCGAGGCGATGACGCCGAGCAGCCCGCTGCGGTAGCGCAGCTCGTGGGGCAGCCGGTCGAGCTCGGTGCCGATCTCGTCCGATCCGGCGACGGCGAGTGCGCACTTCAGCCCGGCCGTGTTGAAGGCCTTCGAGGCCGAGGTGAACACCACCGACCGGGAGTCGCCGAGCGCCGCGAACGGGATGTGCCGCGCCCCCGGCAACGTCAGCGGCGCGTGGATCTCGTCCGCGAGCACGAGCACGCCGTGGCGCTCGGCCAGGGCCGCGACCGCCTCGAGCCGCGCCCGGTCGAGCACGCGGCCCGTCGGGTTGTGCGGGTTGCAGAGCAGGAACGCCCTTGCGCCGCCCGCGAACGCCCGCTCCAGCCCGTCGAGATCGAGCTCGCCGTCGACGAGCGGTACCTCCACGACGCGGCGGCCGGCCTCCGGGATCCCGGCGAAGAACGGCGGGTAGACCGGCGGCGTGATCACGACCCCGTCGCCGGGGGCGGTGAGCACCCGCAGCGTCTCGATGATGCCCGTCATCACGTCGGGTACGAGTCGCATCCGGGTGGGTCGGGGCGACCAGCCGAAGCGCCGCCGGGCGAACCCCGCGAAGGCGTCGAACAGACCACCCGGCTCGGCGTAGCCGAGGTCGCCCAGCTCGACGGCCTCGATCAGGGCGTCGCGGACGGGCGGCGCGAGTGCGACGTCCATCTCGGCGACGAAGGCGGGCAGCACGTCGGACGGGTGCTCGGCCCACTTGGTGCTCCGCCGGCGACGCAGATCGGTCAGGTCCGGGAACATCGGGCCGGTGCGGACGCCGGTCACTCCGGGCTGACCTCGGCCATCTCCGACCACGCCTCGCCGTCGAGGTCCTGGTAGTTGATCCGCGGCCGCTCCGTGATCATCGCCGGCATCCAGGCGAAGAACTTCGTGGCGTGCTCGGTGGCCACGTGCGCCGATCCGGCATCGGCGTCGGCGAACGTCTCGATGATCGCGAACTCGTTCGGCACCTCGCCGTTCTCGTACCAGTCGAACGAGACGTTGCCCGGCTCGCTGCGCACGTCGGCGGTGTACTGCGTGATCCCGGCCAGCCATTCGGCACGCTTCTCCGGGCGGATCCGGGTCTTCAGCACGATGAGGATCAACGAAGGCCTCCCATGGCGTCGGGTCCTGCGGAGTCTTCCACACGCGGGCGGCCGGTCAGCCGCCCAGCGACGGCACCGGCGGGCTGACCCCGAGCCCTTTCGCGGCGGCCGCGGCCCGCACGGCGTCGATGACCAGCTGCAGCGACGTCCTGCGCGCGCTGCCGGTGCGGTAGGCGATCGAGACGGTCCGGGTGACCGGCTCGGTCAGCGCGACGACGTCGACCCCGGGCGGGCACAGCGAGAGCCCGAGGTCGGAGACGAGCGTGACGCCGAGCCCGGCGGCCACCATCGCAAGCGCCGTCGTCTGTTCCCCGACCTCGTGGTTGATCGTGGGTTCGAAGCCGCTGCGCTGACAGGCGATCCGCACGGCGCGCCCGAAGTGGGACCGCGGGCCGGCGAGGATCCAGGGGTGCTCGGCCAGCTCGGGGAGGGTCACGGTCGACACCGGCAGCGCTCCCGCGGGCACGGCGGCGTGCAGCCGTTCCACCGCGATCTCGGTGCGGGTCAGCGCGGGGTCCCAGGGCATGCGGTAGCTCGAGTAGTCGATGACGAAGGAGAAGTCGAGCGCGCCGTCGCGCACGGCGCCCGCGGTGTCTTCCGGCGCGAGCTCCCGCGTGCGCACCTGGATGCCGGGGTGCTCGGCGGCGAGCGCGGTGAGCGCCGACGGCAGCAGGCCCGACGCGACGGAGGCCCACACGCCGGCCGTGAGCCGCACGGAGACGTTCTTCTGTGCCTCCTCGAGCGCCATCGTCGCCCGCTCGACCGACCCGAGGATCTCCTCGGCGTGCTCGGTGAGCACCATGCCGAGCTCGGTGAGCTGGACGCGCCGCCCGAGCCGTTCGAAGAGCTTCGCGCCCACGTCCCGTTCCAGCTGCGCGGGCTGCTGGGACACGGCCGACGCCGTGTAGTGCAGAGCGGCGGCCGCGGCGGTGACGGTGCCGCGGCGATGCAGTTCCCGCAGCATCCGCAACCGCTGCAGCGAGAGCTCCACGGCACCCACCCTAGGCAGAGCGGCGGCGGCGCACAGCTGTGCAGAAAGCGTGAACGCCACCGTGCATGATCCGTAACTGGACGTGATGGGGTGCGGGACGCACTCTGGACGTACCGGGGCGAGCCGCCACCGCTCCGGATCTCCGCAGCTCAGCAGCCGCGCACCGACCGGTGCAGCGGCTGCTGTGCGGTGTCGGCGGCAGGACAGCGGTCGAGTACGGACTGGAGGTGGATCGACGTGACGATGATGCAGGAGCCGATGGGGCCCGCCGGCGAGGAGCGGCGCCGCGGCGGGCCGCGGATCGACGCGGGGCCGGAGCGGACGGGGTTCGCGCGCGGTGCCGAGCCCTTGCTGCGGGTGACGTGGACCGATCCGGTCACCGGCGCGCCCGGTCACCTCGTCGTCCACACGCTAGTCTCCGGGCTCGCGACCGGGGGCACCCGGATGCGGGCGGGCTGCACGATGGCCGAGGTCGAGGACCTCGCGCGGGGGATGGCGGCCAAGACGGCGGTCTTCGACCTGCCCGTCGGCGGCGCCAAGGGCGGCATCGACTTCGACCCCAAGGACCCGCGCGCGGTGGGCGTCCTCGAGCGGTTCTGCCAGGCGATGCGCCCGTGGCTGGACGCGCACTGGGTGACCGCGGAGGACCTGGGTGTGCCGCAGCACCTCATCGACGAGGTGTTCGACCGGCTGGGGCTGGGGCAGTCCTACCACGCCGCGATCCGGCGCTCGGCCGATCCGGAGGCGACGCTGCGGCGGGTCCGGGCCGGCCTGGCCACACCGGTCCCCGGCGGCCTGCTCGGCGACGTGATCGGCGGCTACGGCGTGGCCCAGGCGTGCCTCTCCGCGGCGGCCGCCTGGGGCTGGGCGCCCGACCGGACCACGGTGGCGATCCAGGGCATCGGGACGATGGGCGGCGGCGCGGCCTGGTACCTGCACGAGGCGGGGATGCGCGTGGTGGCCGTCGCCGACGCCGCCGGGACGCTGTACCGGCCCGACGGCCTGGACGTGCCGGCGCTGCTCGCCCTGCGCGACGCCTACGGCGAGATCGACCGGTCCCGGCTGCCCGCCGACGTCCGCAGGCTGCCGCGCGGGGCCGTCGTCGCCACGCCGTGCGACATCCTCGTGCCCACGGCCATCTCCTACGCGATCACGCCGGACAACTCGTTCGACGTGGCCGCGAAGGTCGTGGTCGAGGCGGCGAACACCGCGACGACGGCGGAGGCGGAGGCGATGCTCGCCGGCCGCGGCATCCCGGTGATCCCCGACTTCGTCGCGAACGCGGGAGCCGCCGCATGGGCCTGGTGGCTGCTGCTGGGCAGGGTCGGTACCGATCCGGCCGACTCGTTCGGCAAGCTCCGCACCGAGATGCGGGCCAATGTGGCGCTGTTGCTCGATCGGTGGGGCACGGACGGGGTGCCGCCGCGGCACACCGGCTGGGAGCTCGCTCGGGCCCGCAGCGACGGCCCCGAGCCGGCCGCGCCCGTCATTCCCTGACGTCCCCGGCCCGGCTGCTGTTCACGCCCCCGCGGGGTCGATCCGCAGCCGGGCCCAGGTGCCGTAGGAGTCGGTCCAGACGTGCAGGTGGTCGCAAAGCCGGCGCGCCATCCACAACCCCCGGCCACGGGGCTGGTCGTTGGTGGGTGGGACCAGGCCGAGCAGCGACGGGCCGATCGGGGCCGGCCCCACCACTTCGCACACGAACCCGCTGCCCCCCGACCACAGCCGCAGAAGCCCGTGTCCCGGGCCGTGCTCGACGCTGTTGGTGGCCAGCTCGTTGACGGCGAACACCGCGTCCTGCACCTGCGCCGAGCCCAGCCCGGCCGCACTCGCGTGCTCGGCGACGTGCCGGCGCACCGCGCGCAGGTCGGCACCGGTGAACGACAGCTCCGCCGCGGGTGGGTCGAGCGGCGGTGGGGGCCCCGGTGGGTGGGCAGCCAGCACGTCCCGGCGGTCGCGCCGGTCCGGGTTGGGCTGCATCCCGTGCGGGCCGAGCACGCTGGCGTGGAGCGCGCGGGCGACCTCGGCGCTGTCCGTGGCGCTCGTCGGGCACGCGCACAGGACGGTCAGCGGGGCGCCGGCCAGCGCGGCGTCGGCCACCGAGCACCACAGCGCCATGTCGGGGGCTGCAGCCCACACCGGGTACTGCCCGACGACGGTCGCCTGGCCCGCAGCTGCGAGGTCCTCGACCTTGCGCCTGCGTCGCTCGATCATGTCCTGGGCAGGCCCGCCCATGTCGGCGGCCGGGTCCTCGAAGTGGACGGCCGTACCCGCGGTGCCGAGCCGGGCGCGCAATGCCTGTTCGACGTCGCCGTCGACGAACACCGTGACGGCCTCGCCGGCGTCCACGGCGGTCGCGAGCGGCCGCGCGATGGTGGCGACGAGGTCGTCGCGCGTGTCGTAGAGCACCGCGGCGTGCTGCAGCCCTGCCCGCGTCATGACGCGGCCCCGTCCGGCTCGGATCCCAGCAGTGCGAGCAGCCTGGCGACGTCGGGGGAGGGATTGCGGATCGTCGCGGCGGAGGCGAGCAGGCGCAGGCATGCGGCGTCGACGAACCGCAGCGAGGCGATGTCGACCTCCGGCGCACCGTGCGCGCCCGCCACCGCCTCCTCGAGCACGGCGGCCAGCTCGCGCCGGTTCCGCAGGTCGGCCTCGCCCGCCAGCCGCAGGCCCCCCGGCGTGCGGGTGATCCGCAGCTGCCCGTCGTCGAAGAGGGCCGGGGCCTCGACGAGGACGTCGTGCTGGCGGCGCAGCTGCTCGAGGTGGGCGTCGCCGGCCCCGGCGCCGGCGTCGAACTGGCACAGCGCGCTGAGCGGCCATGTGCGGGCGGCGAACTCCACGGCCCGGTCGAACTCGACGGACGCCGGGCCCGCGTCGCGGCGCAGGGCCGCGGGCAGCACCGCGAGCAGCCGGATCTGCGTCCACCCCTGGCGGACCGCGTCACCCATCAGCACGTCGATCTCCGAGGATGCGCCCGATCCCGAACCGACCAGGCGCCACGTCTCGGAGCGGTTCAGGACTTCGAGGGCGCCGGGCCGCTCCCAGCGGCCGGGCGGATGCCCGTCCTCCGTCATGCGGTCGAACACCCCCGCGAGACAGCTCGGCCCGTCCAGCACCACGATCTTGTCGCCACGGCTGAGGCCGCCGGCGACGAAGGCCGCGGACACTTCCCGTTGCTCTTCCTCGGTGCGGTGGACCGCGCAGGCGTGTCCAGCGCCCAGCTCGGACACGAACACGCCCCAACCCCCGTCCGGTGTGCGGGAAACCGCCGGCCGGACTCTACCTGCGGGTGCACTCATTCTCCCGACGGCGCCGTCTCCGGCTCCGGGTCGTCGCGCGGCTCCGGTCGCAGCGGCTCCAGGGCGGTCGTCTCACCGAACCAGAGCAGGGCGTCGTAGCGGTCGCCGAGCGTCGAGGGGACGTAGTTGCCCCAGCGTTCCCGGTCCGGGTGGTAGACGACGCCGATGGCGCGGTGGTCCACCGACGTGCGCAGCCAGCGCGGCTGGTCGTAGCTCGGCGGGAAGACCAGCACCGACCCGGCGTCCCCGACGGCCTGGTGCAGCAGGTCCTCGGCGCTGCCGGCGCGGGCGGGCGGCACCGGCATCCGCTCAGCCGGCGCGTCCCACTCCTGTCCCGCGATGACGGTGCCGCGGTGACCGGCGAACCCGACGAGCACCACGCCGTCGTCGCCGTGGCGCTCCCGGGCGATCTGCCCGAGGTTCGTCATCCCCATCTCGGCCATGTCCGTGGCGCGTGCGTCGCCGATGTGGGTGTTGTGCGCCCACACCACGCCCTTCGCGTCCGCCCCGTGGTGGGCGAGGAGCCGGTCGAGCGTGTCGGCCATGTGCACGTCGCGGACGTTCCACGAGTCGGGGCCGCCGCGCACCGCCGTGCGGTAGTACCGCTCCGCTCCGGCCACGACGGCCGCGTTCTGCTCGGCGACGAACCGCTCGTCCGGGTCGCCGGTGCCGTCGGCGCCGTGCCGCTCGCACATCTCGCGCAGCACCTGGACGACCGGGTCCTCGCAGGTGTCGGGCACCCAGCGGGTGGCGCGCGCGTACTCGAACGGGTCGCGCCCGAACGGCTCGAAGCAGCCGTAGGCGGCGACCGCGGCGTCGGCGAGGTCCGGCTCGTGCTCCCGCAGCCAGCCCACGACCTCCCGGATCGACCGCTGCAGGCTGTAGACGTCGAGCCCGTGGAAACCCACCCGCTGCCGAGCGGGAAGGCCGTCGTTGTGCGCGCGGAGCCACGTCATCGCCTCGCGGACCGCGGTGTTCGCCCACATCCACGTCGGCCAGCGGTCGTAGCTGCCCAGCGCGTCGTCCACCGACCCCGGCCCGCCCGGGTCGCCGACGACGAACCGGTGCAGCCGCCGGCAGTCCGGCCAGTCGCCCTCCACCGCGACGAAGCCGAAGCCCTTCTCCGTGACCAGGCGCCGGGTGAGCCGGTCGCGCCACGCGTAGAACTCCTGCGTGCCGTGCGAGGCCTCGCCCACCAGCACCAGGTGTGCGTTGCCCACCCGCTCGACCAGCGCGTCGAGGTCGGCGTCGGCGCGCAGCGGGCGGGCGCCCGAGCGGATGTCGTCGAGGTCGTCCATCTCAGGTCTCCAACCGGAACACGCGGTACGGCTTGTGCAGCACCGGGCGGGCGACGTTGTGGACGGGCACCCCGCCGGGGGTGCGGCCGTCCGGGGAGCCGGCGTGGGCGTGCCCGTGCAGGGCGAGCGCCGTGTCGCAGCTGTCGATCACCTCGGCGAGCAGGTGGCTGCCCAGGAACGGGTAGATCTCGTGCGGCTCACCCTCCAGCGTGTCGGGTACGGGCGCGTAGTGCGTCAGCGCGACCCGGACGTCGCAGTCCAGCTCCTTCAGCGCCTCGCCCAGCCCTCCGGCGAGCCGGCGGTTCCGCGCGGCGAACGCCTTCATCTCGTGCTCCCCGAAATCGGCCACGGTGGCGCGCGGGAACCCGCCGCCGAACCCGACGGTGCCGGCGACGCCCAGCCGCACTCCGTCGACCGTGAGCACGGTCGACGAGCATTCCAGCACCGTGATGCCCGCGTCGGTCAGCGCCGCGGTGACGCCGGCCTCGTCGTCGCCGTGTAGGTCGTGGTTGCCGAGGACCGCGACAACCGGCACGGGCGCCGCCGCGAACTCCGCCGCGACGACCCGCGACTCCGGCACCGTCCCGTGCCGGGTGAGGTCGCCCGCGAGGAGCAGCACGTCCGCTGTGCCCTCCAGGGCCGCGAGGTCGTCGGCGTAGCAGCCCTTCATGCCCTCGCCGAGGTGGACGTCGCCGACGGCAGCGATGCGGATCATGCGACCGCCTCCGGCCGCGCGCCCGGCTCGGGCTCCGGCACGATGCCGATCTCGGCGCACAGCGCGAGGAACGCCCGCGCGAACGGGGAGTGATCCACCTCCCGGCGCAGCGCCGGCCAGTCGACCTGTTCGCGCAGGGCCCTGGCGTGCGGGAACAGGCGCCCGTAGTCGCAGGTGTGCTCGTTGAGCACGAGGATCTTGCCGACCAGCAGGTCGGTGGCCGACTGGACCGGCATGAGCACCGAGTCCACCCGCAGTTCCTCGGCCCGCTCCAGCTGTTCGCGGGTCACCGGCCGCTCCGCGGGCCGGAAGATCAGGTCGACGAGGCAGTTGCCGTCGTAGACCTTCTCCAGCCAGTCCTCCGGCGGGTGCTCGATGCGCAGCCCCACGTCCTCCAGCGCCTTCAGTGCTTTCCCCACGTCCTCCTCGAGGAGGACGAAGTCGGCGTCGTGCACCGGCTCCGGGCCGCCGCGCGCCCACGACGCATAGCCGCCGCTCAGGGCGAACGGGACGTTCGTGGCCTTCAGGGTCGTGGCGACCCGCTTGAGCGCGTCGCGCAGTGCTTGATCAGACCGGGCCTGATCCGAGCGGGCCTGGTCGAAGCGGTCCGTCATGACCTTCCGACTACCCGCGCCCGTACGGGTGTCAACCTTCTCGAGTGGCGACCGGCTGTCGACGCGGGGAGCATCACGGGAGATCGTCCACCCCCGGAAGGACGTCACCGTGACTGCTCTACCGCGGCGCCGACGCGCCGGTCCGTTCCTGGCCCTGCTCCTGGCCGCCGCGATGGCCGTGACGGGATGCGCGACCGACCCGGCGGCGGGCGTCACCGTGAAGGCCGTCCAGTTCCCGTGGAGCGCCGCCCAGCTCACGACCGCGATCCTCGGCCAGGTCACCGCCACCCATCCGGAGCTGGGCGTCGCCCGGCTCGACCCGATCCAGGTCGGCACGTCGCTGGGATGGGCGGGTGCCCAACGTGGCGACGTCGACCTGCTCAGCGAGGTCGCGATGCCCAACCAGGAGGAGCTCGCGGCAGCGGCGGACGAGCGCATGAACCTGGTGTCGCAGACCTACGACGACGCCGAGCAGGGCTGGTTCGTCCCGACCTACGCCACGCAACCGGGCCAGCCGCTGGAGGGGCTGACCAGCGTGACCCAGCTGAACGACTACGCCGAGGCGCTCGGCGGGCGACTGGTCGACGCGGCACCCAGCTTCATCACGACCGGCCTGAACGCCAAGCGGCTGGCGGGCTACGGACTCGAGCTGGAGCAGGTCACCTCGAGCGAGGCGGCGCAGCTCGCCGAGCTGCGCCGCGCCTACGAGGCACGCGAGCCGATCCTGGTGTTCCTCTACCACCCGCACTGGGTGTTCGCGGAGTTCGACATGACGAAGCTGGACGAACCGACCCCGTACTCGCCCGAATGCTTCACCACGAGCGACGGGGCGTGCTCCCTGCCCCCGTACTCGGCCTGGACGGCCGACAGCGAGTGGCTGCGACAGGAGGCGCCGGCCTTCCACGCGATGCTCGAACGCTTCCGGCTGCCGATTCCCGACATCGAGGCGATGCTCAAGGCCGTCGATCTGGACAACGAGGACGTCGAGGACGTCGCGGCGCGGTACCTGGCCGAGCACCCGGACCGCGTCGCCGAATGGCTGGGGGAGAACGCATGACCGAGACGGCACCGATGATCCGTTGTGACGGGCTCACGAAGGTGTTCGGCTCCGGCCCCGCCGCCGACGAGGCCCTCGCGATGGCCCGCGACGGCGCCGACCGCGGGGACATCCAGCAGCGAACCGGCGCCACGCTCGCCGTGCACGACGTGTCGTTCGAGGTGATGCCGGGCGAACTGTTCGTCGTGATGGGGCTGTCCGGCTCCGGCAAATCGACCCTCGTACGGCTGCTCAACCGGCTCGTCGAGCCCAGCGAGGGCAGCATCCGGATCGACGGCCGGGAGCTGGGCTCGCTCGGTGACGCCGACCTGCGCGAGCTGCGCAACCGGCGGATGAGCATGGTGTTCCAGCACTTCGCGCTGTTGCCGCACCGCACCGTGCGACAGAACGTGGAGTACGGCCTGCAGATCCGCGGCGTGCCCGACGCCGAACGCCACGACCAGGGCGAGTGGGCGCTGGAACAGGTCGGGCTCGCCGACCGGGCCGACGCCTACCCCGGCCAGCTCTCCGGCGGCATGCAGCAGCGGGTCGGGCTCGGGCGGGCCCTGGCGAGTGACACCGACGTGCTGCTGATGGATGAGCCGTACTCGGCGCTCGACCCGCTGATCCGCCGGGACATGCAGGCACTGCTCACCCGGCTCCAGGCGGAGCTGCACAAGACCATCGTGTTCATCACCCACGACCTGAACGAGGCGATGCTGCTCGGCGATCGGATCCTGCTGCTCAAGGACGGCGAGCTCGTGCAGGTGGGCACCGCGCCGGAGATCCTCGCCCGGCCGGCCGACGACTACGTCGCCGACTTCGTGTCCGACGTCGACCGCACCCGGGTGCTCACGGCGGCCGACGTGCTGCAGAAGCCACGGGTGGTCGTCCGGCTGGACGACCTGCCCGCCGACGTGCTGCGCCTGCTCGGCGAGTCCGAGGCCAACGGTGCCTACGTGGTCGACGACGAGCGGCGGGTGCTCGGCGTGGTCGGCGACGAATGGCTGGGCCACGCGGCCCGCAGAGGTGTCCCGTCGATCGCGGCGGACGCCCTCTCCTCCGACTTCCTCACCACGGAGTCCGACCGGCCGCTGATCGATCTGGTGCACCTGGTCGGCAAGCACTCCGTCCCGCTCGCGGTCGTCGACGACGAGCATCGGCTGATGGGCGTCGTCCCGCGGGCGGCCGTCCTCGCGTCCCTGGCCACCACGAACAGGAGCTGACCGTGCCCAGGATCGAACTCGGGACCTACGTCGAGGCCTTCGTCCTCTGGCTGCTGCGCACGATCCCGGGCGTGCTCGAGGGCATCAGCGCGGTCGTCGGCGTCGTCGTCGACGTCCTGACGGCGGTGCTGGCCGGGCCGCCGTTCCTCGTCTGGGTGGCGATCCTGACGGCGGTTGCGCTGCTCGTGCGCGGCTGGGCGTTCGCCGTGTTCACCCTCGTCGCGTTCCTGCTGATCGCCTCGCTGGACCTCTGGGAGGAGACGATGCAGACGCTGGCGGTGGTGCTGGTCGCCGCGGTGATCGCCACCGCGATCGGGGTGCCGTTGGGGATCTGGGCGGCGCGCAGCAGACCGAGCGGGGCGGTCCTGCGGCCGATCCTCGACTTCATGCAGACCACCCCGGTGTTCGTCTACCTGATCCCGGCGGTGTTCTTCTTCGGCATCGGCGTGGTGCCCGGCGTCATCGCCACCACGATCTTCGCGATCCCGCCGGCGGTGCGGTTGACCGAGCTGGGCATCCGCGGCGTCGACCCGGAGGTCGTCGAGGCCGCCAACGCGTTCGGCGCGCACCCACGCCAGATCCTGCGCGAGGTGCAGCTGCCGATGGCGCTGCCCTCGATCATGGCCGGAATCAACCAGGTGATCATGCTGGCGCTGTCGATGGTGGTGGTGGCCGGGCTGGCCGGCGCCGGGGGGCTGGGCACCGTCGTGGTCAGCGCCGTGACCACGCTCGACATCGCCGCCGGGTTCGAGGGCGGCCTCGCCGTCGTGATCCTGGCGATCTTCCTCGACCGCTTCAGCTCCGCGTTGGCGGAACCGAACCGCGGCCTGTGGCGGACGCTGCGGGCGCGGCGACAGGCCGCGGGAGACGCCTCGCCCGCAGCGGCGACGCCGGACCGGCGCGCGCAGAAGCCGGTCGCCGCGGCCGGCTGAGCGGCAGCCCGCCGAAAAAATCTTGGTCGGGCATGTCGATCCGGGTGTCTCCCGTCCGTGGAGCGGGTGACGACGGACGCAGCGGACGTCCGGACCGACCCGAGGAGCACGGACATGAGCACCACGACCGCCACCCACCGCACCCGCACCCACGGCGGCTGCACCCCGGCCGGCCGCATCACGAAGAGCCTGCTCGGCTACGGGGTGATCGCCGGACCGCTGTACGTCGGGGTGTCGCTGGCCCAGGCGCTCACGCGCGACGGGTTCGACCTGACCCGGCACCAGTGGAGCCTGCTCGCCAACGGCGACCTCGGCTGGATCCAGATCACCAACTTCGTGCTGTCCGGCCTGATGGTGGTCGCCGCGGCGGTCGGGATGCGCCGGGCACTGGGCCCGGGCACGGGCGGCACCTGGACGCCGCGGCTCGTCGCCGCGTTCGGGCTCAGCCTGGTCGCCGCCGGGATCTTCCGGGCCGACCCGGCGCTCGGCTTCCCGGCCGGCACCCCGGACGGGCCGCCTGCGACCGTCTCCGCCGCCGGCCTGGTGCACTTCATGGCCGCGGGCGTGGGCTTCACGTGCCTGGCGATCGCCTGCTTCGTGCTCGCCCGCGCTACGCCGCCGACGGCCGCCGCGGCTGGGCGCGCTGGTCCCGCGCCACCGGTGTGGTCTTCGTCGGCGGCTTCGCTTGCGTCGCCTCCGGCGCCGGGAGCATGATCGCCAACCTCGTCTTCACCGCCGCCGTCGTCCTCGTCTGGGCGTGGACCTCCGCGGTCTCCCGCGACACCTACCGCACCGTCGCCTGACCTCCCCGCAGCCACCTTTCCCGCAGAACAAGGAGGAGTACGCCCATGCGCTACGTCATCCTGCTCAAGGCCGCCCAGCCCGCCGAGCCGCCGCCGCCCGCGCTCATGGAAGCGATCATGAAGCTGGGCGAGGAGGCCACCGCGTCCGGCGCGATGATCGACAACGCCGGGCTCGCGCCCAGCGCCGCCGGGGCCAGGGTGGAGCTCGCCGGAGGCCACCTCAGCGTGATGGACGGCCCCTTCACTGAGGCCAAGGAGTTCGTCAGCTACGCGGTCTACGAGGTGCGGTCCAAGGAGGAGGCCGTCGAGTGGGCCTCCCGCTTCCTGCAGGTGCACGCGGAGCACTGGCCCGGCTGGGAGGGCGTGGCCGAGGTGCTCAAGGTCTTCGGCCCGGAGGACTTCCCACCCCAGAACTGACCGTACGAACGGCACTCTCGTCTGAACCTATTGGACGAGAGTGCCGTTCGTGCGTTCGGACGTGGTGGGATCGGGCCCAATGAGTACCCCGGACGCCGCACGGCGCGCCGTCGAGGCGGTGTGGCGGATCGAGTCGGCCAAGCTGGTCGCCGGGCTCGCCCGGCTCACCCAGGACGTCGGGCTGGCCGAGGAGATGGCCCAGGAGGCCCTGGTCGCGGCCTTGGAGCGCTGGCCGGAGACCGGCATCCCGCCCAACCCCGCCGGCTGGCTGATGGCCACGGCCAAGAACCGGGCGATCGACGAACACCGCCGCCGGCAGACCCTCCAGCGCAAGGCGGGGGCGATCGGGCGGGACGTCGATGTCCGGCAGGAGGTCATGGAGGACGAGGTCGACGAGGCGCTCGACGACCACATCGGCGACGACGTCCTGCGGCTGCTGTTCACCGCCTGCCATCCGGCGCTGTCACTGGAGTCGCGGGTCGCGCTGACCCTGCGCTGCCTCGGCGGCCTCGCGACCGACGAGATCGCCCGCGCGTTCCTCGTCCCCGAAGCGACGGCGGCGCAGCGGATCGTCCGAGCGAAGCGCACTCTCGCCCAGCAGGGCGTCGGGTTCGCGCTGCCCACGCCCGAGGAGATGGCCGAGCGGCTCGCGGCCGTCCTCGAGGTCGTCTACCTGATCTTCAACGAGGGCTACTCCGCGACGGCGGGCGGCGACTGGACCCGCCCCGCACTGTGCCAGGAGGCGCTGCGCCTGGGCCGGGTGCTCGCCGGGCTCGTCCCCGCGGAGCCGGAGGTGCACGGGCTGCTCGCCCTGATGGAGATCCAGGCCTCGCGACTGCCCGCGCGCACCGGAGCGGACGGGCAGGCCGTGCTGCTGCCCGACCAGGACCGCAGGCTGTGGGACCGGCTGCTCGTCCGGCGCGGCCTCGCGGCGCTGGCCCGGGCCGAGTCGCTCCCGGCGCCCATCGGGCCCTACACGCTGCAGGCGGGGATCGCGGCGTGCCACGCCCGCGCCGCCACCGCCGAGGACACCGACTGGGGCCGGATCGCCGCCCTCTACGACGTGCTCGGCGGGCTCTGGCCGACCCCGGTCGTCGAGCTCAACCGCGCGGTGGCGGTGGGGATGGCGCAGGGCCCGGCCGCGGGGCTGGCGATCGCCGACCGGCTCGCGGCGGCCGGCGCCCTGGCCGCGTACCCGCAGCTGCCCGCCGTCCGCGGCGACCTGCTTGCCCGGCTCGGCCGCCGTGCGGAGGCCCGGGAGGCGTTCGCGCATGCGGCGGAGCTGACGCGCAACGAGCGGGAACGGGCGGTCTACCGCGCCCGCGCCGCCGAGCAGGACGCCGACGCCCCGGCCTGAACCCGTGGGGCGGGTTCGGGGCGACTCGGGCACCCGAACCGGGCGACTCGCGTGTCGAGAACGGGCGACTCGCGGAGCAGTGTGCGGGATTCCCGCAGTCGTTGCCCTTGACGTGATGGAATCTCGCAACTCATAGTGGTGGCGTGAGTGAGAGCGTCATGCTGTCCGAGCTGGACCGTCGGCTCGTCGCCGCGCTGCAGCTGAACGGCCGGGCGTCGTGGAAGCAGGTCGCACGCGCCGTCGACGCCACCGAGTCGACGGTGGCGCGGCGGGGGCAGCAGCTGATCGAGTCCGGGCTCGTCGGGGTCACCGGCGTGCTCGACCACCTGCGCTGCGGCCTGGGCATCTCGCTGCAGGTCCGGATGCGCTGCCGCCCCGGCGCCGCCAACGTCGTGGCGCAGGCGCTCGCCGACCTGCCCGAGACCCGCTTCGTCACGGTCGTCACCGGCAGCGCCGACGTCGCCGCGGAGTTCGTGGTCCGCGACCACCACGACGTCACGCGGGTGCTGGTGGAGGACCTGCCGCGCCCCGACGACATCGTCGAGACCGAGTCGATGGTGGTCGTCCGCAAGTTCTCCGCCGTGGAGGAGTGGGACGCCGGCCTGCTCACCCCCGAGGCCGTGGCGCTGCTGCGCCCGGACGGGACGCGCACCGGCCACCGCGAGTGGAGCGAGCCCGAGCGGCTCACCGAGCAGGAGTTCGCGATCGCCCGCCTGCTGGCCGCCGACGGCCGGGTGAGCTACGCCCAGCTCGCGGCGGCGTCCGGGGTCAGCGAGTCCACTGCGGCGCGGCGCGTCGACTCGCTGGTGCGCCGCGGCTGCCTGCGGTTCCGCACGCTGTTCGAGACCCGGCTGATCGGGCTGGGCGTCGAGTTCATGCAGTGGCTGGTCGTGGAGCCCGGCGAGCTGGAGAACGTCGGCGCGCAGCTGGCGAAGCACCCGTCCACGCAGTACGTGAGCGCGACGACCGGCCGGTTCAACCTCTGCCTGCACGGCGTGCTGCCCGGCTACGGCGATCTCTACCACTACATGACCGACGTCGTCGGTGCGCTCCCCGGCGTGCGCACCGCCGACATGACGCTGCAGGCCCGCACGCTCAAGCGGGCCTACGTGCGCATCAACGCCGATGGGACGAGGGAGCGGAACGCATGACCGAGCAGGTGACGGGCGAACCGTGGCAGTGGGACGAGCCCACGTGGCGCGGACACGTGGACCGGGTCCGCGCCGGGCAGCGCCTGGTGCCCGAGAGCTGGCCGGGCGGCGCGCGGGTGGCCGTCGCGCTCTCGTTCGACTCCGACCACGAGACGATCCCGCTGCGTGACGGCGAGACCCGGCCGGGCAAGCTCGCGCAGGGTGAGTACGGCTCCCGCGTGGCCGCGCCCCGGATCCTCGCGCTGCTCGCCGAGTACGGCGTGCCCGCGAGCTTCTTCATGCCCGCGGTGTCGGCGCTGCTGCACCCCGACGAGGTGGAGTCCTACGTCGCCGGTGGACACGAGCTGGCCGTGCACGGCTGGATCCACGAGCGCAACATGCTGCTCGAGCGTGCCGACGAGCTCGACCTCACCGGCCGCGCGATCGAGACGCTCGAGAAGCTCTCCGGCGTGCGCCCGGTCGGCATCCGCACGCCGAGCTGGGACTTCTCCGACAACACCCTCGCGATCATCGAGCAGCTCGGGCTGCGCTACGACTCGTCGCTGATGGCCGACGACGAGCCCTACGAGCTGGTCGCCGACGGCCGCCGCACCGGCATCGTCGAGATCCCGGTCGAGTGGATCCGCGACGACGCCCCGTACCTGATGATGGAGCGCTACGGGGCGCTGCGGCCCTACACGCCGCCGCGGCGGCTGTTCGAGATCTGGCGCGACGAGTTCGACGCCGCGTACGCCGAGGGCGGGCTGTTCCAGCTCACCCTGCACCCGCACATCATCGGCCACCGGTCCCGGCTGGTCGCCCTGCGCGAGCTGCTCGCGCACATGGCCGGGCAGGCGGACGTCTGGTTCGCCACCCACGCCGACATCGCCGAGCTCGCCGCAGCCGAACTGCACACAGCCGAGCACGCCGGAGTGCAAAGGAGCACCCATCCGTGAGTGAATCGACCATCGACGCGGCGGCGGGCACCAAGCTCACCCCCGCGCAGCGCAAGGCCATCGTCGCCGGCTCGATCGGCAACACCGTCGAGTGGGTGGACTGGGCCGTCTACGCCATCCTCGCCCCGGTCTTCGCGTCCCAGTTCTTCCCGAGCGAAGACCCGACGGTCGCGCTGCTGTCCACGCTGGCGGTGTTCGCGGTCGGCTTCATCATGCGTCCCATCGGCGGCGCCGTCCTCGGCGCGTACGCCGACCGGCACGGCCGCAAGAAGGGGCTGGTGCTCACCATCAGCCTCATGGCGGGTGCCGCGTTCGTCATCGCGATCACCCCGACCTACGCCGCGATCGGCATCGCGGCCCCGCTGATCCTGCTGCTCGCCCGGCTCGTGCAGGGCTTCTCCGCCGGCGGTGAGTTCGGCTCGTCGTCGTCGTTCCTCGTCGAGTCGGCCGCCCCCCGGCGCCGGGCCTTCGCGGGATCGTGGCAGCAGGTGTCGGTCGGTGCCGGGGCGCTGATCGCGTCGCTGATGGGCTTCGTGCTCACCTCGACGTTGAGCGACGCCGCGATGCAGGCGTGGGGTTGGCGGGTCGCCTTCGCCATCGGTGGGCTGCTCGGCCTGGTCGGGCTGTGGCTGCGGGTCAGCGTGGAGGAGACCGAGAGCTTCCAGCGGGCGACCGACCAGGGCCGCACGCGCGGCAAGCACCCGATCGTCGGCATTCTCACCGAGCACCCCCGCGCCGCGCTGCGCGTCGTCGGCATCACGATCGCGGGCACGCTGACCTACTACGTGTGGATCAGCTACATGCCGGGCTACGCCAACACGACGATCGGCATCCCGCTCGAGGACGCGCTGCTGGCCAACACGATCGCGATCGCGTACTTCCTGTGCCTGCTGCCGTTCGTGGCCCTGCTGTCGGACCGGTACGGGCGCAAGCCGACCTTGCTGGCGTTCGCGATCGGGTTCGTCGTGCTCTCCTGGCCGTCGTTCCAGCTGTTGTCGCTCGGCGGGTTCTGGGCGCTGCTGCTGGTGGAGCTGATCGGCGTGACCCTGATCGCCGGATACTCCGCCAACTGCGCGGTCGTGATGGCCGAGCAGTTCCCCGCGGAGGTGCGCAGCACCGGCATCGGGGTGCCCTACGCGCTCGCCGTCGCGATCTTCGGTGGCACCGCGCCGTACATCACCACCTGGATGAGCGCGAACGGGCTGCGCGGCTTCGTCTGGCTGTACGTGGCGGCGGCCGCCCTGATCGGCGTGGTCGTCTACGCCACCATGCCCGAGACCAAGGGCAAGGAGCTGGTGTGAGGCACGTCCTGGTCACCGGCGCCGCCGGGGGCATCGGGCTGGCCGTGGCGGAGGCGTTCGCCGCCCGCGGCGACTCGGTCAACGGGGTGGATGCCCGCGCTCCCGAGCTCGACGCGGTGATGGCCCGCCTGGGCGGCCGCGCCCTCGTCGCCGACCTGGCCGACCCGGGCTGCGCGGAGGTCGTGGACCGGGCGGTGGCGCTCGCCGGACCGGTCGACGTGCTGGTCAACGCGGCCGGGATCTACCCGGCCACCCCGCTCGCCGAGATGACGGCCGCGGGGTGGGACCGGGTGCAGCAGGTCAACGTCCGGGCGCCGGTGCTGCTCACCGTCGCGGTCGCCGCCTCAGGGCGCCCCGCCGCCGTCGTCAACATCAGCTCGGGGGCCGCCACCCGGGCGCGGCCGGGCGCCGCGCACTACTGCACGTCCAAGGCCGCGCTGGAGATGGCGACGAAGGCGTGCGCGGTCGAGCTGGCCGGGCAAGGGGTGCGGGTGAACGCCGTTGCGCCCGGGTTCGTCGAGGTCGACAGCCCGGTCAACCCGGTCACCCCCGAGTACGCGGCCGCCGTCGCGGTCAACCCGCTCGGGCGGCCGGGGCAGGCGGCCGAGATCGCCGCCGCCGTGGTGTGGCTCGCCGGTGCGGAGGCCGGGTTCGTCACCGGCGCCGTCCTGCGCGTGGACGGCGGCGCCACGGCGGGCACCACCGCGCTGCCGATCCACCATCCGACCACCACCGCCCTGCAGTCCGCGGGCACGTGAAGGAGAGCTGGACGTGAACTACGTGATCGTCGGGGCGGGGGCCATCGGCGGCACCCTCGGGCACCACCTGGCACGGGCCGGGCACGAGGTCACCGTCGTCGACGCCGACGCGGAGCACGTGCGCAGCATCCGCGAGCGAGGGCTCGTGGTGCGGCGCGGCGACGAGCGCGCGGCCGTGCCGGTCGCGGCGGCCCTCACCCCGGACGAGGACGGTCCGGAGCGGGTCGAGTGCGTGCTGCTGGCCGTCAAGGCGCAGGCCACCGGGCGCGCGCTGGACTGGATCGCGCCCCGGCTGGCCGCCGACGGGTTCGTGGTCTCGCTGCAGAACGGGCTTAACGAGCAGGCGATCGCGGACCGGATCGGGGCCGAGCGCACGGTGGGCGCGTTCGTCAACCTGTTCGCCGACGTCGTCGCGCCGGGGGAGATCCGCGACGGCGGGCTCGGCGCGCTCGTCGTCGGGGAGCTGGACGGGCGCGACTCCGAGCGGGTGCGCCGGGTCGTCTCCGACCTGCAGGCCTGGGGGCCCGCGCGGGCCACGGCGAACGTCTCCGGGTACCTCTGGTCCAAGCTCGGCTTCGGGGCGATGCTCGTGGCCACCGCGCTCGCCGACGCGCCGATGGCCGAGCTGATCGACCGGAACCGGGCCGTCATGCACGGGCTCGCGGCCGAGGTCTACGCGGTCGCCGCCGCCGAGGGGGTGGCACTCGAGCCGTTCGACGCGTTCGACCCCGCGCCCTACGCCGGCGCCGACGCCGCCGCGAAGGAGGCGGCCACCGATGCGCTGGTGGCGTGGCTGCGCACCCAGGCCAAGGACCGCAGCGGCATCTGGCGCGACCTCGCGGTGCGGCACCGCCCCACCGAGGTGCCCACGCACTACCGGCCGGTCCTCGACCGGGCCGCGCAGCTCGGGATCGCCGTGCCCGGCCTGCAGCGGCTGGTCGCCCAGATCGGCGAGCTCGAAGCCGGCGCGCCGATGTCCGAGGAGCGGATCGCCGGCCTCGCGGGAGCCCTGCGATGACGGCGGTTCCCGGGCCGTCGGAGCTGGCCGCCGTCGACGTCCCGGCGCTGCACCGGTGGCTCGCGGCCCGGCGCGCCGACCTCGTCGACGACCTCGTCGGCTACGCGGAGCAGGAGACCCCGAGCGACGACCCGGAGTTGCTGGCCAAGGGCCTGGCGCACCTGGAGGAGTGGGTGGCCGACCGGCTCGGCCTCCCGGCGCGGCGGGCCCACCACGAGTCGGCCGAGCACGGCGACGTGCTGGTGCTCGACCACGACGGGGTGGGCGACCGGACGCTCACCGTGCTGGCGCACTACGACACCGTGTGGAGCGCGGGCACCCTCGAGGCGTGGCCCGTGCGGGTGGACGGCGACGTCGTCAGCGGCCCGGGCGTGTTCGACATGAAGGCCGGGCTCGTGCAGGCGGTGTGGGCGGTCCGGGCGCTGCGCGCCGCCGGGCTGCCGCACCCGCCGCTGCGCCTGGTGCTCACCGGCGACGAGGAGATCGGCAGCCCGTTCTCCCGGCCGCTCATCGAGGCGGCCTGCGCCGACGCGGCCGCCGTGCTGGTGTTCGAGGCGAGCGCCGACGGTGGCGCGGTGAAGACCGCGCGCAAGGGCGTCGGCCTGTTCGATGTGCGGGTGCGCGGCGTCGAGTCGCACGCCGGGCTCGACCCGACGGCGGGGGCGAGCGCGATCGACGAGATCGCGCGCGTGGTCCGCACGCTGCACGCCGCCACCGACCTCGCCGAGGGCACCACCGTCAACGTCGGGGTGCTGCGTGGCGGCACGCGCTCCAACGTCGTCGCGGGTGCCGCCGACGCCGCGATCGACGTGCGGGTGCCGTCGCTGGCCGCGCAGGACCGCATCGACGCGCTGCTGGCCGGGCTCCGCCCGCACGACCCGCGCGCCGCGATCACGGTGCACGGCGGCTGGAACCGGCCGGTGATGGAGCGCAGTCCGGCGATCGAGGCGATGTATGCCCTCGCCAGGGGCGCGGCGGCGCAGCTCGGGGTGGATCTGCCCGAGACCGCGGTCGGCGGGGCCAGCGACGGTAACTTCGCGGCCGCCATCGGCCGCCCGGTGCTCGACGGGCTCGGCGCCGTGGGCGGCGGGGCGCACGCGCGGCACGAGCACATCAGCATCGACGGCATGGTCGAACGCGCGGCCGTGGCGGCGGGGGTGATCGCGGCGTTCGCCCGGTGACGGCGGCGAATGGGCGGTCGAGCTGATCGAGCCACCGTTGGTACACCTGTGTACGCTTCTGTACATGAGTCGCCTGAGCGTCAGTGAGGCCCGCGCCGGGCTGCCCGAGGTGCTCGACCGCGTCGCCAGGGGCGAGGAGATCACGATCACTCGGCACGGCACCCCTGTCGCGGTCGTGCTGCGTCCCGACGCGGTGCGCGTGCGTCGGGCCGAGCAGACGATCGACCGGGCGCGCGAGATCGGGGCCATGCTGACTGCTGCCCGGGAGCAGCCGCTGGCGCCGGCGGAGCTGGCGGTGGACCGAGCCGAGGACCTGGTCCAGGCCGTCCGCACCGACCGCGACCGCTCGTGACCGACGCCTTCGACGCCGATGTCCTGATCTACGCCGCAGCGGCCGGGCACCCCCTCGGGCGCCGGGTCCGCACGCTGTTCCCCGCCGAGCCCGAAGGGATCGCCGGAGTCGGGTCGGTCCTGCTCCTGCCGGAGGTGCTGGCGAAGCCGATGCGGGACGGGAAGGCTGAGGAGGTCGCCGCGCTCGTCGGGCTCCTGAGCCGGCTCGAGCTGCGCATTGTCGATGCGGTGACGGCCGAGGTCGCGACATCTCTGTCTGCGGCCCATCGGCTGCGCGCCGCAGATGCGATACATCTGGCCACGGCGGTGGTCGCAGGTGCCGACCGGTTCCTCACGAACAATCGCCGCGACTTCCCGACCATCATCTCGGAGATCGACATCACCTTCCCCGAGGCGCTGGGCTGAACTGCGGGTGTTCCCGGGCACGATCATGCGCGAGGCTAGGCGGTTGCGCGCAGCACCAGGTGGGTGTCCAGCACGACGTGCAGCTCGGTGGGGCGGCCGTCGATGCGGGCCACGAGGAGGTCGGCCATCTCGCGTCCCATCGTCTCCACCGGCTGGTGCACGGTGGTGAGGTCGAGGTGGGCGGCCAGGGACGTGTCGCCGAACCCGACGACGGCGACGTCGCCCGGGACCTGGCAGCCCTTCTCGTTCAGGTACCGCAGGGCGCCCTGCGCCATGAGGTCGGAGGCGACGAAGACGGCGTCGAGGTCGGGCACGCGGGCCAGCAGTGTGCCCATCGCGACAGCGGCGCCGCGCTCGGTGAAGTCGGCGTGCTCCACGCACATCGGGTCGTCCGGGATGCCGGCCGCCGCGAGCGCCTGCCGGTAGCCCTCGAGCCTGCTGTGCCCGGCGGCCATGTCGAGCGGGGCGGTGATCGTCGCGATGCGGCGACGGCCGGTCGAGAGCAGGTGCGCCACCGCGGACGCCGCGCCGCCCACGTTGTCGATGTCGACGAAGCTCACCGGCTCGCCCTGCAGCGGACGGCCGCCGACGACGGTGGGCAGTCCTCGCCGCTCCAGTCGCTCCGGCAGCGGGTCGTCGCCGTGCAGCGACATCAGCATGACGCCGTCGACGTGCTGGCCCATCAGGTAGTCCTCCAGCCGCCGGTGCTCCTCGGCGGACTGCGCCATCGTGAGGAGCAGTTGCCGCGACGAGCCGGAGAGGGCGGAGCTGACGCCGCGGATGACGTCGGCGAAGAACGGCTGCTCGAAGAGGCGCTCGGCGGGCTCGGAGACCACGAGCGCCACCGAGTCGGTGCGGCCCGTCACGAGCGAACGGGCGGCGCGGTTGCGGACGTAGCCGAGCGCCGCCACCGCCTCCAGGACGGCCGCCCGTGCCTCCTCGCTCACCTTCGGGGACCCGTTGAGGACGCGCGAGACGGTCCCGCGCCCGACGCCTGCCCGCGCGGCCACCTCGTCCAACGTGGGCAGCTTCGCCGCCCGGCCGTCCTGCACGGCGGTGTCCTGCACGGCGTCGTCCTGCACGGCGTCGTCCTGCACGGCGTCGTCCTGCACGGGAGCCCTTACCGCCCCTCGTCCTGGTCGCCGACGAAGGACGCCACCCACGATAGCGGCGCGTTCCAGTTGATCGTGATCTCGTTGGTCGACCACGAGCCGATGTCGTCGATGTAGCAGAACTGCGCTGCGCAGCCCTCGGCGAACACCTCGGCCGCCACGGGGTCACCGGTGCCCGCCGCCGTCGAGTTCGGGCCGCCCGCGATCGTCCCCGCCGGCGGGTTCGGCAGCGACGGGTCGAGCTGGTGGGCGTACTGGCGGCTGTGCTGGTTCTCGCTGAACACGTCGCCGTAGCCGGTCACGAACGAGCGGTTCAGGGCGTTGCGGCCGAGCAGGTAGTCCATGCCGCGCAGTACGCCGTCACGGAACTTCGGCTGGTTGGTCAGGTCGTAGGCCGTGCCGATCACCTGCATGTTGTTGAGCACCTGGCTGTTCGACCCGAACGCGTAGTCGCCACCGGGCGGGGCGTAGGCCTGGCCGAACGGCTGCGCCTCCTGGTCGGCGAGGTAGCGCTCCGCGGCCGCGACCACCGAGCGCTTCACAGCCTTGCGGTCCGGAAGGTCGTTCGGAACGGTCGCGAGGTCCATGCGTCCGAGCGGGGCCACGCTGTTCCAGCTGAACCCGCCCGCGCCGAAGATGTCGGCGGTGTGCACCGGTGAGGCGAGCACCTCGTCGCGGTAGGCCGCGTCCCCGGTGGTGAGGAACAGCTCCGCCGCCGCCCAGTAGAACTCGTCGGCCACCCGGTCGTCGTTGTACGGGCCGCTGCCCGGGTTCGGGTCGAGCTGTGCGTTCGGGCCGGGTGCGTACACCGCCGGGTCGGCCTTCGCCGCGTCGTACGCCGTGCGCGCGGCCGCCAGCAGCCGCTCGGCGAAGGCGGCGTCGTGCGGAGCGAACACGCGAGCGCCCTGGGCTGCCGCAGCGGCGAGGTTGAGCGTGGCCGCAGTGGAGGGGCGGTAGAGCACCCGCTTCTGCGGGTCCGTCGCCGGATCCTGCGGCAGGCCGGTCCAGTCGACGTCGGCCACCTTGTGGAAGGCCATCCCCGCCATCGGCCTGCCCGGCTGCACCTGCATCTTCAGCAGCCACTCGAGCTGCCAGCGGGCCTCGTCCAGCAGGTCGGGCACGCCGTTGCCCGCTTCGGGGACACGCAGGGTGGCGTCGGCGAGTGCGCCCTCGTCGGCCGACCGCGCTGACACGCTGCGCTCGTACTCCTGCATCAGCTGCGCCACCGCGATGCCGCCGTTGACGACGTACTTGCCGTGGTCGCCCGCGTCGTACCAGCCACCGGTGACGTCGCTGGTGTAGTCGCAGGTCCACGGCTCGGCGAACAGCTTCTGCGAGTCGTCGCCGAGCTCCTGGCACGGCACGGCGGTGTCGCCCTGGTTGGGGGCGATCCCGACGTGGCCTGCGGCGCGGCCGTAGCCGGGCGCGAGCTCGTCGGAGATCGGGGTGCCGCTGCGCTGGGTGTAGAAGTACGTCTTCGCGTCCAGGCGCAGCCGCTCGTAGGCGGCCGTCCCGATGTCGAACGGGTGGCTCGCGTCGCCGTCGGCCACGAGCGTGTAGCCGGCGCCCTCCTTCTTGTAGGTCCCGAACTCGATGCCGTGGACGTTCAGCCCGGCGCTCGGGTCGACCCCGCGCGGTGTCGTGGTGCCGTGCGCCACCACCGCGCCCGCGGCGTCCCTGAGCTCCCAGGCGAGCGGCGCCGTCGCCTCGGTCACCAGGGTCGCGCCTTTGGGGCCGTGGGGCAGGTAACCGACCTGGTTGACGCGCACGCGCGGACCCGTGTCCGGCTGCTGCGTCGCCTGCTGCACCCCGCTCGGCGCGGAATGGTCGGCAGCGAACGCCGGAACCGCGGCGCCCGTTGCGGCGATCGCCAGGCCGGCGGCCACCGCCACGGAGCCGGCCGCCACACGTCGTCGTGAATGCCTCACCCAGCCACCTCTCCTCCTGCGTGGGAGCGCTCCCACGCGCGGGCAGCATCATTCGGTCAGGTACCGACGGTGTCAAGGCCTTGCGGTCGCGGGCGAGATGTGCAGTGGCGCGCGGGTCACATGGTCAGAACGATCTTGCCCTGCGCCTCGCCCGCCTCCTGCATGCGTTGGGCCTCCGCCGCATCGGCGAGCGGCAGCGTTGCTCCGACGTCGATCTGCAGCCGTCCCTCGTCCACCCAGGCTGCGAGCCGGGCCAGCTGCTCCCGGTCGGGCCGGACGAACAGGTACTGCCCGCCGAGCTCGAGCACGCGGGGGTCGACGATCGAGGTGATCCGGGCCGTGTCCCGTGCGACGGCGGGGCTGTCGTCGAGGGCCTTTCCTCCGGCGAGGTCCAGCACCGCGTCCACGCCGTCGGGGCGCAGCTCGCGGACGCGGTCGACGAGCCCGTCGCCGTAGGCCACCGGGGTCGCGCCGAGCTCACGCACCAGGTCGTGGTTGCGCTCGCTCGCCGTGCCGATCACCTCGGCGCCCAGGATGCGGGCGATCTGCACGGCCATCCGACCGACCCCGCCGGACGCGGCGTGCACGAGCACGGTCTCCCCGGCCCGCACGTCGAGCCGCTCGGTGAGCGTCTGGTAGGCGGTGAGACCGACCAGTGGGAGCGCGCCCGCCTGCTCCCAGCTCGCCGCCTCCGGCTTCGGCCCGACGGCCCGCAGCGGCGCGGCCACCAGCTCGGCGTAGGTGCCCCACTGCAGGTGGTCCTGGCGGTTGTAGGCCACCACCTCCGCGCCGGGCTGCAGGTCGGGGACCGCAGGCCCGACCCGCTCCACGACCCCGGCCACGTCATACCCTGGGATCACCGGGAAGTGCGCGGGGATCATCGCGTCGAGGCCGCCCTGGCGGAGCTTGTAGTCGACCGGGTTCACCGACGCCGCCTTCGCCCGGATCAACACCCAGTCGGGGCCGACCTTCGGCTCCGGGAGATCCATCGGCTCGAGCACCTCGGGGCCGCCGTACTGCTGGTACGCCATCGCCTTCATACCCGGCGGCTACCCGCCGCGGGCGGGATGTCACCCAGGACGACCCGGTGCGGTCAGTCACCGCCCAGCAGGCCGCCCACGGCGTCGGCGACCGCGCCCACGGGCTCCGCCACCGACCCGACCGTCCGACCGAGGTCGTCGCCGGTCGTCTCGCGCACCCTGTCGGCGGCCCTGTCGGCGGCCTCGGTCGGCTCCTCCGGGCGGTCCCGATCGCCGCTCCCGGCGAGCACGTCGTCGACCACCTTCGCGGCCACCCGCCCGACTGTCTCGGGGGCGTCGGTGACGTCCGGCAGCTCCGCCTCGGGCAGCTCCGCCTCGGGCAGCTCCGCCTCGGGCAGCTCCGCCTCGGGCAGCTCCGCCTCCGACAGCGCCAGGTCGGACGGCGCCAGGTCGGACGGCGCCAGGTCGGACGGCGCCAGGTCGGACGGCGCCAGGTCGGACGGCGCCAGGTCGGACGGCGCCAGGTCGGACGGCGCCAGGTCGGACGGCGCCAG
>NZ_JAHKRK010000101.1 GCF_019396355.1 Pseudonocardia nigra
GGGGGAGGGGGGGGAGGGGGGGGCGCCCCCCCCCGTCGTCGCCGCCCTGCCCGTGCACGACCGCGTCGGCTACCGGTGGCGCCGGCTGGTCACGCTCACGATGGTCGCGGAGCTCGCCGCCACCCTGGGCGACCGGGAACGGTGCGCCCGGCTCCACGACGAGCTAGTGCCGTTCGCGGACGGGATCGCGGTTCTCGGCGGCGCGGTGTTCACGACCGGGCCGGTGGCGTTCCACCTCGGCGTGCTGGCCGCCGCCCTGGACCGGTGGGACGACGCTGTTGTGCACCTGCAGCGCGCGGTCGCGCTGTCCGACCGCCTGGCGGCGCGGCCGTACCGCGCGCGGGCGCGCACGGAACTCGCCCGCGCGCTGCTGCGCCGCGGCCGGCCCGGCGACCGACCCGCGGCCCGGGACCTGCTCGTCGCTGCGATCGCCGAAGGTGACGAGCTGGGGCTTGCGGCGGTCGCCGAACGCGCCGCAGCCGAGCTCGCCGAACTCGACCGGCGCCGGCCCGTGGAGCAGAACGTCTTCCGCGTCGACGGGGACGCGTGGATGCTCGCCTTCGCCGGTCGGACGGTGCGGCTGCGGGATGCGAAGGGGCTGCGCGACCTCGCCCGGCTGTTCCGGGCGCCCGGCCAGGAGATCCCGGCGACCGTCCTGCTTCACCAGGGCCTGATGCCGGCGAGCGGAGCCGCCCCGGTCCTGGACGAGCGGGCCCGCGCGGAGTACGCGGCCCGCATCGCTGCACTCGACATCCAGCTGGCCGATGCCGACGCCGAGGGCGATCCGGAGCGGTCGGCGCGGCTGGCCGCCGAGCGGGAGGCGGTCATCGGCGAGCTCGCGCGCGCCACCGGTCTCCGCGGCCGCCGCCGGCGGCTGGGCGATGATGCGGAACGCGCGCGCACCACGGTGACCGCCCGGATCCGCGACAGCATCCGGCACGTCGAGCGGGTGCACCCCGAGCTCGGGCACCACCTGCGCCTCTCGGTCGTCACCGGCACCCGCTGCTGCTACCGGCCCCCGGAGCCCGTGACGTGGCAGCTGTGAGCCGAAGGCGTCGTCGATCCCACGGATCGTGAGTCGCGATCTCACGCCACTGCGGGTGAACGACACCGACGGCAACAGGAGGCGGACATGTCCCTGGACCAGGATCAGCTCGAGCAGGCGGTCGGCAGTGTGTTCGCCGACCTCGGGGTCGGATTCACCGGGCCCGTCGTCGTCCTCGGCGACCGGCTGAGGCTGTGGACCGCCATGGCCGGCGCCGGCCCGCTGACACCGGCCGAGCTGGCGGCGAGAACCGGCACGGTCGAGCGGTACGTTCGGGAGTGGCTGAGCACGATGGCCGTGGCAGGCTACGTGCACTACGACCCGGCGGCGCGGACGTTCACGCTGACCGACGAGATGGCGGCGGTGTTCGCCGATGACGCGAGCCCCACGTCCCTGATCGGCGTCTTCCCGGCCCTCATCGCATGCTGGACCGACCTCGACGCCGTCGAACGGTTCTTCCGCAGCGGCGGCGGGATGGGCTGGGGCGAGCACCACCCTGCGCTGAACGGCGCCCAGGCGCGGTTCACCCGGCCGATGTACGGGGCGGGGCTGGCCCGGTGGATCGGGGCGCTCGACGGCGTCGCCGGGACACTGGAGCGCGGCGGCCGGATCGCCGACATCGGCTGCGGGTACGGCGTGGCGTCGCTCCTCATGGCCGAGGCGTTCCCGGCGGCCACCGTCGTGGGGATCGACATCGACCCCGGGTCGGTCGCCACCGCTCGCAAGGCAGCCGCCGACGCCGGCGTGGGCAACCGCGTCGCCTTCGAGGTCGCCGATGCGACGGCCTTCCCGGGCCTGGACTACGACCTCGTCGTCTTCACCGACTGCCTGCACGACCTCGGCGATCCGGTGGCCGCCGCCGCACACGCGCGGTCCACCCTGGCACCAGGCGGCACGGTGCTCGTCGTGGAGCCGTTGGCCGCCGATCGCCTGGAGGACGACTTCAGCAACCCGTACGCGCGCATCGGCTACTCGGTCTCGACCCTGGTCTGCACGCCGTCCTCGCTCGCGCAACCGGGAGCCCGGGCGCTGGGGACGATGGCCGGGGAGAAGCGGCTGCGCCAGGTGCTCGCCGACGCGGGGTACAGCAGGGTCCGGCGCGTGGCGCAGGACGCCGCACCGCTCAACATCGTCCTCGAGGCCCGGCCATGACCGAGCTGGCAGCGCTGGACGCGGTCGCGCAGGCCGACCTCGTCCGGCGCGGGGAGCTCACCGCGGAGGAGTTGGTGGCGGCGGCGATCGAGCGGATCGAGGCTCTCGACCCGGTGCTCAACGCCGTCGTCACGCCGATGTTCGAGCACGCGCAGGGCGCGGCCCGCCGCGCCCCGGCGGGCCCGTTCCGGGGCGTCCCGTTCCTGGTCAAGGACCTGCTGGTCGACGTGGCGGGCGTCCGGATGACGGCGGGGTCGAGGTTCCTGCGCGACACCGTGTCGGTGCACGACTCCGAACTGGTGGTCCGGTTGCGCCGGGCCGGACTCGTGATCGTCGGGAAGACCAACACCCCGGAGTTCGGGATGGTGCCGGCCTGCGAGCCGGTGCGGCACGGTCCGACCCGCAACCCGTGGGACGTCACGCGTTCGACGAGCGGCTCCAGCGGTGGATCCGCCGCCGCCGTCGCGTCCGGCATGGTCCCGATGGCGCACGCCAACGACCTCGGCGGGTCCATCCGGTTCCCCGCCGCGGCGACCGGCCTCCTCGGGCTGAAGCCCACCCGCGCGCGCAACCCGCTCGGCCCCGGGTGCGGCTACGTCGTCAGCGGCTGGCTCACCGAGCACGCCGTCACGCGGTCGGTGCGCGACAGTGCGGTCCTGCTGGACGCCACGGCCGGTCCGACCCCTGGCGACCCGTACCCGGCGCCCCCGCCGGCCCGGCCCTTCGCTGCGGAGGTGGGCGCCGACCCGGGGCGGCTGCGCATCGCCTTCACCTCCCGCACCCCGGACGGTTCCCCCGGCGATCCCGACTGCGTCGATGCGCTGGACGACGCCGTCGCCCTGTGCTCGTCGCTCGGCCACGAGATGCTCGAGGCCAACTTGCCGGGGCTCACCCCCGCGGTCGGCGCCGCCATCGGCACCGTGTTCCACGCGGCTACCGCCTGGACGGTGGGCCACTGGGTGCGCAGGCTGGGCCGCGAGCCAGGACCCGACGAGCTGGAACCGCTGACCCAGGCCTACCGGGAGGCGGGCGAACGGGTGTCGGCCGCGGAGTATCTGCTCGCGATCGGGGAGCTGCAGGCCTTCGCCCGCGGCGTGGCGGCCTTCCTCACCGACGTCGACCTCTGGCTGACGCCGACGACGTCCAGCCCGCCCCCACCGCTCGGTGAGATCGTCTCGACACCCGACGATCCGATGCGTGCACTCCGGCGGGGCGGCCCGACCGTGCGGTATCCCGCCGTCGTCGCCAACCTCACCGGCAACCCCGCCATGTCGGTGCCGCTGTGGTGGAACGACGCCGGGCTCCCGGTCGGCGTCCACTTCCTCGGCCGGTTCGGCGACGAGGCAACCCTCCTCCGCCTCGCCGCCCAGCTGGAGCAGGCCCGGCCGTGGGCGGAACGGACGCCGGCCGTCAGCGCGTTCACCGCTGCGGCGATATCGGAAAGTCGCGCGTGAGGTGCATGTGCCGAGACCCGGGTTCCCAGGGTGCGTCGGGCGGGATTCCGCGACGGGGACGGCGATCTCGGCGGGGCCTCCCGCCATCCCCACACTGCCAACGAGTCGCCGATCACCTTGCATAGTGCTTCGACACACTTCAACATAGACGTGTGTCGAAGCAGGAGATCCGCCTCGGGGCGCAGTGCGGTCCGGTGCCGCTCGCGCGCCCACCGTTGAGCCCCGAGCACGCCGCCACGCTCGCCGCCGGGTTCAAGGCTGTCGCCGACCCGACCCGGCTGCGCCTGCTGAGCCTCATCGCCTCCCACGAGGGTGGCGAGGCCTGCGTCTGCGATCTCACTGACGCCTTCGAGCTGTCCGGGCCCACCATCAGCCACCACCTCAAGGTGTTACGCGAAGCCGGCCTGATCACCGGCGACCGGCGCGGCACCTGGATCTACTACCGCGCCCTGCCCGACGCCCTGGCCGCACTCGCGCGCGCCCTCGCCCCCCACGAACTGGAAGTCACCGCATGAGCAGCGCTCCGCCCGAGCTCGACGCCCCCGTCGCCGCACGGCTGTCCACCCTGGACCGGTTCCTGCCCGTCTGGATCATTGCCGCCATGGTCGTCGGCCTGCTCGCCGGCCGGCTGATCCCCGGGTTGGGTGGGGCGCTGGACGCGATCGCGATCGACGGCGTCTCGCTGCCGATCGCGCTGGGGCTGCTGATCATGATGTACCCGGTGCTGGCGAAGGTTCGCTACGACCGGCTCGACCGGGTCACCGGCGACCGCCGCCTGCTGATCAGCTCGTTGGTGCTGAACTGGGTGCTCGGTCCGGCGCTGATGTTCGCTCTCGCCTGGTTGATGCTGCCGGACCTGCCGGAGTACCGCACGGGCCTGATCATCGTCGGGCTCGCCCGCTGCATCGCCATGGTCATCATCTGGAACGACCTCGCCTGCGGCGACCGCGAGGCGGCCGCGGTGCTCGTTGCGCTGAACTCGGTGTTCCAGGTCATCGCGTTCGCCGCGCTGGGCTGGTTCTACCTGTCGGTGCTCCCGGGCTGGCTGGGCCTGCCGCAGGCCGATCTCGACGTCTCCGCGTGGCAGATCGCGAAGTCCGTGCTGATCTTCCTCGGGATCCCGCTGGTCGCGGGCTACCTCACCCGCCGGTTCGGGGAGAAGGCCAAGGGCCGCGAGTGGTACGAGCAGAAGTTCCTGCCGAAGGTCGGGCCGTTCGCGCTCTACGGGCTGCTGTTCACGATCGTCGTGCTGTTCGCGTTGCAGGGCGACGCGATCACCTCCCAGCCGCTGGACGTCGCCCGGATCGCGCTGCCGCTGCTGGCCTACTTCGCGATCATGTGGTTGGGGTCGCTCGCCCTGGCCAAGGCCGTCGGCCTCGGCTACGAGCGCTCGGCGACGCTGGCGTTCACCGCGGCCGGCAACAACTTCGAGCTCGCCATCGCCGTGGCGATCGCGACCTTCGGGGTGACCTCCGGGCAGGCGCTGGCCGGCGTCGTGGGGCCGCTGATCGAGGTCCCCGTCCTCGTTGCGCTGGTCTACGTGTCGCTGGCCCTGCGCAAGCGGTGGTGGGGCGCCCGCGCCGCAGCCGATCGATGACCGACCCGCCCGCCGGGTCGGCGCAGCGGCCGCGGCTGCTCACCGATGTCGCGGTGCTCGAGCGCATGGTCGCCGACCTCGCGGCCCGGTTCGCCGGGATCTTCTCCGAGCAGACGATCTACCGCTACGTCTTCGAGTCCTACACCGCGCTGCGCCGCACGGCGACGGTGACCACCCACCTGACCGCGCTGACCCGGCGTTTCGCCACCGACCGCCTCACCGCGCTCGCCCACTCCGAAGGAGTCCTCGTGTCCGGAGTTCCCGAGGTCCTGTTCGTCTGCGTCCACAACGCCGGCCGTTCCCAGATGGCCGCCGCCTTGCTCGATCACCACGCCCAGGGCCGGGTGCACGTGCGCTCGGCCGGGTCCACCCCGGCAGACGAGATCAACCCGGCCGTCCGGGAGGTGATGTCGGAGATCGGGCTGGACCTGTCCAAGGAGTTCCCCAAGCCGCTCACCGACGACGTCGTCCGCGCCGCCGACGTGGTGATCAGCATGGGGTGGGGTGACGCCTGCCCGGTCTACCCGGGCAAGCGCTACCTGGACTGGGAGCTGACCGACCCGGCCGGCAGGTCCGCCGCGGAGATCCGCCCCATCCGCGACGACATCGACCGCCGCGTCCGGGCCCTGCTCGCCGAACTCACCGCGTCCGCCCCGGCCGAGGGCGCCACGTCGTGACGCCGTCGGTGCTGTTCGTCTGCGTCAAGAACGGCGGCAAGTCGCAGATGGCCGCCGGGCTGATGCGCCGAGCCGCCGGCGACAGCGTGACCGTGCACTCGGCCGGAACGCGGCCCGGCGGGGCGATCAACGCCCTGTCCGCGGAGTCCCTCGCCGAGGTCGGCGTGGACGTCACCGGCGAAACCCCGAAGCCCGTCGACCCGGAGCTGCTGCGTTCGGTCGACCTCGTCGTCACCCTCGGCCGCGAGGCCCAGGTCGAGGTGCCCACCGGGACCGAGCTGCGGAACTGGGACACCGACGAGCCGTCCGAACGCGGCATCGACGGCATCGAGCGGATGCGTCTCGTCCGTGACGACATCGACGCTCGCGTCCAAGCGCTGCACGCCGAACTCGTCCCCGCTACCGACCGATAGTCCCGCGCTGCCGCCGGTGGTGGTGGTGGTGGTGGTGAAGGCGCAGGGCCGGGACGACAACGTCGAGCACGTGGACGTGGTCGCACGGTCACCCCGCCGCCCGCGCGATCATGGTCGCGGTCAACACAGATCGACTCGACGACGCGCTCGACGTGATCGATCGAAGCCATGCCGAGCTCGTCTCGGCGCGCGGGATCGTCGATGCGGTCGAGACCACCCTGAGAGACATCACCGTCCAGTCGTGGGACGGTGCCCCGGTCTCGATCGGGCCGCTGGCCCATCAGCTGGGTGTGCAGCCGGCGACGTTGCGCCGCTGGGAACGCGACGGGCTGTTGCGGCCGGGCCGCGACCACCAGGGTCACCGGGTGTACGTCGCCGGTGACGTGCGCGACGCGCACCTCGTCGGCCAGCTCCGACGGGCCGGTCATTCGATCGCCGACATCCGGTTGCTGCTCGACGAGCTCCGAGATGCTCGTGATCCCGCCACGTCACACGTCCGTTGGCCGATCGCCGGCAGGCTCTGAACGCCCGGTCCCGAGCGATGCTGGCCGCGGCCACGGCGCTGCACCGGTATCTCGACGCGCGAACTGCCGGGTGAGAGTTCCGGGCCACGCTGCGTGGCGGCGGGTGTGAGCGGTCTTTGCGGCAGCGGTCCGAGCAGGTCAGGCGCCCCGATCTTTCGACGTCTGCGGCTGCGGCAGGGATGCGTCAGCGGGGGCCGGACGCGTCGAGGCGGGCGATGATCACGGCAGTGTCGTCGGCGCGGTCCTGCCCGGTGAGCATGCGCACCATGATCTCGTCGATGATCAGGTCGGGGGCAGCGGGGGTGAGTTGTGCGGCAGCGGCGGCCAGACGATCGAGTCCGTCGTCGATCGTTTCGCCACGGCGTTCGACCAGCCCGTCGGTGTAGAGCAGCACGGACGATCCGGGTGTGAGGTGGATCTGCCCTTCGTGGAACGGGGGGTCGTCGAAGACGGCGAGGCAGGGCCCGCGGCCGGCCTCCAGGTAGCGAGGTGTGCCTCGGGGCTCGACGACGAGCGGCGGGAGATGCCCGGCGCAGGCCCAGCGCAGACGACCGGTGCTGGTGTCGAGGACCATGACGGTGGTGGTGCTGCCTCGTGCCCCGTCGATCCGGCTGGTGAAATGGTTGAGGTGCTCGAGGGCTCGTGCCGGGGTGTGGCCCTCGAGCAGGTAGGCCGCCAGCGCGCTGCGGAGTTGGCCCATCATGGCCGCGGCGGCTGCGCCCTGCCCGACGACGTCGCCGACGACGAAGGCGGTGTGGTCGGCGTCGAGGTGGAGCACCTCGTACCAATCGCCGCCGGTGTCGACTCCTTCCGCGCCGGGCAGGTAGCGAGCGGCCAGCGAGAGCCCGGGCAGATCGGGCAGCGCTGCCGGTAGCAGGGCGTGCTGCAGGGTTTCGGCGGTGTTCGACAGGCGCTGCAGCAGGCGATCCTGCCGGATACCGACGGCGATCTGGCTGGCGATCCCGGCCAGCGCATCCAGGGTGGTGTCGGGGAGCGGGTGTCGCGCGAACAGGCCGAGGACGCCCATGAGTTCCTCGTCGACGATCAACGGATAGCCGGCGAAGGCCTGCATGCCCTCGCGGCGAGCCCACTCCTGGTCGTTGATCCGGGGGTCGCCGATCACGGAGTTCGTCAGGTGCGGGCGCCGTTCGGCGGCGATCAAGCCGATCTTGAGTGCTCCGACGGGGACGTGGCCGTGTGCGCCGTCGAGGTGGGTGTACAGGCCGGCGCTCGCGCGCAGGTGCAGCATGTTCCGGACGGGGTCGAGGACCCAGATGCGGGCGAACGCGGCGTCAAGACGGTCGACGGTCGCCTGCGCGGTCTTCTGCAGCCGCACCGGCAGCGGGCCGCCGGCGGTGACGGCGGCCGCGACGTCCCCGCTGAGCAGGGCGTGGCTGGTGCGTTCGGCGAGTTGCCGCTCGACCTGAACGCGGTCGGTCACGTCCTCGACGAGGACCAGGGTCCGTTCGCGCCCGTGGGTGTCCAACACCTGCTGCGGGCTGATGCGCACGGTCTGGGCGGCCCCGTCCGGGCGGGTCCGCTCGAAGGTGGCGTTCGGATCGGCCGGGTGCGCGAGGTGGTGGCGCAGGCGGGTACCCGTGGGCGAGGGGAACAGCGCGGTGAGACAGTGGTGCAGGGACTCCGGTGCGGCCAGGTCGAGGATCTCAGCAGCCCGATGGTTCCAGGCGGCCACGCCACCGGTGTCGTCGAGCATCACCGCCCCGATCGGGGCCTGGTTGAGGAACTCCCCGAACATCTGCTCGCCCACCTGCCGGCCGATTCCCGCGGCGCCGGCCGACAGCTGTCGTTGCGCGGCGGCGCGGACGCCGGCGTACTGCGCGCGCCGCGCCATCCCGTGCAACAGCCGGCGGACCATCGCGGGCAACTCGTCGGCCCGGGCCGCGGGTATCGCGCGGACCTGGTCATCGGAGAACAGCAGCGGCACGGTGGCGAGTTTTGCTTCGGTCGCCGGCGTCGACACGGCGAGCACCGCCACATCGATGCCGTCCGGGCGCACGGCATGGACCATCCCGACGGGCGCGGGCAACTCGCGGCCGATCAGCACCACCGTCGCCCCTCGACGGCCTGCGTCAGGATCGAGATGCGTCAGGACCTCCTCGGCGGCGACGTCGATCAGGTCGACCTCGGCAGCGAGCGCGGTCTCCAGCGCAGCCGCGACCTCGGGGATCACACCGACGAGCAGCACTCGAGGCCGGGCCGCGGGCATTCACGCCTCCAGCAGCGGTTGGTCCAGCAGAGCCTTGCCGACCCAGACCCGCAGTGTGTCGGTCAGTGGAGCCATCACGTGCGCGGCGCGGGCGTCGCGCAGGTGCCGGTGCAATGCCGAGTCCTGCGCGTACCCGACGCCGCCCGTCATCGAGAGGGCATCGTTGACGACGGTCTGGGCAACCTCGGCGACCTCTGCTTTCGCCGAGCACAACCCGAGCAGAGCCTCCGGGCCGCCCGCGTCTGCCTCCGCCGCTGCGTGGTAGATGAGCCGTCGGGTGCGCTCCACCCGGGCCCACATCTCACCGAGCCGATGCTGCACCAGCGGGAGGGTGGCCAAGGTCCGGTCGCTGTGGCTGTGCCTCCGCCGCAGCAGGTGGGTGCGCGCCTCGTGCAGTGCCGCGGCGGCCACCCCGAGATAGGTCCCGGCCATGGCCATCAGGAAGTAGGGGGCGACGACGTTGAAGACGTACCAGATCTGGTCACCCTCGTCGCCCAGGAGCTGCGAGTCGGGGATCTGCACCCCGCGCAGCTGCAGCGTCCGGGAGGAATTGCCCCGCATGCCGAGCCCCTGCCACGGCGCCTCCCACTCCATCCCGGGCAGGTCCGCCTCCACCACCGTGCAGGAGAACTGGCCGGGCGGGGCCGCGGGGTCGGTGGCGACCGTGGACACGACGTAGGAGTCGGCGTGACCACCGTTGGTGACGAAGCTCTTGGTGCCGGTCAACTCCAACGAGTCGGAACCGAGGTGCTGCATCCGGGTCTGGGGCAGCCAGAACTCCCCACCCGTGCCCGGCTCGGACACCGCGAGCGTCGTCAGGTGCCGTCCGGCGGCGATCGGGCGCAGATAGCGCTCCTGCTGCAGCGGGGTCGCCTTCGCCGCGATCACCGCGGAGGCCACCAGGTGCATGCCGAAGCAGATCGAGGTCGATGCGCACGCCCGCCCCGTGGCCTCGCCGACCTGGGCGACCGCCAGGAGGCCGTGCCCCAACCCGCCGAACCGCTCCGGTACGACCAGCCCGCCGAGCTCGTCCCGCAAGCCGGACATCCCTGCAGCGGGCCACCGCCGTTCCGCGTCCACCGCGGCTGCTGAAGGGGCGAGCACGACCTCGGAGATCTTCCGGGCACGTGCAACGGCCTCGCCCAGCTCCACCTGTCCCAAGGCCCGCCTCCAGTTCACTTCCGTTTGGCGGCGCGCGGGTGATGATCGCTCGCCCCGACCTGCAGCTCGTCGTCCCGTGTCCGCGGCGCGCAGAGCGGGAGCCGTGAGCGCTCCGCCGACGCGAGCACGGGCAGCATAATCCGGTCCGGGTCGAGGCAGAGGATGCGCGGGCTGCCCGGGCCCCACAGGAGGTCGACGTGTCGGCAGCAGGTGGTCTACATGTCGATGTCGCTCGACGGGTGCATCGCCGACCGCCTACCTCTCCGACTCAGATCTCGGGTGGGCGGGAACGACCAGGACGGGTCGGCGTTGGCGCTGGATGACCCCGTGTGAGACCGAGGGATCGACCAGGCGGGCGAGCGCGCGTCTGAGACCTTCACCGCGGGTGCCGACGACGATCAGGAGCGCGTCGTGCTCGGCGGCGGCCCGAGCGAGTTCGCATGCCGGGTCGCCGCGGCGGTCCTCGTAGCTCCAGGCCACGTCGGTGTCGCCGAGGAGGCGGGCGACGCTGCGGCGTTGCTCGGCGAGGCCGGCGGCGCCCTGTTCCTCCCAGTCCCAGGCGTCCGGATCGACCGGGTAGTCGGCCAGGCAGACGGTGTGCACGACGTGCAGGCGGGCGCCGAGCCGGCGGGCGAAGTCGGTGGCGACGAGCAGGGCGTGGTCGCTGGAGGGGTCGCGGCCGTAGCCGACGACCAAGGTCGGCTCCACGGTCGGCTCACGGTCGTTCGGGCTGGTCACAGCGTCCTCCCGGGTGGTTCCAGGGTAGGCCGTCCGGGCATCCGCGTCAGCACTCTCAGGTCAGCAGGGTGCGGGTTGCCCACCAGCCGAGCGCGGCGACGAGCAGCCCGGCGATGACGCTGCCGGCGAGGTTGGCCACGGCGGTGACGCGGGCCCGGTTCTCGAGGAGGGTGACGGTTTCGTAGCTGAAGGTGCTGTAGGTGGTCAACGCCCCGCACAACCCGACCCCGGCCGCGGCCGACACCGGGGCAGGGAGCACGGCGGCGGCGCCGGTGAGCGCGCCGAGCAGCAACGAGCCGACGATGTTGACGGTGAAGGTGCCCCACGGGAACCGGCGCCGGTGCCGGGCCTGCACGGCGCGGTCGATCAAGTACCGAAGGGGAGCGCCGACCGCCGCTCCCATGCCGACCCACAGCATCGTCAGGGCGCTCATCGGGGGGTCTCCGCGGGGGGCCGCAGTGAGCGTCCGGCGAGTAGTCGGGCGGCGACGACCCCGATGGCGCAGCCGAGCACGGCCAGCGCCGGGGTCGCCACGAGGTAGCCGAGCGCGGCCGCGGGCCGGCCGGCGTCCAGCAGGGTCAGGGCGTCCACCGTGGCGGTGGAGAAGGTGGTGTAGCCGCCGAGCACCCCGACCCCGAGGAACGGGCGCACCAGCCGATGCGGTCTCACCAGTTCGGTGATCACCACCATGAGCACGCCGATCAGCAGGCAGCCGGAGATGTTCACCAGCAGCGTCGACCACGGCCAACCCTTGGGTGCGTGCGGCAGGGCGAGCCCGAGGCCGTAGCGGGCCTCCGCGCCGAGGACCCCGCCGGCCGCGATCGCGCCCAGCACGTCCAGCCGGTGCCCGGCCGGCTCGCGGCGCGGCGCCGGCACCGCCAGGTCGACGTCCGGGTCCACGACTCCCGACCCGGCCTCGAGCAGCGGCTCCGCCGCGGGTTCACGCGGGGTCCGGCGGCCCGCAGCCTGGTCAGGCCCCTTTCTCCGTTCGGTCATCGCGTGGGCCGTACCGCCACCAGCCGGCGACCGACCGGGCAACCAGCACCAGCAGCGGCAACGCGCCGATCAGCAGGCACGCGGCCAGCAGCAGCGTGGCGCTGCGCAGCAGCAACCCCAGCACCAGCAGGGCGAGCGTCGACCAGAACAGCCGCCACCAGATCCGCGGAACCTCCCCGGACGGCGTGGCGCGGGCCGTCCGCATCAGTCGTGCCAGCTCGGGGTCCTCGGCGTCCAACGCCCGTTCGATCGCGCGCAACGCGCGCCGTTCCCGACGTGAGAGCGACACTGCCGATCACCGGCCGGCCCCACAGCAGCCACCCGGACCGGGCGGCGTCGAGGAACGTGCGCTGGAGAACTGGGCCGACATCGACACCTCCTACCCACAGATCAGCCCTGTCGGTAGGAGCCATCAGCCCGGGCGGGCGGTTGAAGGCGAGCCCCATCACCTGTATCTCGGGAACACCCTACCTGCTCCGGCTCGCGGCGAATTGGGCGTCGCCAACGTCAACGTGGTCAGCTGGTCCACGCGGGTCGCCGGGAATCGATCCGTCGGCCGGCCGGGTTCCCGTCCGGCCGGATCGGCTCACAGACGTCCGGGGCGACGGCGCCGACTGAGCGCAGCGAGGGAGAGCGATGAGCATCAGCCAGGGCGATGTCGCGGACGATCACCTGACGGAGGGGGACCCGCAAGCGTCCGGCGACCGCAACGTCCTGGAGGGGCGTGCGGACGAGGTCTGGGACCTGCTCGTGGTGGGTGGCGGCACGGCCGGGATCGTGGGTGCGCGCACGGTGGCGTCGTTCGGGGCGTCGGTGCTGATGGTGGAGCGGGACCGGCCGGGCGGGGACTGTCTGTGGACCGGGTGCGTGCCGAGCAAGGCGTTGCTCGCCGCGGCGTCGGCCGCGGCCGACGCGCGTGCGGCCGGCCGGGTCGGGGTGCACGTCGAGGGCGTGTGGGTCGACTTCGGCGAGGTGATGGCGCACGTGCGTGCCGCGATCGCCGCGATCGAGCCGGCGGACTCGCCGGAGACGTTGCGCGGTGCGGGGGTGCAGGTCGTGCGGGGTTCGGCCCGGTTCACCGGCGCCGGTTCGGCTCGGGTCGACGGTGTCGGCGGCGGGGGTGAGGTGCGGTTCCGGCAGGCGCTGATCGCCACCGGGTCGGCCCCCGCCGTGCCGCCGATACCGGGCCTGCGCGAGGCCGCACCGCTCACCAGTGACACGGTGTGGGACCTGCGCGAGCTTCCCGACCGGCTGGTCGTGCTCGGCGGCGGCACCATCGGCTGCGAGCTCGGGCAGGCGTTCGCCCGGCTCGGCTCGACGGTGACGATCGTCGAGGCGGCGGACCGGCTGCTGGGCAACGAGGATCCCGAGGCCGCACAGCTGGTGACGGAGGCGATCGTGCGGGACGGCGCCACCGTCCTCACCGGTGCGCCGGTCAGCGCGGTGGAGGACGCCGCCGGGGGACGGGAAGTCGTGCTCGAGGATGGCCGGCGGGTGCGCGCCGACGCCGTACTGGTGGCGCTGGGTCGCCGCCCGAGCACCGCCGACGTGGGGCTCGACGCCGCCGGTGTCGAGGTCGACGACAGCGGGTTCGTCGTCGTCGACCCCCGCCTGCGGACCACCAACCCGCGGATCTGGGCGGCGGGCGACGTGAGCGGGCACCCGCAATTCACCCACGTGGCCGGGGTGCACGCCTCGACCGCGGTGAGCAACGCCGTCCTCGGGTTGCGCCGCACCGCGGAGGTGCGGGCGGTCCCGCGGGTCACGTACACGGCGCCGGAGGTGGCGGCGGTGGGGGTCGGGGCGGACGAGCCGGGGGTCACGGTGCGCACTGTGAGGCACGACGAGGTGGACCGTGCCGTCGCCGAAGGCCGTACGAGCGGGTTCTCGCGGCTGGTGCTCGACCGCCGGGGGAGGGTCGTGGGGGCCACGGTCGTGGGGCCGCGGGCGGGTGAGACCCTCGCCGAGCTGACCCTGGCCGTGCGCAGCAACGCGAAGGCCGGCGACCTGGCCGGCACGATGCACCCCTATCCGACCTTCGGCGACGGGCCGTGGAACGCTGCCGTCGCCGACGTCCGGGCCCGGCTCGCGGCCCCGTTCGCCCGCCGGGCCACCGACGCGCTGGTCACGATGCGTCGGACGTGGCTGGAGCTGCGGGCTCAGCGCAGGACGCGATAGTCCGCCTCGGTGACCGTAGCGGCCGGAGGCGAGCATGCTTGTGCGGGATCTCCTGGACGACCCGGCACTGGCCCCGGACGTCCGGGTTCCCGGGAAGATGGACCGCCTGGTCCGGTGGGTGCACACCGTCGAGGTGCCCGACTCGGGCCGGTTGCTGCCCGGGGGCGAACGTCCCGCTGCGCAGGCCGATCTGTGGCGACGGAGGCGGTCAGGGCGCGGTCATCACGCCGGTCGCGCATGTGGGACACCGGGCGCGACAACGGTCCGGCACGTCGTGGCGATGGCCGAGCACGTCAGCCGTCCGACCTCGCCCCCCGCACGTCCGGCTCGGCGGCGTCGAGGTCCAGCTCCGGCGGCGGGACCCGGAACCCGCGGGTGAGGTGGAGGAGCCAACCGAAGCCGATCAAGGCCCAGACGACGCCCAGGAGCAGCGCCTTGGAATCCAGGTTGGTGATCAGCCAGCCGATGACCAGCAAGCCGATCAGCGGCTGGACGACCCAGGACAGCGCGCTGCGCTGTACCTGGCTGCGGTCGCGGAGGTATTGGGCGATGACCGCGATGTTCACCGCGGCGAAGCCCATGAAGGCGCCGAAGTTGATGAACGAGGTGGAGGTCGTGACGGTCAGCACCAACGCGAGGAGCCCGACTGCGCCGGTGAGCAGCACGTTGAGAAACGGGGTGTGAAAGCGGGGATGCACGGCGGCGAAGACCTTCGGAGGCAGCACGCCGTCCCGGCCCATCGCGTACATCAGCCGTGCGCCGGCGGCCTGGATCGGGATGCCGGCGGTGAACTGGACGATCACGGTGGCGAGGAAGATCGCCCCGAACAGATCGCCGCCGACCTCCTTGGCGATGTCCAGAGCTGCGCTGTCGACGTTCGCGAACTCACCACCCGGGTGCACCAGTTGGACCGAGTATGCGACCAGCACGAAGATGAGGCCGGCCAGGGCAGCAGTCATCACGATCGCGCGGGGCACGGTGCGGCGCGGGTCCACGGTCTCCTCGGCGAACGTGCTGACGGCGTCGAATCCGATGAAGCTGTAAGCGGTCAGGGCAGCGCCGGCTGACACCGCGCTCAGCGTCGAGGTGGTGTTCCAGAACGGATCGGCGCTGAAGGCGCCGCCGACGCCGGACGTGCCGATCACGGTGTCCAGTGAGAACACGACGAAGAACGCCAGGATCAGGACCTGGAAACTGATCAGCGCGAGGTTGAGTCGGGTTGCGACGCGGATGCCGATCACGTTGAGCGTCGTGGTGAGCACGATGAACGCGAGCAGGAAGAGCCAGCTCGGCACCTCCGGGAACTGGTTGGACAGGTAGGCGGTTCCGAAGAGCCACACCACCATCGGCAGGAACAGGTAGTCCAGCAGCAGGGCCCAGCCGGTCATGAATCCGACCCGACCGCCGATGGCGCGGCGGGCATAGGTGTAGGCCGACCCGGCGCGCGGGTAGAGCCTTGCGAGCTTGCCGTAGCTGAACGCCGTGAAGATCATCGCGACGGTGGCCAGGCCGTACGCCGTCGCGAGTGTTCCGTTGCTCGCCTCGGAGAAGACTCCGAAGGTGGTGAGCACGATGAACGGAGTCACATAGGCGATTCCGAAGAGGACGAGCGGCCACAATGTGAGGGTCCGCTCGAGGTGTGGGCTGTCAGCCTTCATCGGTGTCTCCGTTGGTTCGTGCCGTGCCGGGTTCCCATCGAGCGGGGTCGAGCCGGCCCGAGTACAGGGGGACGGGGACGACCGGGTCACCTGGGCGCATCTGGGACCACATCCGGTTCAGCCCGCAGGTGCCGTGGGTACGGGCCCGGGTGACCGCGTCGAGGTCGACCACGGTCAACAGGGCGGGGGCCCCGCCGACCGCCTGGCAGCGGACCAGGCCCTCGGGGTCCACGGCGAGGCTTCGCCCGGTCCCGACGGGGTCGGATGCGTTGACGCTGAGGACGTGGACCTGGTTGTGGATGGCGGCCGCCGGGCGAGGACCAGCTCCTGCTCGCGGTCGCTGGTGGTGGTCTGCGTGGGGATCACCACGACTTCGGCGCCCAGCCAGGCCAGATGCCGGACGACCTCGGGGAACCACAGGTCGTAGCAGATCGCGAGCCCGACCCGGCCGACCTCGGGGATGTCGAACGTGGTGAAGGCGTCGCCCGGGTGGAAGGGCTCGGTGGGCCGCCAGGGGAAGATCTTCCGGTAGCTCGCGGCCAGCTCGCCGTCGGGGGAGAGGACGACGGCGGTGTTGAACAACTCGCCCTCGGGGCCGCGCTCGACCACCGTGCCGGGCAACAGCCACACGCCCGCTTCGCGGGCGATGTCGCGAAGGGCCTCCATCCGGGGCCCGTTCAGCGGCTGCGCCATCTGCTGGTACTGCGACTCGCGCTCCGTCCGCGACCCGTCCGCGTGGCAGGTGTGGAACTCCGGGTAGACGAGCATCCGGGTCTCGGGGAACTCCCCGACCAACCGCAGCACGTCGGCTCGCAGATGTTCCACCGCTCCTTCCGGTGCCAGGGGAGCGGTCTGTGCCATGAGCACGGGTAGCAACCTCATGGGTACCTCCGTCGTCGTCGCCGGGACCTTAGACATCCAAGGCCAGCCCCGAAAGAGCAGTGACGCACAATTCCTGCGCGCTTGCATGTGCACATTGGGCAGGTCTGGGTCGGGTCATGGCGACCGTTCGGCGGCCACCTGAAGTGCGATCCATGCGCTCACGCGGACGTCGGGGTCGTCCAGTGACCGGTCCAGCGCCCGCTCGATCTGCTCGACCCGGTTGCGCACCGTGTTCCGGTGGACACCGAGCTCCTCGGAGACCTTGAGTCGCGAGCCGTTGTGCCGGAGGAAGGAGCGCAGGGTCTGGATCAGTTCACGGTCGCCACCGAGCCGAGTGACGAAGGTGGTGGCGAACGCTGCGGCCCGGTCGTCGTCGAGCACCGCCATCGCCCCCTCGCCCACCATCCGCTCCCACCGGACGACAGGGGCTGCGGGCGATGCGACGGCCAGGGCGTGCCCGGCGTTGGAGTGGCTGCGGCGGGCGTCCTCGAGCGACACCGGATCACCGACGCCGACCCGAAGGCCACGCCCGCCCCACTCGCCGACCACGGCGTCCAGGACGCCAGGGGCGGCGAGCAACCACAGCTCGTCGGCGACCCGGCCGGCCAGTATCGGGTCGTCCTCCAGGGCGGCCAGGGCGTCGTCCATCGCATCCGCGCCACCCCGGGCGCGGGCCATCACGACCATCGGCGGAAGTGTCACGGGAGATTCGCTGCTGGCCTCGAGCACGATCGCCGCCGAGGACGCGTCGGCCCACACGAGCAGCTCCAGTGCACGGGTCCGCAGCCGCCGTGCGGTGTCCCGTCGTTCGCGGCGGGTCTCGGCGGTCAAGCCGAGGAGCGCCACACCGGAGGCGATCACGGTGCGCTCCAGATCGCCCACCCGTCCGGGGACGTGGACCGCGAGGTACGAGACGGGTCTCCCGCTCAGCCCGATCGGCTGCACGACCAGGGTCCCCTCGGCGGTCTGCACGCTCGTCGCCGCGTGCAGCCCCTGGGGGCGGATGCGATCGACCTCCGCCGACACCACCGCGAGGTCCAGGTCATCGTGCCGCGGGCCGACCGGCGCCACCGCATCCCGGCCGACCAGAGCTGCCGCCCCGTCGACCAGCTGAGCGAGTCGGGACACCAGGGCGGACGGGTCGTCCTGGTGCAACGCCGCCTGGGTCAGCTGCCGCTGGGCGGCCAGCTGGGCTCGGGCGGCGGCCTCCGCGGCGACCTCCAGCATCGAGGCGACGGTGCGGCTGATCGCGACGAAGGTCGTCGGGCGGGGGACCTCGATGAGGTTCATCCCCCGGTCCCGGCAGGCCGCCACCAGTCCCGCCGGTGGCGTCGAGTGGGTGAGGCCGATGGCGAAGCCGATCCCGGCCACCTGCATCCCGGCCAGCCGGTCCACGTAGGCCGGCCACTGCCTGTCCCACCCCTTCATCTCCAGTCCCGTGGTGAGCACGACCTCGCCGCCCTCCAGGAACGGGGTGGGGTCGGCGAGCTCGCTGGTCGCCACCCACCGGATAGCGGCTGCCTCGTCCGCAAGATGAACGGGGACCAGCGCGAGCGAGGTGTCGGCGAGGAGATCGGTGACCGTGACCACCGTGCCATCCTTGCACAAGGGAAGCTGGCGATGTTGTGCATGGAGGGCGTTCCCCCGGTGCGTGCGCTGACTTAGCGTTGCTGCTCCCGCGTACTGCTTGGAGCATCCCCATGACTCAACGCGCCACGGTCACCGGCGGCCCCTTCCTGCCCCAGCGGCGTCGCCTCGTCACCGAGATCCCCGGTCCGCGATCCCGGGACCTGTTGGCCCGCAAGGGCGCCGCCGTGCCCCGCGGCGTCGGGACCACACTGCCGGTCTTTGCGGTGGCCGCAGGTGATGGCGTCGTCGTCGACGTCGACGGCAACTCGTTCATCGACTTCGGTTCGGGCATCGCCGTCACGACCGTGGGCAACAGCGCTCCTCGGGTCGTCGAGGCGGTGACCGCGCAGGTGCAGGCGTTCACCCACACCTGCTTCATGGTCACGCCCTACGACACCTACATCCGGGTGGCGGAGGAGCTGAACCGGCTCACCCCGGGCGACCACGACAAGCGCACGGTGCTGTTCAACTCGGGTGCCGAGGCGGTCGAGAACGCGGTGAAGATCGCCCGCTCGTACACGAAGAGGCAGGCGGTCGTCGCGTTCGACCACGGTTACCACGGCCGGACCAACCTCACGATGGCCCTGACCGCCAAGAACATGCCCTACAAGAGCGGCTTCGGGCCGTTCGCCGGCGAGGTCTACCGCGCCCCGCTGTCCTACCCGTTCCGGGACGGCGGCCGCGACGGCGCCGAGGCGGCCCGGGAGGCGGTCGACGTGATCGAGAAGCAGGTCGGGGTGGACAACCTCGCTGCCCTCGTCATCGAGCCGATCCAGGGCGAGGGGGGTTTCATCGTGCCGGCCCCCGGCTTCCTGGCCACGCTCGCCGAGTGGTGCCGGGCCAACGACGTGGTGTTCATCGCCGACGAGGTGCAGACCGGCTTCGCGCGGACCGGCGAGATGTTCGCGGTCGACCACGAGGGCGTCGTACCGGACCTGATCGTCACCGCCAAGGGCATCGCCGGTGGCCTGCCGCTCGCCGCGGTCACCGGCCGCGCCGAGATCGTGGACGCCCCGCACGTGGGCGGCCTCGGCGGCACCTACGGCGGCAACCCGCTCGCCTGCGCCGCCGCACTGGCCGTCGTCGAGACCATCGAGTCCGACGGCCTGCTCGACCGTGCGCGCGCGATCGAGAAGACGATGAAGGAGCGGCTCACCGCGCTCCGGCAGAGCGACCCGCGGATCGGGGAGGTGCGGGGGCGCGGCGCGATGATCGCCGTCGAACTCGTCGAGCCCGGCAGCACGACCCCGGACCCCGACCTGACGAAGCGCGTTGCGGCGGCGGCCCACGCCGACGGCCTCGTCGTGCTCACGTGCGGCACCTACGGCAACGTGCTCCGGTTCCTGCCACCGCTGTCGATGCCCGACCACCTGCTCACCGAGGGCCTCGACGTGCTCGAGCGGATCTTCGAGGCGACCCGGTGACCGTCGTACTCGATCCGGTCACGCGACCGCACCCGCTGGACGACGCCCGCACCCAGCTGCGCCAGGCCGTCGACCTGCTCGGCTACGACGACGGGATCTACGCGATGCTCGCGGCTCCACGCCGTGAGGTCACCGTCAGCATCCCCCTGCGCCGCGACGACGGCACGACCGAGCTGCTCACGGGCCACCGGGTCCAGCACAACCTCTCCCGCGGCCCGGCCAAGGGCGGCCTGCGCTACAGCCCCGACGCGACCCTCGACGAGGTGCGGGCGCTGGCGATGTGGATGACGTGGAAATGCGCGCTGCTCGACGTGCCGTACGGCGGCGCGAAGGGCGGCGTGCGGATCGACCCGCGGCGGTACTCCATTGCGGAGCTCGAGCGGGTGACCCGTCGCTACACCACCGAGATCAGCCCGATGATCGGGCCCGAGCGCGACATCCCGGCCCCGGACATCGGTACCGACGAGCAGACGATGGCCTGGATGATGGACACGTTCTCGGTCCAGCACGGCCACACCGTCCTCGGCGTCACCACCGGCAAGCCGGTCAGCCTCGGCGGCTCGCTCGGGCGGGCCACGGCGACCTCGCGCGGCGTGGTGCACGTGGCGCTCGCCGCGCTGCGCAGCCGGGGCATCGACCCCGCCCGGGCCACCGCCGCCGTCCAGGGCTTCGGCAAGGTCGGCCGCTACGCCGCGCGCTTCCTGGCGGAGGCCGGTGTGCGGGTGGTCGCGGTCGGCGACCAGTACGGCGCCGTCGCCGACGAGCGCGGACTCGACGTCCCCGCGCTGGAGGCGCACGTCGACGCGACCGGCAGCGTCGTCGGCTTCACCGACGCCATCGGGGGCGACGAGCTGCTCGAGGCGGAGGTGGACCTGCTCGTGCCGGCCGCGGTCGAGGGCGTGCTCACTGCCGGCAACGCGCCGCGGGTGCGGGCGAAGGTGATCGTGGAGGGCGCCAACGGCCCCACCACGCCCGAGGCCGACGCGATCCTCCGCGCCGCCGACACCCTCGTCGTGCCCGACATCCTGGCCAACGCCGGCGGCGTGATCGTGTCGTACTTCGAGTGGGTGCAGGCCAACCAGGCCTACTGGTGGAGCGCCGCCGAGGTCGAGGCGCGGCTCGCCGACCGGATGCTCGCGGCCTGGGACCGGGTCAGCGACCACGCCGGCCGGCTCGGCCGGCCCCTCCGCACCGCAGCCACCGCCCTCGCCGTCGAACGCGTCGCCCAGGCGCACGTGCAGCGCGGCCTCTACCCCTGACCCCGAGGAGAGCCCTCATGACCATCACCGCACCCACTGTCCCCGCACGCGTCGCGGGCCTCGTCGCCGAACTGGACGCCGTCCGCGGCGTGTGGATCGGTGGCACCGGACGGGCCGCCACCGACGGCACCACCTTCGCCGTGGACGACCCGGCGACCGGCGAGAGCATCGCCGCCGTGGCCGACGCCGGGACGCCGGAGGCGGTCGCGGCGGTCGACTCGGCCGCAGCGGCCCTGCCGGGCTGGGCCGCCACCCCGGCCCGCACCCGCGGCGAGGCGCTGCGCCGCGCCTACGAGCTGATGGTGGCCGACACCGAGCGGCTGGCCGCGCTGATCGCCTGGGAGAACGGCAAGGCCCTGCCCGACGCTCGCGCCGAGGTGGCCTACGCCGCGGAGTTCTTCCGCTGGTTCGCCGAGGAGGCCGTGCGAACCGATGGCGAGTACGGACCGTCCCCGGCCGGTGGCACCCGGACCGTGGTGACCCACGTCCCGGTCGGCGTGGCCGCGCTCGTGACCCCGTGGAACTTCCCCGCGGCCATGGCGACCCGCAAGATCGCGCCCGCTCTCGCGGCCGGCTGCACCGTGGTCCTCAAGCCGGCCTCGGAGACGCCCCTGACCGCGCTCGCGGTGGCCCGGATCCTCACCGCGGCCGGCGTGGCCGACGGCGTGGTCAACGTCGTGCCCACCAGCAGTTCCTCGACGGTGGTCACGAGCTGGCTGGAGGACCCGAGGGTCCGCAAGATCTCGTTCACCGGCTCCACCCCCGTCGGCCGGATCCTGCTCCGCCAGGCCGCCGACCGCATCGTCAACTCGTCGATGGAGCTCGGCGGAAACGCCCCGTTCGTCGTGTGCGAGGACGCCGACCTCGGCGCGGCCGTGCGGGGCGCGATGGTGGCGAAGTTCCGCAACGCCGGCCAGGCCTGTACCGCGGCCAACCGCTTCTACGTGCACGCCGACGTGGCCGACGAGTTCGTCGCCCGGTTCGGCGCCGCGATCGAGGCGCTGAGGGTGGGGTCCGCGTTCGCCGACCGCACCGAGATCGGTCCGCTGGTGAGCAGCAAGGCCCGGGCCGGTGTCGCTGCGTTGGTCGACGAGGCGACAGCGGGCGGCGCCGCCGTGACGCACCAGGCGCGCGTACCGTCCGGCGACCGCGGCTGGTTCTACCCGCCGACGTTGCTCACCGGCGTGGACGCGGGCGCCGCCATCCTGCGGAACGAGGTCTTCGGCCCGGTTGCTCCGGTGGTCACGTGGACGTCGGAGGACGAGATGCTGCGGTGGGTCAACGACACCGAGTTCGGGCTGGCGGCGTACGTGTACTCGGGTTCGCTGCAACGCGCGATGCGCATCGCCGAGTCCGTCGAGGCCGGGATGGTCGGTGTCAACCGCGGCATCGTGTCGGACCCCTCGACGCCGTTCGGAGGCGTGAAGCAGAGCGGCCTGGGTCGCGAGGGTGCCCGCGAGGGTCTGCGGGAGTTCCAGGAGACGAAGTACCTCAGCGTGGAGTGGACATGAGCCGCCGCATTCTGATCGTTGGAGGGGGCTACGCCGGGCTCACCGCAGCCCGGCGCCTGCTGTCCAAGGGTCCCCGCGACATCGACGTCACGCTCGTCAGCCCGCACGCGTACATGACCTACCAGCCGCTGCTGCCCGAGACCGCGGCCGGAACGGTCCAGCCGTCGCACGTGGTGGTGCCGCTTCGCTCCGCACTGCCGGGTGCGCGGGTCCTCACCGCGGCGCTCAGCGCGCTCGACACCGACCGGCGGGTCGCCACCGTCACGGCCGCCGACGGCACGGTGCAGGAGCTCGCCTACGACGAGGTGGTGCTCGCGGTCGGCTCGGTGACCCGGATCCTGCCGGTACCGGGGCTGGTCGAGCACGCGGTCGGGTTCCGCACCGTCGAGGAGGCGCTTCATCTGGGCAACCGGGTCCTGCACGCGCTCGACCGGGCCGCGACCACGGCGGACGCCGCCACGCGCCGGCGCGCGCTGACCTTCGTGTTCGCCGGCGGCGGGTACGCCGGGATCGAGGCGCTCGCCGAGCTCGAGGACATGGTGCGCCGCACCCATCCGTCGCTGCATTGCGAGACCCGATGGGTGCTCGTCGAGGCGGCAGACCGCATCCTCGCCCAGATGCCGGAGCGGCTCGCGTCGTACGTGCACCGCCGCCTCGCCGCGCGCGGCGTCGAGGTGGTCACGGGCGCCCGCGTCGAGTCCATCGCCGACGGACACGTCCGGCTCAGCGACGGGCGGGTCCTGGACACCGAGACGGTCGTGTGGACGGTCGGCGGCGTGGCCTCGCCGGTGCTGCGGCAGGTCGGTCTCCCCGTCGACCAGCAGGGCCGGGTCGCCGCCGACGAGCACCTGCGGGTCTGCGACGGTGTGTGGGCGCTCGGGGACTGCGCCTCGGTTCCCGACATTCACACGGGTGGGCCGTGTGCGCCGACCGCGCAGCACGCCGTCCGCCAGGCCGTCCGCGTCGCCGACAACGTGCTCGCGCACGTCCGTGGTCGCCGGCTGCGCCCGTACCGGCACAAGGACGCCGGCGCAGTGGCCTCGCTCGGGCTGCGCAAGGGCGTGGCCGAGCTCTACGGAGTGCCGGTCCGCGGCTACCTCGCCTGGCTGGTCCACCGGCTGTACCACGGCAGCCGGCTGCCCTGCCGCCGCCGCAGGCTCTTGGTGACCATCCTCTGGCTGCTCGGTTCCACCAGCCGGGAGCCGGTCGCCCTGCACGCACTGGAGTCTCCGCGCGCGCCGCTGCAGGACGCCCATCGCCACCAGAGCATCGCCTGACCGCCGCCACGTACCGGGTCCCGGGGAGCCGATCGATCCCCTTCATGCCGCGCACACCACGGCGACGCAGCCGAGGGGTTGATCGGCGATGGGCGGCTGCGGGCCGCGGCGGGTCGCTCGGTCCGTCCCGTGCGGGCGCGGCGGGCGAGGTCGACCACCGGACGGCCTCGCGCCGGCGCGCACGACGTCGCTCGGCCCGGCAGTGCCGGACCGAGCGACGTCCGCGCGGCGGGTGTTCCATCGGCCGCCGGGAGGAGCGGGTGGGGCGTGTGGGCTCAGCGTGCGGGGGTCCCGCAGGAACCGCAGAAGCGGACGTCGGGGCCGAGGACGGCGCCGCAGGTGGTGCAATGCGTTCGGCCTCCGGCGGGGTGCCGGTCTCCGGCGGGCGGCCAGGACTGCCCGGTGGTGGCCGCATGCGCGGGAGCCCATGCTCCGGTGCCGGGGTGGCCCGGCCAGTGCGGGCCCGCCGGGGCTGCCGCCGCCCGAGCCTGCTCGGAACGCTGCCGCTTCGGACGGATGAGCGCGAACCCGGTGATCGTCGCGACGCCGATGAACGCGCCGACCGCGATGACGATGGGCGCCCAGCCGGGCAGCCAGCGGTCGCCGTCGCCGGCACTCGGGCCCGGAAGCGCTCCCACGGTGGCCGTCGGCTCGGTCTGCGGGGCGGAGCGCGGCGGGGCGAGCTGCAGTCCCTTGGCGCGGAGCCAGTCCCGCAGGTCCGTCGTGTCGGTGATGAAGTTGAAGGCCTGCTCCTCACCGCTGATCTTGAATGAGTTCACCCCGAGCACGTTGCCCTCGGCGTCCACGGTCGGTCCGCCGGACATCCCGCCGGAGAGATCCGCGTTCACCTCGATCTGCGGCACCCCTTCCGGGCTCACCTGGGCACTCGAGGCCGTGCCGGTCTTGAAGCTGGCCCGCACGAGGGTGCCGTCCACGACGCCGTCGACCGAGGCCGGGAACCCGACGGCCGTGAGAGCGGTGCCGCTCTTCGGGTCGTCGTCCGCGATGGGTAGCGGAACGGCATCGGTGACCTCGACCTTGAGCAGCGCCACGTCGCCCTCCGCGGACGGGCGGAAGTCGACGAGCTGAGCGGCCACCGGGTCCTCGAGCACGGCACCGTCGACGGCCCCTGGTTGGACGACCTGGATGACCCTCGTCATCGGTGCCCCGTCGGTCGGACCTTCGACCTTCCAGTTGACGAGTGCGTCGGGCAGGAGCGCTTGGGCGTCGGCCGCGGTGAGGAGCCCCTCAGCGACCTGCTGGTCGAGGAACGCCGCGATGACATGCGCCCGGGCCCTGTCGGGCTGGACGCAGTGCCCCGCCGTCACGATGTGCCCGGTCGGGGTCACCAGGAAGCCACTGCAGCTGCCGTAGTACTGCACCTCGTCGGACCAGACGTAGCCCTCGGCGGTGGAGTACAGGACGTAACCCGCCCAGCCGATGGTGATCTGGACGATGCTCTTCTCGACCATGGCGTTGAGCTCCTCGGGCGAGGACAGGGCACGGGGCTGAGCGAATGCGGCGGTGGGTGCGAACAGCTGGGCGATGACGACCAGCAGCAGCGTGAGAACGCCGATTCTCCAACGTTTCGACATCTTGCCTGCTCCTTTGCTCGGTGAGGGCCGCGGGACGTGCAGCGGATCTCGTGGTGCTCATCGCTGCCGGACGCATTTCCTGCATTTCTGACGACCGCTGTTCGACCTGGGCCGTGTGCTGGATTCGGGGAGAACCTGCACGTCGAAGGGCGACCGTGGGGCGGAGAACCCGTCGGCGCTGTTACGTCGGGCCCTTGTCACGCCCGCCTGGGGAGGGCTATCCCAGAACCGGGGGCCTTATTCATAAGCCGCGAAGAAGAATAGTCCGACAATGGCTTTGACTGCGCTCGGGTACTTGCTGATCGGTGCGCGGTATCGGCCGCCTTCTTCGCTGAGCATCCGCCACGTCTTGAGAT
>NZ_JAHKRK010000102.1 GCF_019396355.1 Pseudonocardia nigra
GAGCTCCGCCACGGACGGCGGCAGCGAGTCCGACATCCGTCCATGATCGCGCCACCACGCCGACGATCAAGCCGCCACGCCGGGCCCGATCACGTCACCAACAGCTCCGGACGTACTGAATAGCTACGGCCTGATGTGCACTCGAAGCGACGCACCGATCGGGTACCGGACTCTCACCGATGAGGTACCGATCGGGTACCGCAGGACGTAGCCGCAGCTCATGGCCGTGACATCGCGAGGGGTGGGCCGGACCCGTGCCGCGCAACGGCCATCCACTGAGCTCGCGGTACGGAGCCGGTGAGCGGTCGGCGGTGCGCAACTCGTACCTCACCGGTACGTGATCGGGAACGGTTCGGTACCCACGGTTGTGGCGTCCTCTTCTCGCTGATTCACCGAGCGAGACGAGGAGCCGACGAATGCAGGACAGGAACACGATCCCGAGAGCCGCTTTCGGCCCGACCGGCATGCCGCTCGACGCCGCGCGCTCGGCGTTCGGATGGCTGGTCACCGGGCCCGAGCCGCTGGCGGTGGACGGGCGGGAGTTCGCCGGGCTGCCCGACCGGGCGGTGCCGCTCGACGAGGTGCGGCAGCGGCTGTTGCGCCGGCGCTGCCCGCAGCCGGTGCGCGACGCGGTCTGGGCCCACCTGGTCCGGCGGTCACGGGCGCACGCCGGGGCGTGGACGGTCGGGTGCGTCGGGGTCGCGCTGCCCGCGCTCACCGGCATCGCCTCGACGCTCACCGCCCGCTTCGCCGGCGACCCGCGCGACATCCACGCCGCGGTCCTGGCCGGGTTCCTGGCCGAGCTGCCGGTGATCGACCTTGCCCGGCCGCGGATCATGCTGCGGCTGCGGTGGGCGGCCTACCGCACCGGGCAAACCTGCCTGCGGGAGTCGCTCGACGCGCCGACCCCGTCCGCGCGGGCGTTCCACTCCGCCGCCCCGCCCGCACCGGCGGGGCACCCGGATCTGGTGATGGCCCGCGCGGTCACGGCGGGCGTCATCACGCCGGTCGAGGCCGAGCTGATCGGCAGCACCCGCCTCGAGGAGGTGTCGCTGGCCGAGGCGGCCACGCGGCGCGGCACCGGCTATGAAGCGGCGAAGAAGGCCCGCCAGCGCGCCGAGCACCGGCTCGTCGCGTTCGTTCGCGAACACCAGGCCGAGCCCGACGACGACCAGCTCGACCTCGACGCGATGACCGCCGACGACTCCCGCCGGGCACGCAGGGTGACCATCGAGCTTGTGTCGGGATCCCACCGGCGCCGTGTGCGCTGCCGGATGTCCCCGGTCGCCCCGCACGGCGGAGTTCAGGTGCGCGGACGGGACCAGCCCGCCGACGCCCGCGACGGGCGCCCGCGACCGCCGGCCGCCGGGCCTGCGGGCGGCACGGACTCCCGGCCGGTCGAGACGCCGGGCGGCACCCCGCGACCGAGCACGGAGGAACCGCGATGCGCGTGAACCGACACACCCCCCGTCCCGCGGGCAGGAGGCGCCGCACGCACCGGGCGCTGGTCGTCGCCGCCGTCGTCGCCGGGAGCCTGCTCACGACGACCGCCGCCGCGAGCGGCGCCGACGGCAGGGTGGTGCTGGCACAGGCCGAGTCGGTCGAGCAGGTGCTGGACAACGTCCGCGGCTGGATCGTCGGGATCCTGGCGTTGCTGGCCACGGTGTTCCTGACCATCGGCGGCGTGCGCTACATCCTGGGCGGCGGCGATCCCGGGGAGATCGAGAAGGCCAAGGTCGCCTTCCGCAGCGCCTGCGTCGGTTACGCCCTGGCGGTCCTCGCGCCGCTGGTCGTCACCGTGCTGCAGGGCATCGTCGGAGCCTGACCGGTGCCCGTCACATCACAGCCGACCGCCCCGACGGCGCTCCGGCACATCGCGCGGCGCCTGGTCCGGACGCCGATGCTGCTCGTTGCCGCGTTCCTGATCGCGGGGCTCGCCCCGAGCGCCGCGGAGATCGTCCATCTGGTCCCGGTGGCCGCCGTGGTTCCCGCCCAACCGCCGGACACGACCCCGACCCCGGAACCGGCGCCCCTCCCGGGCGGTTGCGAGGACGGCGTGCCGATCCCGGTGTGCGCCCCGGCCTCGACCGACGCTCCGGACGGCGGGTTCCCGCTGACCCTGTCGGATGCCCCTCCCACCACCGACGCGGAGCCGTGCGACGGCTTCGGGTGCCTTCCCGACGTGCCGGCACCCGGCGTCGACCCGCGTGCGGTGGGCGGGTCCGCCCCGGGCGTCGAACCGGCGCGGGAGCCGTGCGGGTTCACCGACCTCGGTGGCTGCGTCAGCAACGCGATCAACGACTTCTTCCGCGGCGTGGTGACCGCGGCGCTCAACCCGCTGCTGGACCTGTTGTCCAACACGCTGCTCACCACCCCGGAGCTGGACACGCTGCCCGGGCTCGCGGAGCTGTGGAACAACTCCTGGCAGATCCTGCTCGCCTGCTACGGCCTGCTCGTCCTCGTCGCCGCGGTCGTGATCATGTCGTTCGAGAGCCTGCAGAGCCGATACACCGCCAAGGAGATCGCCCCGCGCATCGTGGTCGGCTTCTTGGCCGGGGCGCTGAGCCTGTGGGCGGCTACCCGCGCCGTCGAGGTCACCAACGGCCTCTCCCGAGCGGTCATGACCGGCGGGGTCGACCCGGCGGACGCGGGGCGGGCGCTGCGCGACATCACCCTCGGCTCGCTCAACGACGGCATCTTCGTGCTGTTCGTCGGGGTGTTCCTGGTCGGGATGCTGCTCGCGCTGCTCGTCGGCTACGTCATCCGCGTCGCGCTCACCGTCATCCTCGTCGCCGGAGCACCGCTCGCGCTGATGTTCCACGCCCTGCCCCAGACCGAGTACATCGCCTACTGGTGGTGGAAGGCACTGGGCGGCTGCCTGGCGATCCAGGTCGTGCAGAGCCTCACCCTGATCACCGCGATGCGGGTGCTCCTCGCCCCCGACGGGTTCACCCTGTTCGGGACGACCGGGACCGGGCTGGTGAACCTGCTCGTCGCGTGCGCGCTGATGTACGTCCTCTACAAGATCCCGTTCTGGGTGCTCGGGTCGATCCGGGGCGGTGGCGGGCGCTCGTTCGTCGGGTCGCTGGTGCGCGGGTTCGTCGCCTACAAGACCTTCGGTCTGCTCTCCGGTCGCGGCAGCAAGGGCGGCGGGGGCACCGCGGCAAGCCGGGGCGGGCGGGGACGTGGCAGCCGGGCGGGCGGCGGTGGCGGGACCGGCGACGGTTCCGGCGACGCCTACGCGAACGTGCGCGCCGACTCCGACGGCCAGTACCTGCTCCCGCTGACCGGGCTGCGCCGTGTCCGCCCCGCCCGCCGAGCGGGCGGCGACACCCCGCCCACACCGGAGGCGGGCCTGCGCGAGCGGGGTCGGCAGCTCGCGCTGCCGCTCGGCGAGGACTGGCCCGAGCACCGGCCCGTGCTCGGCCGCGACGGCCAGTACCGACTGCCCCTCGGCTCCCCGCGTCGCGTCCGGACCCCGTCCACATCGCCGGGATCGTCCGGGCGGAGCTCGGCGACGCCAGGACCCGCGCCACGGCCGCGACGCTCAGGCGTTCAGCTTGAGCTGCCACTCGACCCCTACCAGGGGAACCGGGCCCGCCGCGACGGCCAGTACCCGCTTCCGCTCGACGGCGTGCACCGGGTTCGCCGAACCCCTACTCCCCCACCCCCACCCGCACCGACGCCGCGCCGGACGACGGCCGGCCCGCGACCGCGACAGCTCGAGCTGCCCTTCGACCCCTACCGGGACAACCGTCCCGACCGATCCGGCCAGTACCCCCTCCCACTCGACGACCTCCGCCGTGTCCCCCGCCGCCCGGCAACGGCTGCAGCCCCGACCCCGGCGATACGACCCGCACCGACGCCGGCGCGCCCGACCGCTCCGCGATCGGGCGGTCAGCAACTACGACTCCCGATCGGCCTCCCCACACCGACCCGGCCGCCGGCAACCCCAACGCCACCCGCACCGGCGCCGCGCCCACCCGCCCGCCGTCGCGCCGAGGCGACCGGCACCACACCCGCTGCCCGGTCGGCGGGCCCCACACCCGCTCGCAACGAGCCCCGCCCGCCGCCCGCGGCCGCCACCCCGCCTGCGCGCCGCACACCGCCCGCGGCCCGCAGGCCGCGCCGGTCCCGACCCACAGACCCCACCGGAGGTACGTCATGACCTCGCCCGTCCGGATTCCCGCCGACGTCGACATGGCCGACCGCGTCATCGGCTCGTTCACCGCCCGCCAGGTCACGATCCTCGGCCTGACCGGCCTCGGCCTCTATGCGACCTGGGACGCGACCCGGCTCGCCGTGCCGACCGCCGCGTTCCTCGCCCTCGCGGTGCCGGTCGCGGTCACCGCGGTGGTCCTGGCGCTCGGGCGCCGCGACGGCGTGTCGATGGACCGCCTGTTCGTCGCCGCGATCCGCCACCGCCTCGCTCCCCGCACCCGCTCCGCCCACGCCATCGGCGACGGTCCCGGCGGCGAGGCACCGGCCTGGCTCGACGCCCGTGGCGGCCGCGCCGACGAGCCCGCCGCCCGCGGACGGCGCGGGGTCCTGCGGCTGCCCGCGCGTTCGGTCGCCGCCGGGAACGGCGGCATCGACGTCGGTGTGGTCGACCTCGGTGCGGACGGGCTCGCGACGGTCGCGGTCGTATCCACGGTCAACTTCGCGCTGCGCACCCCCGCCGAGCAGCAGGCCCTGGTCGCCACGTTCGGCCGCTACCTGCACAGCCTGTCCGCACCGGTGCAGATCCTCGTCCGCGCCCAACCGCTCGACCTGACCGGGCAGATCGAGGACCTCCGCGCCCGCGCCGTCGAGTTGCCGCACCCGGCGCTGCGGGCCGCGGCGCTGGAGCACGCCGACTACCTCACCCGGCTCGCGGGGCACGGTGTGCTGCTGCGCCGCCAGGTCCTGCTCGTGCTGCGCGAACCGCTCGGCCCCGCCGCCGCGATGGACGGGCTCGGCGGGCCCTCGCCGCTGGCGGCGGCACGCGCCGGCCTGGCGTCGCTGACCGGCTCCCGCCGTCAGGCGCGACGGCCGGGAGGTGGCGCTCGCCGGGCCGCCGAGGCCCGGCTCGTCCGCCGGCTCAGCGAGTCGATGGAGCTGCTCGCCCCCGCCGGGATCACCGTCACCCCACTCGACGCCGCCCGCACCACCGCCGCGCTCGCCGCCGCCTGCAACCCCGACCCGCTCCTCCCGCCGACGCCGCGGCGCACCGGAACCGGCGACGTCATCCACGCCGCACCCGGCCCGACCTACTGGGAGGGCGACGACCCCGAGGACGGGTACGGCGAACGCGGACACGACACCGACCGGGACTACCGCGGCCGGGACGACGACAGCTGGAACGACAACGACCCCTTCGACGACGCGACCTTCCCGGACGACGACGAGGACTGGGACGACCGCGACGAGGACGACTTCGCGTGGGACGGGCCAGCCGACGGTCCACCGAACCCGGCCGACCGCATACGGCAGGCGCGGCAAGCCGCCCCCGAGCCCGGGGCGTTCGGCCGGGGTCAGGGTCGCCGACGTGACCCCGCGGGCCTGCGCGGAGGACGGCGATGAACGGCGACCGGGACCGGCGCAGACCGCGAACCGCGCGGCCGCCAACACCCGCTTTCGTGCCCGACTCGCTCATCGTCGGCACCCGGCACCTGGAGATCGGCGAGGGCCAGCACGTCGCATCCCTGGCGATCGTCGGGTTCCCCCGCGAGGTTCACCCCGGCTGGCTCGACCCGCTGCTCACCCACCCCGGCCGCATCGACGTCGCCGTGCACGTCGAACCCGTCGACCCGGTCACCGCCGCGAGCAGGCTGCGCTCCCAGCTCTCGAAGCTCGAGAGCGGCCGCCGCTCCACCGCGGAGCACGGCCGGTTGCACGACCCGCACGTCGAGGCCGCCACCGAGGACGCCTACGACCTCTCCGCGCGGGTCGCGCGCGGCGAGGGCCGGCTGTTCCGCGTCGGGCTCTACCTCACCGTCCATGCCGGCAGTACCGCCGAGCTGGCCGACGAGGTCGCCGCGGTCCGCGCCCTCTGCGCGAGCCTGCTGCTCGACGCCCGCCACACGACCTACCGCGCGCTGCAGGGCTGGGTCAGCACCCTCCCGATGGGGCTCGACCCGGTCGCGATGCGCCGGACCTTCGACACCGCCGCCCTGTCCGCCGCGTTCCCCTTCACCAGCCCCGACCTGCCCGCCCCCGACCCGGCGGGCGCGGCCGCACCGGACGGCGTGCTCTACGGCCACAACCTCGGCTCCCAGGGCCTCGTGCACGTCGACCGCTTCGCCGGGCACATGCACAACCACAACGCCGTCGTGCTGGGCCGCTCCGGCGCGGGCAAGTCCTACCTGGTCAAGCTGGAACTGCTGCGGTCGCTGCACCGCGGCGTCGAGGCCGTGGTCATCGACCCGGAGGACGAGTACACCCGCCTCTCCGACGCCGTCGGCGGGGTCCGCATCGATCTCGGCGCGCCCGGGATCCGGCTCAACCCCTTCGACCTGCCGATCCACACCGGCCCCGACGGTCGCCGTCACGCCCCGCGCGACGCGCTCGCCCGGCGCGGCCTGTTCCTGCACACCGCGGTCGCGGTCCTGCTGGGCGAGCGCCCCGACCCGGGCACGCGGGCCGCGCTCGACCGCGCGATCACCACCACCTACGCCGCCGCCGGGATCACCACCGACCCCGGCACGTGGACCCGTCCCGCCCCGCTCCTGGGCGACCTGCGCGACACCCTCGCCGACCCCGACGGACCCGCCGCCGGGAGGGACCTTGCGGAGCGGTTGCACCCGTTCGTCGAGGGCAGCTTCAACCGGCTCTTCGACGGCCCGACCACCACACGCCCCGAGAGCCATCTGGTCGTGTTCAGCCTGCGCGACCTGCCCGACGAGCTCAGGGCCACCGGCACCCTGCTCACCCTCGACGCGATCTGGCGCCAGGTCGCCAACCCCGCCCTTCGCCAGCCCAGGCTGGTCGTCGTCGACGAGGCGTGGCTGCTGATGCAGGACCGCGCCGGCGCGGAGTTCCTGTTCCGCATGGCGAAGGCCTCGCGCAAGCACTGGGCCGGGCTGACCGTCGCCACCCAGGACACCGCCGACGTCCTCGGCACCGACCTCGGCCGCGCCGTCGTCGCCAACGCCGCCACCCAGATCCTGCTCCGGCAGTCCACCCAGGCCATCGACGAGGTCACCCGCGTGTTCGACCTCTCCGCCGGTGAACGCCAGTTCCTGCTGTCCGCCGACCGCGGCCAGGGCCTGCTGTCCACCGGCATCACGCGTGTCGCGTTCCAGGGAGCCGCCTCCGAGCTGGAGGACGCGCTCTGCACATCCAGCCCCGCCCAGCTCGCCGAGCAGGACGGCGACCTCGGGGGCGGCGACGAGGAGGACGCCGCGCCCGACGGCGGCGGTGACCGACGGGCCGGGGGCGGCTGGATCGACCTCGACAAGCCCCGACCGCCGGACCGGCGCCGCCGCAGGCCCGACTCCGCCTACGTGGCCCGGGACCCCTCGTGACACGCCGTGCTCCCGTCCCGGCCCCGGAGGTCCTACCCATGCCCGTTCACGGTCCGCACATCCCCTCGCGAACGGCACCGCCCGGCGGCCCGCTCGGCGACCTCCTGCACGACCCCGGCGCCGCGCTCGGGCGCTGGGTCGCCCAGACGCTCGGGCCCGTCGTGTCCGCGCTCGTCGCGCACTGGCCGGTGACGCTGACCGCGCTCGCACTCGTGGGCACGGTGACCGCGCTCGGGTGGCGACGGCTCACCCGCCGCCGGGACGGCCGTCTCCTCACCGGCGCCCGGCAGGTCACCGTGCTGGCCCCGCCCACGGTCGACCCGGCGGGCGGGGAGGCGCTGTGGGCGAACCTGGTCGGCCTGCTCCGCCCGGCCTGGCGCCGCCTGCTCGCCGGGCAGCCGCACCTGGTGTGGGAGTACGCGTTCACCAGCACCGGGACGACGATCCGGCTGTGGGTGCCCGGTGCCATCCCTCCCGGGCTGGTCGAACGAGCCGTCGAGGCGGCCTGGCCCGGATCGCACACCCGCGCCGAACCCGCCCGCATACCCCTGCCGGCGGCCGAGCCCGGGCGAACGCGGGTGATCACCGGCGGCGAGCTGCGCCTGACCCGACCCGAGGCCCTTCCGCTGAGGACCCGGTTCGACGCCGATCCGGTCCGCGCTCTCGTCGGCTCCGCCGTCGGGCTCGGCCGCCACGAGGCCGCCTGCGTCCAGGTGCTCACCCGCCCGGTCACCGGCCGCCGCGCGGCACGGGCCCGACGCAGCGCCCCCCACCTCCACGGCACGAGCGGATCCCCCGCCGGCCTCCTGACCGGGGTGCTGTCCGAGCTGCTCGACCTGATCACGCCGCGCCCCCTGCGTCCCGCCCGCCGCACCGGCGCAGCGGCGGCGAGGAGGCCGTCGAGCGGGCCCAGCCCGGACCGGCAGACTGCGCTCGACCTGTCCGCCCAGGCCCGGGCGGTCGTCGAGAAGCAGCGCGGAGCCCAGTACGAGACCCTCGTCCGGTACGCCGCCGCGATCGACCTCTCCCTCGCCCCGGCAGCGAAGGGCGCGAGCCAGATCGGGACGGGCGACGACCCGGTCGCGGCGGCGCGGGACCTCGTGCGCGGCCGCGCCCATGCGCTGGCCGCCTCGTTCGCCTCCTACACCGAGCACAACCGCTACGGCCGCCGCCGGCTGCGCCACCCCGCGACCGTCCTCGCCACCCGCCGCCTCTCCCACCAACCCCGACCGTGGGGACGGTGGGGGCGCGACGGCGACGTGCTGTCGGTACGCGAGCTCGCCGCGCTCGCGCACCTGCCCACCGACGACCACGTCCCCGGCCTGCTCCGCGCCGGGGCCCGCGCGGTCGCCCCACCCCCCGGCATCACCGGACCGGGCCCCGACGCCAAGCCCCTCGGGATCACCGACACCGGCCACGAACGCCCGGTCGCGCTGCGCGTGCCCGACGCGCGGCAGCACCTGCACGTCATCGGCGCCACCGGCTCGGGCAAGTCGACGCTGCTCGGCAACATGATCCTCGCCGACGCCGACGCCGGCCGCGGGATACTTCTCGTCGACCCCAAGGGCGACCTCGTCACCGACGTCCTGTCCCGGCTCCCCCGCCGCTGCGCCGACCGGGTCGTGCTCCTCGACGCCGACAGCCGCTCCCGCCCGCCCTGCCTCAACCCCCTCGACGTCACCCGCTCCGGCCCCGCACCGTCGGGCGACCTGGCCGTGGACAACCTCGTGTCGGTGTTCCGGCGCGTCTACGCCGCCTTCTGGGGGCCGCGCACCGACGACGTCATGCGCGCCGCCTGCCTCACCCTCGCGCTGCAGCCCGACACCCCCACCCTCGCCCAGCTCCCCGGCCTGCTCGCCGACCCCGCCCGCCGCGAGCGACTCACCGCCGCGGTCACCGACCCCGTCCTGGCCGGGTTCTGGGACTGGTACGGCCAGCTGTCCGACGCCTCCCGTGCCCAGGTCGTCGCGCCGCTGCTCAACAAGCTGCGCGCGTTCCTGCTGCGGCCCTTCGTCCGCGACGCCATAGCGGCGGGCCCCTCCACCATCGACATGACCCGGGTCCTCGACGGCGGTATCTGCCTCGTCCGGATCCCGAAGGGCTCAATCGGGGAGGAGACCACCCGCCTCGTCGGGTCGCTCACGGTCGCCGCCGCCTGGCAGGCCACCACCGCCCGCGCCCGCACACCCCAGCGCGACCGCCGCGACGCCTCCCTCGTGGTCGACGAGTGCCACAACTTCCTCAACCTGCCCTATCCCATCGAGGACATGCTCGCCGAGGCCCGCGGGTTCCGCGTCGCGATGACGCTGGCCCACCAGCACCTCGGACAGCTCTCCCGCGAGCTGCGCGAGGGCCTCTCGACCAACGCCCGATCCAAGATCTACTTCAACGCCGGGCCGGAGGACGCCCGCGACCTCTCCCGCCACACCGCCCCGCACCTGACCGACCACGACCTGACCCACCTCGGCGCCTATCACGCCGCCGCCCGCCTCGTCCTGCACGGCGAGCAGACCCCAGCGTTCACCCTGCGCACCCAGCCGCTCCCGCCGCCGGTGCCGGGTCGGTCCCGCGAGATCCGCGCCGCCGCCCGGCACGCCGACGCGGCGCGCGCCGACCGGGCCCGCGAGCGGACCGCGACCGCCCGCGCGACGGCGACCGCTCCTCCCACGCCGGACCGGCCCACGGCGGCCGCGATCGATCCGCGCCGCCGCTGACCACCCCACGACCACCTCGAAGGGACGTCGACACGATGATCACCAACCCGACCCGGCAGCGGACGCTGGGCGGAGTCCTCCCGAGCCACCCGACCGCGCGGCCCGGTGGCCGCGTCCGCAACAGCGCCGAGCACCAGGCCGCCCTCGCGTGGCGGCTCACCCCGCGCGACCACTGGATCGTCGCGATGCTGGCCGAGCACCGCGTCCTGACCGCCACCCAGATCACCGACATGGCCTTCCCCTCGTTCCGGTCCGGCCGCCAGCGGCTGCGCGAGCTCCACCAGTGGTCGGTCGTCGACCGGTTCCAGCCCTTCGCCACCGTCGGCAGCGCCCCCATGCACTACGTCCTCGCCCCCGCCGGAGCCGCGGTCCTCGCCGCCACGCACGGTCTCGAGCCGCGAGACCTGGGCTACCGCCACGACCGCACGCTCGGCATCGCCCACAGCCTCCAGCTCGCCCACACCGTCGGCGTCGCCGAGTGGTTCGCCGCCCTGGTCGCCGCCGCGCGCCACGGCACCGCGACCGGGACCGGCACGGCCGCGGGGCCCGCCACGCTGGAGACATGGTGGTCGGAGATACGGTGCGCGCGGCTGTTCGGGGACCTCGTCCGCCCGGACGGTTACGGCCGCTGGACCAACCGCAACCGCCGCGTCGAGTTCTTCCTCGAGTTCGACCTCGGCACCGAGGCCCTGAGCCGCGTCGCGGCGAAACTCGCCGGCTACGCCGCCCTCACCGCCGCCACCGGCATCACCACGCCGCTGCTGGTGTGGCTGCCCACGTCCCGCCGCGAGGCCGGGGCCCGCACGGCGCTGTACCGCGCATGGCGCGACCTCGCCCGGCCCGGCGCCGTCCCGGTTGCCACCGCCGCCGCCGGGCTGCTCGACCCCCGCACCCCGCACCCCAGCCCGGCCGACCCCGTCTGGCTCCCCTTGCACCCGGTTGGCACCGGGAGGGACGGGGCGCGCCTGCCCCTGCACCGCCTCACCGAGGCCTGGCCGCACCTCGACCACCCCGGCAGCGCGGCACCCGCCGAGGCGGGCCCCAGCGGAACTGCCGACAGCGGCACCGGGCCCCACCGGCTGCCCGCCCCGCTCCCCATGCCTCCGGCGCCCTCACCACGCGGCAGGACGACCCCGGCACCGTGAACACCCGGATCGGAGCCGCCCTGGTCGCGGTCGTCGTTCTGCTCCCGATCCTCGTCCTCGCCGCGGTGCAGGGCGCGGTCACCTCGGTGTTCGGCGCGAGCAGCCCCAGCCCGAACGCGCTCGCCCACATCCCCGCCGACTACCTCGCGCTTTACCGGCAGGCCGCCACGACCTGCCCCGGGCTCGACTGGTCGGTCCTCGCCGCGGTCGGCAAGGTCGAGACCGACCACGGCCGCTCCGCGCTCCCGGGCGTGCGTGACGGCGAGAACCCCTCCGGCGCCGGCGATATCTCCGGGTCGTTGCTGGCCTTGAGGCACGTGAGGATCGTGGGCGACACGCCACGTGCCGGTGAAGTATCCGCAGGGTGCGAGCCATGATCATCTACGGTCTCGCGTTCATGATCACGAAGTTCCGGGCCGAGCGTGCGGTGCTGCCGTCCGACGGGGCGATGGTGTGGGTCGTAGTCGACGGCGACTACGGGCTGCACGCGGAGGCGTGCGCGTTCCTCGCGGGGCTGCGCGCGCTGGACCGTTCGGTCAATACCGAGCGGGTCTACGCGGGCCGGGTCGCGATCTTCCTGTCCTGGTGCGCGGCCGAGGGCCTGGACTGGACGGCGCCGCGGCTGGATCACCTGGTGCGGTTCAAGCGGTGGCTGGTGGCCGAGCCCCTCCCGATCCGGAGCCATACCGGTACCGGTGCGAGGCGGTACCGCTCACCGGGAACCGCCGACGCGGTCTTGGGCACGATGTGTGAGTTCCTGCGGTTCTGTGCTCGCCACGACCTGATCGACCCGGGTCTGGTGCGGCGGCTGCACGAGCCGCGTCATATTCGGTTCCTGCCGCCGGGCTACGAGGCCGGTGAGGACGAGCAGTTCCGCACGGTGCGCTCGCGGGCGTTGCGGTTCGCGACGACGGAGATCCCGTTCGCCTTCCTGGAGCCGGATCAGATCGCGCCGCTGGTCGCCGCGGCGACCAACCCGCGCGACCGGTGTCTGGCTGCGTTGATCGCGATGACCGGGATCCGCATCGGTGAGGCGTTGGGCCTGCACCGCCAGGACATGCACCTGCTGGCCAACTCCCGCAGCTTGGGCTGCCCGATCGCCGGGCCGCACCTGCACGTGCGCCGCCGCCCGGGCAACGACAACGGCGCGTTGGCCAAGTCGAGGTTCCCGCGCACGATCCCGGTCCCGGCCGAAGCGATCGGTCTGTATGCCGACTACATGCACGAGCGCGCACACCGGCTGACCGGCGCGGACGTCGACGCGGACGTCGAGGAGAACCCGCTGGTGTTCGTCAACCTGTATCGGGCGCCGCTGGGCCGCGGCCTGGGCTACCAGAACGTCAAGGAGATGTTCGACCGGCTGGCCGCGACGACCGGGTTGACGGTGCGGCCGCATCTGTTGCGCCACACCGCCGCGACCACCTGGTTGCACCAGGGCACGCCGCGCGACACGGTACAGCAGCTGCTCGGACACGCCTCACCGGTGTCGATGCAGCCCTACCTGCATCCCGACGATGCCGACAAGCGCGCCGCGGTCGAGACTGGCGCGGCATGGGCCCGAACATCAGCCCAGACATCAGCTCGGGGCAGCCTATGACCACCCCGAGCGCCGCACGCACGGCCGGGCCGCGGTCGATCGGCACCGTCGAGGTCGACCGGGGCGCTTGGGTGGAGTTCTTGCAGGAGCGACTGGCGCCGGGGTGGCGGCCCGACGAGTACGACCCCGACGGCTGGCTGTTCACCGGCGACCCGGACAACCCGGCCACCACCTCGACCAGGTGCCTGGTGGCGCACTGCGCCACGGTGCTCAACTCGCGCACCCTCTGCGGCCGCTGCGAGGCTGCGTTGGCGACCAGCGGGCTGGGCAGGGATGCCTTCGTGGCCACCCATCGGCCGGTCGTGCCGCGGTCGGCGCGGTTGACCGGGCAGCCGTGCGTGGTGACCCGTGGCGGTGTCGGCTGCGGTCGGCGCCGGATCAGCAACCTGTCGGGGCTGTGCAACTCACACGGCAGCGAATGGTGTCGTTACCGCGACAGCGGCGGCGCTCTGCCCGTCGAGGCGTGGCGCACCCAGCAAGCCCATCCGCTTGCGCCGGTCCCGGGCTGCTTGGTGCCCGGCTGCGGCCACGACGCGAACGCTGGGGACAACGTTGGGGACGCTGCCCAGCACCAGCTCTGCAGCGCGCACCTGCGGGCATGGCGGCGCAGCCAGTCCGGCCGGGCCGCCGCCAAGCGGATCCCGCCGCAGCAGTGGGCCCAGCGGCAGCAACGCGTCGGCCACGCACACGAGTTCAGCCTCGCCGCACTGGAACCGCCGCTGCGGTGGGAACTGCTCTACGCGCTGCAGCAGCGCGACCAACACGGCCACAAGATCGACCCGGTCGCGATGCGCGCCCTGATCAAGGCGCTCGCCGATCTCGACTCGCTGGCCGCTACATCCTGCGAGCAGGTGGCGGTACTGTTGCCGCGCAACGCCGCGGTCCGCGCCTACGCGCGGATCTTGACCCGCATCGTGGAGTTGGCGTTCGAGCAGTTCCGCGGAATTAAACACACCGACCGTGACGTGTGGGACTGTCTCGCGCTCGACCTCGCCGAACCTCGCCCCGGGCGCCGCGCGAACCTGGCCACGGTCGACTTCACCCCGATCAGCCAGCGGTGGCTACGCGACGCGACCAAGCAGTGGGCACACACCGTCCGCCCGGAAGCGCAGAAGCTCTCCCGCACGGTGGCGGCCTGCGCGCTGGCCGGGCACGCACTGGCCCAGCGGCCCGGCGGCGGTCACGAGCCGAGCGAGCTGTCGTTCGCGGACATGACCGTGGTGTTCGACGCGTTCACCCGCGCCACCCGCCCCGACGGGCAGCGCTACAACAGCCACTTCCGGCGCGGGCTGTGGGCACGGCTGCACGAGGTGCTCGACTTCGGCCGCGCCACCGGCGGGCTGGCCGAACTGGCGGCCACGTTCCACCGCCAGTCCACCCAGTCGATCCGCGACGACGAGACCAACGAGGACGAGATCGGCAAGGCCATCCCCGAATCCGTCATCGCCCAACTCGACGCCCACCTCGAGCTCTGGGAGAGCGCGGGCCACCGCTACGGCCGGACCTGGCCCATTCCCGACTCGGCAGCGCTGTTCCAGACCGCCTACCAGCTGCTGCGCGACACTGGCCGGCGGCCCGGGGAACTGGTGACGCTGGCCGCGGACTGCCTGGAGATCGACGGCGACGAGTACGCGCTTTGTCTACGACAACCACAAGCAACGCCGCCTGCGCCGACGCCTACCGATCACCACCGACACCGTCGCAATCGTCCAACGCTGGCAGCACCACCGCAGCCGGCTCGCGCTGCCGGAACCGAACCGGCGGTGGCTATTCCCCGCCCCGCACACCTCGGCCGGGCCCGGGCACCTGACCACGATCCGGCTGGCCACCGCGCTGCGCCGCTGGGTCGCGGCGATCCCGGCCCTGCACAGCGACCTCCCCGGCCCCGACGGCGCGCCGCTGCCGTTCGACCGCACGCTGATCTACCCCTACGCGTTCCGGCACTCATACGCCCAACGCCACGCCGACGCCGGAGTCGGCGTCGAGGTCCTCAAGGAACTGATGGACCACCGCGACCTGTCTGTCACCCAGGGCTACTACAAGGTCGGGCTCGCCCGGAAACGCCAGGCGATCACGATCATGAGCCGCTACGTGCACGACCACACCGGCCGACCCTGCCCCGAGTCGAGCACAGCAAGCAGCCCACATTCCGGCTCGGTGACCGACTACGAGTTGCGGTCGGTGGCCGTGCCGTTCGGCCACTGCATCGAGCCGTCCAACGTCAAGGCCGGCGGCAAGCAGTGCCCGATCCGGTTCCAGTGCGCCGGCTGCGGCTTCTACCGACCCGACCCGTCCTACCTGCCCGCCATCGAGGAGCACATCAACGCGCTGCGCGCCGACCGCGAAATCGCCCTCGCGCTCGACGCCGACGAGTTCGTCACCCGCAACCTCGCCGACCAGGCCGACGCCTTCGGCCAGGTCGCGACCGCCATGCGCGACCGGCTCGCCGCCCTGCCCGACGACGAACGCGCCGAGGTCGAACACGCCAGCGCCGTGCTGCGCACGCTCCGCGCCGGCCAACTTCGCACACTGCTCCCGCTCACCATCAAGGACCCACCGTGAGCACCCACGACGCCACCAAACCCACGCTCACCACCACCCCGACGACCACGCCGACGACCACGCCGCAGACGTCCCGGGAGCCCAGCGGGGCGTCGGCGCGCAGCGCGGAGGCGATGGTGGACGCGCGGCGCCGCGACAGCGCCGTCAAGCGCACCCGGGTCCTGGCCACCCTGCGCGCCATGCTCGCCGACGGCGACCCGATCACCGCCACCGCCCTCGCCCGCCGCGCGCAGGTGTCGACCTGGCTCATCTACGCCCCCGGTATCCGCGACGCCGTCGAGAACGCTCGCACCCAACAGCGCCAACGCGCCGTTCCCGACCGAGCGATGCGCCACGGCGACACCGTCGTCGCCGCTCTGCGGACCGACCTCGCGCTCGCCCGCGCCGAGATCACCCGGCTACGCGACGAACGCGCGCAGCACACCGAGCAACTCCGCCGCGCCCTGGGCACCCAGCTCGACACCCGCACCAAGTCCGACCTCATTGCCCGCATCGAGGAGCTCACCCGCATCAACACCGAGATGGCCACCGTCATCAGCCGGCACGAGTCGACGATCCAGACCCTGCGCGACCAGGTCACCACTCTCGAGGACGCGCTCGCTGCCGCACGCACCAGCCTGCGCCGCATGATCCGCGCCGAGAACCTGCCCCCGACGCGCTGACACCCCCAGCGCGCATCCAGGCGCACGCCGGCTGGCGCTCGCCTCCCCGCAGCGAGCATCACCACACCGCCGGCGGGATCTCACCGCAACGCGGCGTCCGACCAACCCAAACCACCGGGACTCGGTCGGCATCGCCGCGAGTGCCACGCCTCGGGCCGCAGAGCCGGTCTCACACGCCTGCCCTACCCCGTCGTCTCTGCCTCGTCGTCTCTCTGCCCGTCGTCCTGCCCTGCTCAGGAGGTGACAGACCCGTGTCCACCACAACCAAGATCGCCGCCGCAACGGCAGCCATGCTCATGCTGTTCACCGTCGTCGGCCTGGCGTCTCTCGCCGCGCTGGTCGGGGGCGGTCTGGGCGGCGCGTCCGCACCGAGCCAGACCGCGCTCGCCGACATCCCACCCGACCAGCTCGTCCGCTACCAACGCGCCGCCACCATTTGCCCCGGCCTGGACTGGACCGTGCTGGCCGCTATCGGCAAGGTCGAATCCGATCACGGCCGCAGCACCCTGCCCGGCGTGCGCACTGGCGAGAACCCTTTCCACGCCGCCGGCCCCATGCAGATCATCCCGACCACCTGGGACGCCATCCTCGCCCGCCACCAGATTCCACCCGGCGGAGCCACCCCGCCCTCGCGCTACAACCCGCACGACGCCATCCACGCCGCCGCGTTCAACCTCTGCGACAACGGCGCCGCCACCGACCTGCGCGGCGCGATCTTCGCCTACAACCACTCCACCAGCTACGTCGACCAGGTCCTCGCCCGCGCCGCCACCTACCGCGGCGTCGCCGCGACTCGCGCCGACGGCTGGACCGCCGAAACCGCCACCCAACCCGACCCCACCGTCGCCGGCGGCAAGCTCACCCCGCGAATTCTCACTCTCTACCAGGCCCTCGACGCCAGCGGCGCCACCCGCGGCGGAGCTACCTGCTGGGACCCGCACACCCAGAACCCCACCAGCGACCACCCCCTCGGCAAAGCCTGTGACGTCTTCTTCAAACCCACCGACCCCGCCGACGTCGCACGCGGTTGGCAGATCGCTCGGCAACTCTCCGCAGCCCAAGCTGGCTACGGCATCCACTACCTCATCTGGCAGGGCCAGATCTGGACCGCCGAGTCAGCGACCTGGAGCCCCTACACCTCGAGCGTCTACGGCTGCCCCAACTCGGCCAACATCACGGGATGCCACTACGACCACATCCACGTCTCGGTCTACTGACAACCAGCGCCGCACGACTCGAACCGCCACCGGGCGGCGCCTCGCCACAGAGACCAAGGCGCCGCTCGGCTGGTTCGAGCTACTTCCGATCGCGCGGAGGGTTCGGGTCGTTGCCCGGTGCGACGGTGTCCGAATCGCGCACCTGTCCGTCCCGACCGTGGATCACCACCTCGCCCCCGCCTTCGTTGCCGACGATCACCCGCGCTCGATCGATCGCCTCTGCCTGCGTGTCGGTGTGTCCGCTCGACCGCTGGGCACCAGGCTTCTTCACATCCCAACCGCCGTTGGGATTGGGAACCACATGACGCTCTGTTCGGGGCACGGCGCGTCCCTTCTATAGTGGCCATCGCGTGTCGACGGCACCACATATAGTGGATCCGGCCACCCTTCGAACACTAGTGCGAATCGGTCCGGTTTGTCCTGACCGGTCGGTGATCGTCGCCCAGCGGTCACGATCACTCACGCTCCGCCTCCGATTGGCCTCGCGTTCGTAGTGCCAACGGCCGAACCTGTAGCGAGCGCCACGAGCCCGCCAACAAGGCTGTGTCGCCCCTTCGCTCACGTCCCTCGCGAACGGCCCTCGACCCGAGCAGGCGTTCTCCTCCCGGCCTGCAGATAACGGGCGGGCCAATGCAGTTCCTCGCCCCGACTTTCGCAGAGGTCGTCACCCGTCACCCGCTCCCACCTGGCGGTGCCCAGCCGCCCTCGCGCTATGACCCGCACGACGCCGTGCACGCCGCCGCCCACTACCTCTGCGACAACGGCGCGAGCACCGGCGACCTCAGCACTGCCCTGTTCGCCTACAACCACGCCGACTGGTACGTGCGCGCCGTCCTCGACCAAGCCCGCGCCTACGCCGCGACGCTGCCCACCGGCACCGGGGACTGCAACACCATCCAGGCCACCGGCCCCGCCACCCTCGCCGCCATCAACTACGCCTGCGGCCAGCGCGGCCTGCCCTACCTCTGGGGCGGTGACGGCCCCGACAACGGCGAGGCCGGGTTCGACTGCTCCGGCCTCACCACCGCCGCCTATGCCGCCGCCGAGATCACCCTCCCCCGCACCGCACAGACCCAGTACCTCGCCGGCCCACCCGTCCCCGAAGGCGCCCCGCTGCTGCCCGGCGACCTCGTCTTCTACGGCACGCCCGGCGCCGCCGCCACGGCCCGCATCCGCCACGTCGCGCTCTACCTCGGCGGCGGGCAAATGATCAACGCACCCCGCTACGGCGAGCCCGTCCAGGTCGAGCCCTACCGGTGGAATGGCGACGACTACGCCGGCGCCACTCGACCCGCCGAATCCCCTCGTGAACGGCTCCGGGAGCTGTTTCCGCTGCTCGACGGTGTCCGCACGCTCCGCTTGACATCTCCGACGAAGGAAGCGTCCATAGGGCCGTAGCCCGCACCATCGGCAGCGCACCGGGGGCCACACACGCTCCGGCCGGGGCATGACCACCGCTTCGCACACCGACGACACGGAGCCCGTCATGTCCAGCAGCACCACGCCCGACAGCCATGACACCCCAACCATCTACGACCACGATGCCCGACCCGACGGCGACGACGGCACGGTCACCGACCGCGTCGCCACGGCGAGCGACCGTCTCTGGGCCGCCCTGCACGCCCGGCCCGGCGGCACCGCGGACGAGCTGTCCGGCGATGCCGGGATCGGGCGGTCCACCGCCGCGAAGATCCTCGCCCGCTGGGTCGCCGACGGCACGGCCACCCGGGTCCCGACCGACGGCAGGCGATCCGCCTCCCGGTACGTCGTTCCCGCGCCCGTCGACGCCGCCCCGCCCGACGGAGCGGACGACACCGCGACAGACCCCAGCGGCCCGAACACCGGCCCCACCGCCGACCCGACAGAGGGCACCGACGACGCGGCCACCGTCGACGACGCCGACACGGACCGGAGCGGTGCCCCCGACGAGACCACCGGCGACGCAATGACCGCACCGTCCGGCGCCGAGGTTCCCGCCGAAGCGGCGACCGACACGACGGGTTCGACGCCCGACCCGACCGCCGGGACCGACGACGGCGCGGAGGCCACCGCCAACGCCGACTCCGCCCCGGCGACGGTCGTGCCCGACGACGTGGCGGGCACGCCCACCACGGGCACTGCGAACACCGACGACGACCCGACGGAGGGCGACGGGCCCGACGACGCAACCCCGGCGGCCACGGCGGCCGTCCGAGGACGCCGGCTCGCGCCCGGCGCCCTGCACGGGATGGTCGAGGACTACCTGCGCGATCACCCCGACGGGGAGTTCGGCCCGACGAAGATCGGCCACGACCTCGGCCGCAGTACCGGCGCCGTCGGCAACGCCCTCGAGCGGCTCGTCACCGCGGGTTACGCCGTGCGGACGAAGGACCGACCCAAGCGCTACGCCCTCGCCCCGGCCGCACGGACCGACGACGACGCCGCGCCCGAGCACACCGAGCGCCCCGGCACGTAGGAAAACGGACACGCGACAACGCCCGCCTCCGCTGCGCGGCCTCCCGGCGGGACCGTGCGTCGGCGTCGAGCGCCATCCCGGGTCGTGCTCCTGGCACGCCTACGTCGTCGACGTGTTCCGGCCCCCCGACCTGCAGCGAACAGACCGCCACATACCGATCTCGTCACACGTCGATGACGCGAACTCCCGAGGCGTGTTGGCAAGCACCTGCACGCGTCGGCCTTCACGTGCCTCGTAGAGGGCGGCACCGAGTCGAGGATGATCGCGGACCCGGGCACCGAGCGGAACGCCCCACCGCTTGCTCCGCGGGTAGAACTCCCACGGTGATGTGCGGTCGACGTCCCAGACGTAGCGCACCACGGTGCGCCCGCCCGGGCTCCAGGATCCCCAGCAGCAACCGGTCGGGCATCGTGTCCAGATCGCGCAACCAGCCCGCCACGCGGTCCGCCCCGATCGGCCAGTAACGGCGTGCACGACTTCGCGCTTCCGGGTCCGTCCACGGATCAAGCGGATCGCAGCCGCGTCGCACCATGGCCTCGGGGTGGTCCTCGCCGAGCAACTCGATGGCTACCACCTTGCTCTCCAGGCCAGCGAGGGCCGATGGCAGAGAACCGTTTCTGAGGAGCCGCTGCCCCGGCTCGATGAGGTCCTGCTCGGTGCCCTTCACCAGGATCTCCGTACTCGGCGCCGCCGGAGGATCTCCCGCATCGACGGGCTCCTTCGGTTCGATCATGGGCAGGTCCTGCTCGGTCGTCTCCGTGAAGACGAAGTGCTCGCGGAGCCAGACGAAACCGGCGCGATGCCCCGGCGTCGCGTTGGTCAGCGGTGGACGTCCGGCTGCCGCGAGAGCGGCGCCCACCATGTCGATGGCGAGGGCCTCGGCGAAGTAGGCGTCCTGCTCGTCGACGTAGCCGGCCGAGAGCCGTAGTGCGGCGACCTGCTGTCCTCGGTCGAGGATCTTGCGGATCCGCTCTGCCTTCGAGGATCGCCGCCGAGCCGCTCCTGCTCGCGCATCAGGGCCGTGTGCACGTCCTTCTCGTGGAACGCCCATCGGGCGCCTCGCCCCTTGCCCACGTAGAAGATACTCAAGAGCGGGTCGTCGTCCGTCTCGAGCAGCGCGCGCGGATCCACCAAGCCGTAGACGTAGTAGCCGTCCTGCACGCGTCCCTCGTAGCTGCGCCGGTCCGTCATGCTGGTGACCTCGCTCCTGGAGTCAGCCCCGCCCCCGTTTGCACCGAGCCACCGTTAACGGCGGCACCCCGGTGCCTGCCCAGGCATCGTTGGGCGGGGCCGGACCCCTCTGCGTGTTCGCGCAACCAGCGCACGACGACCGGCCCGGACCCACTCCACAGGGCACGAGGCGGTCGTCGTCCGCGTACGCCGGGACTTCGGCGCACAGGGGGGAACCGATTCTCGAGAACACCCGCACGGGCGGGGCACCAGCTGTGACGTCCCTCGGGGCCCGCGCGTTGCCGTCGGCGCCGGTTGGGTCGGCGGGCTGGCCGGGCGGGGGTCGACATGAGGTAGGGGTCAGACGTCATCCTGTCGACCGCACAGGGAGGGCACGTCTACGTCGTCGACGTGCCCGCGGTGACGCCACGACGACCGGCCCGGTCCCCGCTCGTGCGGGGGCCGTGTCGGTCGTCGTGTGGCGAGTCAGGCGCGCTGGTAGGTCACCGGCGTGGTCGGCCGATCTCGCAGTCCGGGCGGTGTCCGGGGTCGCCGAAGAACTCCTCGGGCAGGTCCGGGTGGTCGCCCTCGTCGTCGGGGTCGACGGCGTCGGGCGGGACGGGCCGGGTTCGCGGCCAGGTAACGGCCGAGGTCAGCCAGCCCGGACACAGTCGCCATCGGCACCTCGGGCGCGCAGCAGTCGGGACACTCGTCGAGCAGGAGGTAGAACCCGCCCAGCCCGGACTCGGCCACGAACCGGTACGTCGTGGCTGGGTCGTCGGGGTCGTGGACGGTGAGCAGGTGCCAGGGGTGCCCGCCGTATCGGCGGGCGGGGTCGTCGGTCGCGACCACGCGCGCGGCGGGCACACCGAGCATGACGGGCGGCCACGTCCCGGGTCATGCGGACACGGGGGGCGCCGCACGTGCGCGGCGCGGCCGCTCAAATCGGCGCCCGGGCCGGGCGGTGCGGGTCGGGGGTCCAGCGCGAGGACGGCTGCGGCGGTGGTGGCGATCATCGGTGGCTCCGTTCCGGTCGGGCGGGTGTCGGTCGTGTGAGTCGCGAGTCGCGGGTGCCGGACCGGCCGCGCGGGGGGCAGGGGGCGGGGGGCGGTCCGGCACCCGCAGGAGTCAGCGGGCCGCGCGCAGGGCGGCGGTGGCCGCTTGGGCGATCGCCCGGGCGGTGGTGGTGGCATCGGTGAGCGGGAGGACGGTGACCCCGTCGAGCGGGGTGACAGGCCCGCGCGGGGCGAGCCACAGCACGCCGCACCCCGAGCCCCGCAGACGGTCGATCCGGGTCTGCGCGGCCCGGGCCGGAGTCGGGCTGAAGATGCCGTCGGACACCACGACCAGCAGCCGCGCCGCTCCCGGCGTGGACAGCCCGAGGGCCCCGTCGAGGGCGTCGAGGGCCTCGTCGACCACCTCGTACCCGTCCGGGGCGCGGAACCGGGTCACCGCGTGCGGCACGGCCCCGGGGTGGGTGATGGCGTGCACTGTGTCGCCGAAGGCGACGGTGGCCGTGGTGGCGGGGACCCGGGCGTGGGCGGCGGCGTGGGCGAGGATCCACGCCGCCGAGGTGACCGGCTTCGCGAACTCCCGCATCGAGCTGGACACGTCGCACGCGATGCCCAGCCGCAGCGGCGGGGTCGGCACCGCCCGGCGGGTGGTGCGGGTGAACGGTTCCGCGGTCGGGATCGCACCGGCCGCGCGCTGGGCGTCGGCGGCCAGCGCCCCGCGCATGCGCAGGCGCCCGGGCGGCAGCGCCGAGGTGGTACGGGTTGCGACCCGGTCCCGGACCCCGGCGGTGTTCAGCGCCCGACCCACCTCCCGCGCGGCGCGGCGCTCGTCGGGGGTGGGCGCCCGGGTGCCCGCGATGACGTCCCGGGCCCCGCCGCCGGGCGCGCCGGTGGTGGCCGCTCCAGTGCCGTCGGGGGTGGCGGGGCCGAACACCCGGGCGGCGGCGTCGGCGGCGGCACGGGCGGCCGGGTCACCCGCCGGGCCGGTGGCGGTGGCGGTGGCGGGGGTGCCGTCGGTGGCGCCGGGGACCGGCTCGTGCGCGACGGCGGCGTCGATGCGGCGGAGCGCGTCGGAGATCGCGCCGCTCATCGGCGACGGCCCCGCCGGTCGGGCCGGTGCCGTCGGTCGGGTCACCGGCGGTGCCGGGGGCACCGTCCGGGCCCGTCCCCGGGGCGGTGGCGGGGTCGGTGCCGAGGGCGTCGCACCACCGGCGCCCGAGGTCGATCATCGCCTCGGCGTCGGTGTCCGCGGTGGCGTGCGCGGCGGTCCAGATCTCCCGCAGAACCGTCGCGGTGGCCCCGCCGAGGACCTCGGTCACGACCAGTGCGACCGGCTCGACCTCGTCCGGGTTGAGGATCCCGGCGTCGACCCGGGCGAGCAGCAGCGCGGCTGCCCGTCCCGCGTCCGCGCGGGTCATGCCCAGGCGCCGGGCGGGGTCGACCAGCCCGGATTCGTCGAGGATCAGGTGGGTGGCCGAGGCCCGCAACCAGCGCCGGTCGTCCGGGCGCCGTACCACCTGCACGGCCTCGATCCGCGACTCCTCCAACTCCTCGGCCGCCGCGACCGCGCCCGGGGGCGCACCGGGGGGCGCCTCCCAGACCGAGTGCGCGGCGTGGGCGCACTCGTGGACCAGCAGCCCCCACGCGGGCCCGTAGCGGGCCCGGTCGCCGATCCGGTGCGGGGCGACGGTGGCGGGGTCGACCCCGCCGAGGTGGTAGCCGTTGACCTCGATCCGGGCCAGGGCGGGCAGGAAACACGCCGGGGCGCCCCGCCCGGCACCGGGGGCGATCGTGACCAGCAGGTCGTCGCGGTCGGCGATGACCGGGACCTCGTCGGTCATCGCCGCCGACAGGGCCAGCCAGGCCGGGCCGGTCACGGGCGCGGCCGTGGTGGGGGCGGCGGTCGGGTCAGTGATCAGGTGCGTGCTCATAGCGTGCTCCTCAGGATCGGTTGGGGGCGGTGGGGTGGCCGGGAATCAGATGCGGTTGCCCAGGGCGAGGGGGGCGTGCTCGGCGCCGAACGCGTCGCGGACCACGGTGGCGACGATCTCGCGGTCCTCCTCCGGCGCGACCCCGACGAGGTTCCCTACGGCCGCCTCAACCCCGAGGACCTGCGCGATGCGGTCGAACGCGATCAGCTCCCGAAGTTGCGGGGCCCACCCGACCTCGCCGCGCCGCTGCCGGGTCGCGAGGTTCCGTGCCGCCCGCACCGCCCGCCGGTCGACCTTCAACTGCACGGCGAGGTCGTAGTCCGAGGACACCTGGATCTGCGCCGAGAACCGCGACGACAGGGCGTCGGTCAGGACCGCGCCATGGACCCCCGGGTTGTGCCCGGCGACCACGTAGAACCCGGGGGCGGCGTCCACCACCTCGCCGCCGTTGGCCTTCACGATCACCTGACGGCGCCCGTCCATCGCGGGGTAGAGGGTGGCGAGGACGTTGGGCGGGATCAGGGTGGCGTCGTCGACGAACAGCGGGCGGCCCTCGCGCATGGCCCGGATCAGAGGGCCGTGCACGAACACGTAGCGGCCCTCCGGGGTCTGGGTGTACTCGCCCACGAGATCCGCGACCGTGGTGTCGCCGTCGCCGGGCACCGTGATCAGGTCGCCGAAGGCCGCCTCGACCACCGAGGTCTTTCCCGTCCCGGGCGGGCCGTACAGCAGGGCCGGGACCCCGGCCGCGCGCAACCTCCGCAGCGCGGTCACGTCCGGCATCCCCGCCACCGTGCGCGGGTGGTAGAGCTGTCCGTTCGGGCGCGCCACCGGCCCTGTGACCGTCCCCTCCTCCGGTCCCGGTGCCGGAACGGGTCCGGCGGGTGCCGCGGGCCCGGCCGTCGGAGGCGCGGGCGGGGTCGACGGCCCCGGGGTCGACGAGGGCTCCGGGGCCGACGGCACTGGGGCGGACGGCCGGGGAGGGGCGGGCGGCACGGACGCGAGGCGCCCGGTCCCCGGCGTGGCGCGGTACCGCGCGGGCCGCTCGGTCACCAGCTCGGCCTCACCGTGCGAGGCGAGCACGACGAGCGCGTTCGCGACCGCGCCGGACGATCGGCCCAACGCCCGGGCGATCTCCCCGGCGGTGAACGTGTCGGCGGGCGCCTCGTCGAGGTGGACCGCCACCTGACGGCGCAGCTCACCGTTGGGCAGGCGACCGGTCCGCGTGGCCGGGGCGGGGGCCAATGGCCTTGCGTTAGGTCGGTGACCGCTGTCGGAGGCAGTGGAGTTGGATGCGGCGGGTGACGTGGACGACGCTGGGTTGATCTTTGCGGGCGGGGAAGTCGCCGGCCTTCTTCGTGGCCCGCGGGCTGGCCCGGTCGGGGCGGTCACGGACGAAGGTATGCGGGTCGAGGATCTTGAGCAGGAAGACGGCCAGGGCCAGG